>JBGQJV010000195.1:0-8584 GCA_041499215.1 Gemmatimonadota bacterium | reverse complement strand
TTTGCCCGGGAGCCGTGCGGCCCCGCTGACTTCGCGGCCTGGCGGGAGCGGACCGCGGCGGAACGGTATGCGGCCGCGCACTGAAGCGGCGATCGGGATCGGGGCGGTGATCCTGCTGGTCGCGCTGGCCGCGGCGCTGGGCCAGCGGGAGAACCGGCCGGAAGAGCAGGACCCGCGGGCCTCATCCTACATTCCCGGGCCACGCGGCACGCGGGCCCTGGCCGACGCGCTTACGCGGCTCGGTGTGCAGGTGGAACGACTCCGCCGCCGGCCCCGTCAGCTCCGGGTGGACGGGGACTCCACCCGCCGCTCGATCCTCGCGATCATCGACCCGGTGGTCGGCATCTCCAGCGCCGAGGTCCAGGATATTCTCGGGTGGCATGTGGGGCCGACGGGAGGAGATCTGCTGCTGGCGGGGCCGGCCAGCGGGCGCATCATGCGGTGCTTCGGGTTCCGCCCCGATATCCGGTTCGGGGACAGCATTCGGATCCGGGCACCGGGCGTCTGGCCGAAGGTCAGCGCGGTACTGGCCTCCGCCCTGGACACGGTGATCGAGGATTCCAGCCGGGTGTCGGACGCGGCCGTCACCACCTGTACAGTGCCACCCATCATCCGTATCGACACCCTGCTCATGACCACGACCGGCCGGGTGGTAGCGCTGCGGCTGGTCCGGGGAGACATGGATCGGCAGGTGCTGCTTCTGGCCGACGCCGGGCTCCTGCGCAACCGCTCCCTCCGGGAAACCGAGGCGGGGCCGTTTGCCCTGCAGCTGCTGGCCGGCATGTATGGCCGAGTGATCTTCGACGAAGGCCACCAGGGGTTCGGCAGCGGCGGATCACTGGCTGATGCCACCCTCGCCTGGAGTCTGCGCTCACCATGGGGGTGGGCCGCCTGGCAGCTGGCCCTGGTAGGCGTGCTGATGCTGCTTGCCGGGGCGATCCGGTTCGGGCCGGTGCGGCCGGTGATCCAGCGCCGGCGGCGCTCCCCGCTGGAGCATGTCCGGGCGCTGGCCACCGCGCTCGCCGCCGCCCGGGGCCACGACGTCGCCATCGGCGCCGTGGTACAGGGGCTCCGCCGCCGCTTGCAGCCGGCCGGCCAGCGGGGCCGTACCGAGGACTGGCGCTCCTGGGTCGAGCGTCTCGCAACCAATGTCCGCAGCGCGCGCGCCAAGGACGCCGCCCGCACGCTGCAATCGCTGACCGGTCCCGGACAGCCGCCGGACGGCGTGCTGCGGGCCGCCAACGCCGTGGAGGATGTGTGGGAGGAACTGCGCCCCTGACGAACGAGGAAGTCAACGCCCACGCCGAGTCTGCCCGCCGGATCGTGGAGCAGCTGGGCCGGGTGATCCTGGGCCAGGCGGCGGTGCTGCGCGAGACGGTGCTTGCGCTAATGGCCCGGGGACACGTGCTGTTCGAAGGCGCGCCGGGCACCGCCAAGACCCTGCTGGTCCGGGCGCTGAGCCAGGCCCTGGGCCTCGAGTTCCGCCGCATCCAGTTCACCCCCGACCTCATGCCGAGCGACATCACCGGGGTGAACCTGCTGACCGGGCAGGGCAGCTTCAGCTTCCGCCCCGGGCCACTGTTCGGCGATCTGGTGCTGGGCGACGAGATCAACCGGGCGCCGGCCAAGACCCAGGCGGCCCTGCTCGAGGCGATGCAGGAGCGGCACGTGACGGTCGACGGGACGAGTCATCCGCTCTCCGCCAGCTTCACGGTGTTTGCGACCCAGAATCCGATCGAGTTCGAGGGGACGTATCCGCTGCCCGAGGCGGAGCTGGACCGCTTCCTGCTGAAGAGCCTCCTGGGTTACCCTGACGAGGCCGCCGAGCGGGGGGTGCTGGTCCGGGTGCTGGAGGGGTTCGAGGCAGCCGAGCCGGGAAGCTACGGGGTGTCGCAGGTACTGGACGCGACGGGGCTGGCAGCACTCCGCGCCGCGGTGCGGCGGGTGCGGGTGGAGCCAACCCTGGTGGCCTACATCGCCGGTCTGGTGCGGGCCACGCGAGACGCGCCCGCCCTTACTCTCGGCGCGTCGCCCCGGGCCAGCGTGGCGCTCCTCAAGCTGGCCCAGGCGGCGGCGCTGCTCGACGGGCGCGCGTATGTCGTTCCCGATGATGTGAAGCTGCTCGCTCCTCCGGTCCTCCGTCACCGGATCGCGGTGGCGCCGGAGCTGGAACTGGAAGGCGTCACCCCCGACCAGGCGCTGCGAACCATTCTGGAGCGGATCGAGGCCCCGCGATAAGCATGTACCTCCCGTCCCAGCGCTGGTTTCTCGGCCTGGCCTTGTTCGCGCCGATCGCCCTCCTGGGCCTGATCTGGCCGCAGGCGGGGCCGATTCTCGCGGGCCTCGACCTGCTCTGGCTCCTGCTCCTGGTGGTGGACGGCTGGCGACTCGCCGGGCTCGACCCGAAGGCGATCGGCATCGTGCGCGAGGCGCCGCCCGCTTTTTCGGTGGGCCGGGCGCTGCCGGTGCTTTATCGCTGGCGCAATCCACTCTCCCGCCCGCTGGTCCTGCTGGTGCGGGAGGTGTTTCCTCCAGAGCTCCGGCCTGCCCAAGGGGTGGAGCGGCGGGTGGAGCTGGCGGGCGAGGCGACCCTGCGGGAAGAAGTCCTGCTGCATCCCGAGCGGCGCGGGAAGAGCAGCGGTGGCAGGATGCATCTCAGGATCGCCGGCCCCTGGGGGCTGGTGTGGCGGCAGGCCCGGCGCGAGCTGCCGTGGCAGGCAACGGTCTATCCCAATCTCGTCGGCGCCTCCCTCCGGTCGCTGCCAACCCAGGTGCAGCGGCGGCGCGAGGCGGGCTTCCGCAATGTGCGTCGGCTGGGCGAAGGCCGGTTGTTCGAGAGTCTGAAGGAGTGGGTGCCGGGAGAAGACACCCGGACCATCGACTGGAAGGCAACGGCGCGCCGGGGCAAGGTGATGGCGCGGCAGTACGAGGACGAGCGGCGCCAGCAGGTGCTGCTGGTGGTGGACGCCGGCCGGATGCTCACCGCGGAGGTGGACGGCCGCGCGCGGCTCGAGTCGGTGATCGAGGCGGCGCTGCACCTCGCGCACAGCGCCGAGGAGCACGACGACAATATCGGTCTGATGGTGTTCGCCGACGAGATCCAGCAGTTCATTGCCCCGGCCCGCGGCCGGCGGGCTCTGAGGGCGGTGGTCGACGCGCTCGCTTCGATCCAGGGCAAGCTGGTGGAGCCGAACTATCCGGCGGCCTTTGCCTACCTGGCGGCGCGCAACCGCAAGCGGGCGCTGACGGTCCTGTTTACCGATGTGATCGACCGGACGGCGAGCGAGGCGCTGGTGGCCCAGGTCGGAACCCTGCGCCCGCGCCACCTGCCGCTGGCGGTTGTGCTCAGGAACCCGGCGCTGGAACGATTGGCAACCGCCCGTCCCAGCACCACGGCCGGGGCCTTCGAGCGGGCCGCGGCCGAGGAACTGCTGCAGTCCCGCGAGGAGGCCCTGGCCGAAATGCGCAATCGCGGGGTGCTGGTGCTGGACGTGTCTCCGGCGGGCGCGAGCGCCGCGGTCGTGGAGCAGTACAACCGGCTCAAACGTCGGGGAGTGCTGTGACGGCCCTGGGCCAGATGCGCCGTCCTCAGAGACTCAGCGCGCCCGTCCGGGCCGCTCCCGCGTCAGGCCGCGACGATCCGGTCGAGCCACTCCCGGTCCCGGTCGATGAACAGCCGGAACCAAAGCTCGATGCTCATCGCGCTCCAGCGTCCCGGGGCCCCGTGCCACCCGCTTCGCAGCTCGACCGGGTCGAAGATTCCGCGGTCGAGCGCGGTCGGCGAGAAGATGATCTGGTCAAAGCGGGGCGCCAGCTCACCGAACAGCCAGCGGTCGACCGGAACCCCGAAGGCGCCCTTGTCGCGCCGGCTCACGATCTCCGGTGGCACCAGGCCAGCCGCGACCCGGCGGAGCAGGCTCTTGGGCTCGCGTCCCGCGACCTTCTGCTCCGGGGGGACCGTCGCGAGAAACTCCATGATCCGGTGGTCCAGCAGGGGCACCCGGGACTCGAGGGATACCGCCATGCTGGCGCGATCTTCCTGGTGCAGCAGTCCCGGGAGGTAGCTTCGAAGATCGTGGTAGAGACAGCGGTCGAGATCCTGGTCGGTGTCCGCGCGGCGCAGCGGGGCCAGGTACTCGATTCGAGAGTCGTACCCCGCCAGTGCCCGCCGGAATTCCGGCCGGAGCAGGGGGTTCTCCAGCGGGGCGGAACCGCAATGGAGCCGCATCCACAGGGCCTCGAGCGTCTCCGGGTGTTTTCCGGCCCGCTGAAGCACGCGGCGGGCGGCACCCAGCAGCCCGTAGCGGCGGAGCCCCAGGTTTACCCGGGTCAGCAGCGGGACCCGCTGGACTGGCCGGTTCGAGAGGTCGAACATCGAGGTATCGCCATAGGCCGCCGCGAACTGCGCGGGATAGCCGGCGAAGATCTCATCGCCTCCGTGGCCGGTGAGCGCGACCTTCACCTGCTTGGCGGCCAGGCGGGCCACGGTGTAGTAGGAGAAACTCGAGACATCCGGCATGGGCCCGTCGGCATGCCACGCGAGGGTGCCGAGCAGCGCCTCGAGGTCTCCGGCGCCCGGCGTCGCCTCGTGGTGCACCGAGCCGAGGTGGCGAGCTACCGACCAGGCAAAGGCGGATTCGTCGAAGGCCGGGCCTCCCTCGAACCTGATCGAGAAGGTGTTGAGCGGACTGTAGTGGCGCGCGGTGAGGGCGGCGAGGGTGCTGGAGTCGAGCCCGCCGCTCAGGTGACACCCCAGGGGGGCATCGCTGCGGCACTGCAGCCGGACTGCATCATCCATCAGCTCGGCGAGCTGGCCGACCGTGTCGTCCAGCGAGCGGCCCCGGTCGTATCTGAAGGGAAGGTCCCAATACTGCCAGGTCCGCAGGCGTTCCCCGCGCAGGGACAGCGCCCAGCCAGGCTGCAACTGGCGGATGCCCTCGAAGCAGGTCTTGTCTCCCAGGGGATAGCCGACCATCAGGCAGTCGGAAAGCCCCCGATAGTCGGGCCGGTTGGGAACCGCGGGGTCGGCGAGGATCGCCTTGATCTCCGAAGCCGCGATGAACCGATCCGGCCCCAGGTAGTACTGGAGCGGCTTGATGCCGGCCCGGTCGCGGGCGGCGAAGAGTTCCTTGCGGCGGCCATCCCAGATCACGAATGCGAACATCCCATTGAGCCGCTCCACACACTGCTCGCCCACCTCCTCCCAGAGATGGAGGATGACCTCGGAGTCGGTATGGGAGCGGAACTGGTGACCCTGTTTCTTGAGGTCGGCCGTGAGCTCCACGTAGTTGTAGATCTCCCCATTGAATACCAGCCAGACGGTGCGGTCCTCGTTGCACATCGGCTGATGGCCGGCGGCGGAGCGATCGATGATGGCAAGCCGGCGGTGGGCCAGACCGACCGTGTCGTCGATGATCAGGCCCGCCCCGTCGGGTCCGCGGTGGCGCATGCTGTCCCGCATGGCCGACAGCCGAGCCGAGTTGAGGTGACGGCCCGCCAGCATGGAGATGGCGACGAATCCACACATTGGCTTGGAGCTGCCTCGATTGAAGGTTTCCCGGCCCCACCCATGTCCGCTGCCCACCGGAGCGAGGGGCTCCGGCCCGGAACTCCAGTCCTGAGCTGGCGCCTGGGGATGACCGCATTTTCGGTGACTGCGGCCGTCCCGTCAACTGCAAGGCAGGACCGGCTGAGTCAAGCCACCCGGCACGCCGGCTGCCCCCCATCCGGTCCCGCGGATGGCAGAGGCCTTCTGTTAGGTGGACACCCGCTGGATACGCGGTTTTGCTCTGTCCTTCTGGGGGCGGCTTGACCGATACGCCACGGTCCCGACATTCCCTGGACGCCGCGCTCGTGAAAGGAGTAGCCTGGACCGGTGCCGCCAGCTGGATTGCCCAGGCCCTGACCTGGGCCTCGACCTTGATCGTGGTCCGGCTCCTGTCACCGGACGATTACGGCCTCGTGGCGCTGGCGGCGGTATACCTCGGGCTGGCCTCCCTGCTGAGCGAATTCGGCATCGGCACCGCGGTCGTGACGATCAGGGGCCTGTCTCCCGGTCAGGTCGCCCAGCTCAATACCGTGGCGCTCCTGCTGGCCGGCGCCGCCGTGGCGACCTCCTGGGCCCTCGCCGGCCCGGTGAGCGGGTTCTTCGTTTCGCCGCGGTTGGCCACCCTGATCCGGGTGATGAGCATCGCCCTGGTGCTGACCTCGCTGGGCAGCGTTTCCTCCGCATTGCTCCAGAAGGCCCTGCGCTTCCGTTTCCTCGCGGCCGCCCAGGTCGTGCAGTCGCTTACGGCCGCGACAACGACGCTGCTGGTAGCCCTCCTGGGTGGGGGGTACTGGGCCCTGGCCATCGGCCCCCTGGTCGGGCAGGGGGTGATGAGCGCTCTGGTGGTCGCGGGTTCGCCGTGCGGCTACGCCTGGCCGGTGTGGCCCTCACTCCGTCCGGTGCTGCGGTTCAGCAGGCATGTGATCGTCGAGCGGCTGTGCTGGTACGTCTACACCGGGTCGGACAAGCTGGTGATCGGCAAGTGGATCGGCGAGGTGGCGGTGGGGCTCTACTCGATCGGCTCCACCTTCGGAATGATGGCCGTCGAGAAGGTGACCACCCTCATGCTGCGAGTCGCCCCCGCCGTGTTTTCCGAGGTACAAACCGACCCGGCCTCGCTGCGGCGATATCTGCTTTCGATGACCGAGGGCCTCGCCATTCTGACGTTCCCCATCTCCATCGGGCTCGCCCTGGTGGCCGAGGACCTGGTGCTGCTGGCGTTCGGCGCCCAGTGGCAGGGCGCGATCGCCCCGCTGCAGATCCTGGGGATCTTCGGTGCCTACCAGTCGGTAACCGCCCTCCTGTCGCGGGTACTGGCGGCGGTTGGTGACGTGCGGTACGCGATGCACGTCGCGATGCTCGCGCTGGCGATCATGCCGATCGCGTTCATCGTGGGCAGCCAGTGGGGCCTGGTCGGAGTCGCGACGGCCTGGCTGATTGCCTACCCGTTCACTCAGGCGCCGATGTACGTCCGCCTGCACCGTCGAATCCAGCTCACGGCGGCCGAGTATCTGCAGTCGCTGTGGCCGGCCGTCAGTGCCGTCCTGCTCATGGCCGCCGTGGTCTGGTTGCTCCAGCAGTGGCCACCGGCCGACGACCTTTCCCGGGCCGGGCGCCTGGCGCTCACCGTCTGCGTGGGCGGCACCACCTACACCCTGGCGATGCTGCTGTTTCACTCCGGGCGGATCCGGCGCTTCCAGCACCTCATGGCCGAGATCCGCCTCAAGCGGGAGACGCTCCGGGAAAAGCCGGCCAGCTAGACTCGGCGCGCGACCCGGATCTCCGGCCCCGTGACCCGGGTGGATCCGGGGAGACCAGCCCGATGGCGCGACCGGACGGTCGGGTTAGCTTCGGTCCGATGCCGCCCACCGTCATCCACCTCATTCCTCACACCCACTGGGACCGCGAGTGGTACCTGCCCTTGGGCGGGTTCCGGGCGCGTCTGGCGGAGACGGTAGACGGACTGCTCTCCCTTCTCGAGCGCGAGCCCGCGGTGCCGGGGTTCCTGCTCGACGGGCAGACCGCGCTGCTCGAGGACTACCTGGGCATGCGGCCCGAGCGTCGCGACCGGGTGGCAGACCTCGTCCGTGCCGGGCGCATCGGCACCGGACCATGGTACATCCTGGCCGACGAGCAGATACCCGCCGGCGAGTCGCTGTTCAGGAACCTCGCGCTTGGCCGGGCGGATACCACGGCGCTGGGACGTTCCCTGGACGTCATCTATTCGCCGGACGCCTTTGGACACCCTGCCGTACTCCCGGCGATCGGGCTCGAATACGGGCTCGGGACTGCGGTGGTCTGGCGGGGCCTCGGGAACGATGCGACCGGGGGACGCGACCTGGCGTGGTGGGAGGCTCCCGACGGACGCCGGGTGCTGCTGTATCACCTGCCTCCGGACGGCTACGAGATCGGATCTAATCTCCTGGTGCCGCCTGGGGAGCTCGCCACCGCCTGGCGGCGGGTTGCCAGCGAGGTCCTGCCGCGCGCGGCGTGCCGACACGTCGCGGTCTTCGTCGGCGCCGATCACCATGCCGCGCCCCCGGATCTGGCCAGCCTGGCGGAGCGGCTCGCGGCAATCGATCGGTCGATTGAATTCCGATTGTCGCGCCTGGAACTCTTCCTCGCCGAAGCGAGCCGCGAGGCCCGTGACCTGCGGGTCATTCAAGGAGAGCTACGCTGGTCGTACGGCTACACCTGGACCCTGCAGGGGACCCACTCCACCCGCGCGCCGATCAAGCGGCGGAACAGCCAGACGGAACTCCTGCTCACTCGCCTGGCCGAGCCGCTCGATGCCCTGGCGTCGCTCGAACCCGGAGGTGGCGAGCGGACCGGACTGGCGATACTCCGCCGCGCGTGGCGGGATGTGGTCCAGACTCATTTCCACGACGCCATCTGCGGCTCGGCGAGCGACGCGGTCGCGCGCGCGGTGGATGTCCGGTTGGATGACGCGGAGGCCGCCGGCCGGGAGGTGCTCCGGCGGTCGCTCGACAGACTCGCAGGGCACGATCCCGACCGGGAACGCGAAGGCGCCGAAAC
>JBGQJV010000194.1:0-8615 GCA_041499215.1 Gemmatimonadota bacterium | reverse complement strand
CCGAGATACTCCCGATAGTACCCCTCGCGATCCAGCCGGTAGCCGTAGGTGGCGAGGGTGGCGATCAGGGATTCGCAGTGCTGCGGCTCGTCATTGACGATGACGCCGTTGAAGTCGAAGAGGATGGCCCGGTGCATGGCCTGAAGGTAACCGGGCGCGGGGTTAAGGAGTGTGGCGCAGGGGGTGAGGAGTAAGGAGTAAGGAGTGAGGAGTAATGGGGACCCTCGTCATTCCGACCCGAGCGAAGCGAGGGGAGGAATCCCTCAAGGTACGAACCGGACCATGCCACTCCTTACTCCTCACTTCTCACCTCTCACTCCTCACTCCTTACTCCTCACTCTGGTACACCCCCCCTTTCGCATAGGACCAGTCCAGCAACTCCACTGGATGCGCCACCCGCGCCGGAAGCCCCACCGCCCTGAGACCGGCACCGATCTGCATCAGGCAGCCGGGGTTGCCCGTCGTCACCACGGTTGGCCGGGGGGACGCCTCAGCGAAGCTCTGTAGCTTGGCATCGAGCACCGCCCGGGACAGAGCCGGCTCGAGCATGGAGTAGATCCCGGCGCTGCCGCAGCAATGATCCGACCCGGGGAGCAGCTGCAGCCGGAGATCGGGTATCGCCCGGAGCACGGCGAGCGGAGCTTCGTGCACCCGCTGGGCGTGCTGCAGGTGACACGGAGCGTCGTAGGCCACGTCGAGCGGAAGCGATCCCCCGCGTCGCGGCCCCGCCTGGGCCAGCAGCTCGGTCACGTCCTTCACTCGCGCGCCGAAGGCCGCCCCCTCGGTCGAACCCAGCAGGTGGCCGTAGTCTTTGAGCAGCGCGCCGCAGCCGGCGCTGTTGAGGGCGACGAGGTCGGCGCTGCCGGCAAACGCCGCCACGTTCCGCCGCGCCAGCCGCTCCGCGTTGCGGCGGTCCCCGGCGTGCTCGTGCAGGGCTCCGCAGCAGACCTGATCCGGTACCTCCACCACCCGGTAGCCATTGGCGTCGAGAGTGCGGCGGGTGGCCTCGTGAATGTGCGAGAACAGCCCCTGCATGATGCAGCCGCGGAAGAGAGCGACGGTGGGACCTGAGGTTTCTTTGGGCGTCGGTGGCCCCAAGGCATGCCTTGGGGCCACACCATGATTTGCCGGGCTCGTCGCCGCCACCATTCCCATGCCGAACCCGAACCGTCCACTTCCGGCAAGTCGTTCGGCCAGCCCGAGGTCCCGGAACACCTTGGCCAGGGCAAACAGTGGCCGCCACAGGGCCCGAGAGCCGAAGATGCCGAGGACCAGCCGTGCGAGCGGCCGCAACCCGCGCCGTTCAGCGAGCAGTTCGCGCGCCGCCTCGAGTCCCCGGCCGTACCCGACGCCTGAAGGGCACACCGGCTCGCAGCCACGGCAACCCAGGCAGGCGTCGAGGTGCTGCAGCAGGGCGGGGTCGTCGGGCGCGATCTCGCCGCGCTCGAGGGCGCGCATGAGGACGATCCGGCCGCGGGGACTGTCTGCCTCATCGCCGGTGGCGAGGTAGGTGGGGCAGGCTTGCAGGCAGAAGCCGCAATGGACGCAGGGGTCGAGAGCGGAAAAGGCGGAAGTGGCGGAAGAGGCGGGAAACTCCTCGAGCCCCCCGCCTCTTCCGCCGCTCCCGCCCTTCCCGCCCGGTTCAGTCACTCCGACCCTTCCAACGCCACCGCAATCACTCCCTTCGGATCAAACGTCCCGCGCAGCCGGCCGACCAGTTGCCCCACGCCCTCGCGATAGGCGCCGAAGTGCCCGACGGCGCGGCGCAGGTCCCACGGGGCGCGCTCGAGGGTCATCGGGATTTCCCGCGGGGCGGCGCGGCGGCGCAGCTCGCGCAGCGCATCCGCCTCAGCCTCACCGGCCCAGCGCAGCATCCCGCTGCCGACTCCCGCCGAGAGCATGCTCTCGCCCAGCGTTTCTACCACCAGATCGATTGTGTCGTCGATGCCATCGAGCAGCGCACCAAGCCGGATGGCAACCTCCGCGCCGAGTGGTGCCCGGGCCACGAGGCTCCAGAAGGCCGCAGCCCGTTCGGGAGGGAGTCGCTCCCAGTCGAGCTCCGTCTCCGTCGCGACCCGGTCCGCTTCGGCGGCGACACCGCCTTCGGTGCCCGAGAGCCGGACCGCCAGGGCCCATTCCGGCAGCGCTGCCCAGGCCGGGGTGAGCAGCTCCAGGGAAACCGCCCCGATCTGCGCCTCCACCAGCTGGCGCGCCGCCGCGCTCAGCGCGTGCCGGCCACCGCTCGCCACCAGGGTGACGTCCGCCGCGGGCCGGGCACGCAGCCGCAGGTTGAGTTCAGTAATCACCCCGAATCCGCCGAAGCCGCCGACGTGCAGCTTGGTCAGGTCGTAGCCCGCCACGTTCTTCACCACCCGGCCTCCAGCCTCCACCAGCCGGCCATCGCCGGTGGCCACCGTCAAGCCGAGCACGTGATCACGCACCGGTCCGAAGCCGTGCCGGAGCGGGCCGCTCGTGCCCGTGGCGACGACCGAGCCGATGGTGCGGTCGGGCCGGCCCGGCGGGTCCAGTGCCAGCCACAGCTGGTGCTGCTCGAGTGCGTCTCGGAGCGCCTCCATAGTCATCCCCGCCTGAACCGTAGCCACCAGGTCCGCGGGGCTCACCGACACGAGCCGCGAGAGGCCCCGGGTGGAGAGCGCCAGGTCTGCTGGGGTGTCGGGTGGCAGCCAACTGCCGTTGCCCTCGAGCCGGAACCGCCAGCCCTCGTCCTGGGCGGCCTGGCACACCAGCGCCAGGGCGTCATCGCTCTCCGGCACTGCCCGGGGCAGACCGCGAGAATCGCGCTCCACACCCCCGGGACCGAGCAGGTGGGCCAAACGCTGGAATACGGCGTCAGTCATCTCGCCCCTCCCATCCGCCACTCGCGGCAGGTGTGGGTCGGGAACATCTTCCCGGGATTGGCCCGGGTCTCCGGGTCGAACGCCCGGCGAACCTCACACATCAGATCGAGCGCCGGCGCGCTGAACGCCAGCGGCATGTACTCCATCTTGTCCGAGCCGACGCCGTGCTCACCCGTCACACTCCCACCCACCGCCAGGCAAGCTTCCATGATTTCCCTGCTGGCCTGCCCGACCCGGCGGGCCTGATCGGCGTCGCGCCGGTCGAAGCTGATGCATGGATGCAGATTGCCATCACCAGCGTGGAACACGTTGCTGATCTTGAGCGAGAGCCGGTCGCGAATGACGGCGATGCGATCGAGAATCTCGGGCAGCGCCGAGCGGGGGACCACCGCGTCCTGGACCGCCAGGTCGGGTGCGATACGTCCCAGCGCGCCAAAGGCCTTTTTCCGTCCCTGCCACAGTCGGGCGCGCTCGGCCGCCGACTCGGCGCTCCGCAATTCTCGGGCGCCGTGGCGCCGGAGCAAGGCCTCGACCACCGCGCCATCGGCCGCGACCGCCTCGGGCGACCCGTCCAGCTCGAGCAGCAGCACCGCCGCGGCGTCGGTTCGCGCCCCGGTAGCGTAGATCGACGCCTCCACCGCCTGGACGCATGACCGATCCATCATCTCCAGCGCCGCCGGAACCACCCCGGAGGCGATGATCGCCGAGACCGCCTCGCTCGCGGCCCGGAGCGCCATGAAGTCGGCGAATACCGTCAGGATCATGCGCGGGATCGGCTCCAGCCGTACGGTGATCTCCACCGCCACGCCGAACATCCCCTCGCTGCCCACGAACAACCCGACGAGGTCCGGTCCCCAGGGCTCGCCCTGAGCGGAGCCCAGGCGCATGCTGCTGCCGTCCGGGCCGAGCACCTCGAGCGCGGTGACGTGGTTGGTGGTCACCCCGTACTTGAGGCAGTGCGGACCGCCCGCGTTCTCCGCCACGTTCCCGCCGATGGTGCAGGCGCTCTGGCTGGAGGGATCCGGGACGTAGTACAGCCCGTGCCGGGCGGCCGCCTCGGAGAGGCGCGCGTTAATTACTCCGGGCTCGACCACTGCCCGGCGCCGGCGTGGGTCCAGGGCCAGTATCCGGTTCATCCTGGTGAGGGTCACCAGCACCGCGTCCCGCGCGGCCAGCGCGCCGCCGGAGAGACCGGTGCCGGCCCCGCGAGCCACGAACGGCAGCTTGAGAAGGCTCAATAGCCGGAGCACCGCCGCCACTTCGGCCTTGGAGCCCGGGAGCACCACGGTGCCCGGCACCGACTCGTGGGTCGGCAGTCCGTCCGCCGCGTAAGTCGCCAGCTCCGCCGGGCGGTGCCGCACCCAGCGCTGGCCGACGATGCGGCCCAGCGCCTCCACCAGTTCCGGCCTCATGTGCCGGTGACGATGTCGTGCCCGTGCCCGCCCTTGCCGTTGGTACGGGCCTGCAAGTGCACTTCCGCCCGTCCCTGCGCGAGCCGAATCAGCGGCGGCAGCAGATCGAGCAGAGCCCTGGTGCGCTCGCGGGTGGAACGGGTAGCGAGCAGCCCCGCCTTCGCCTCCAACTCGAGGTCCGCCAGGGCCGATACCTGAAAGGTGAAGGCCTCGGTCCCCTCGGCCCAGTCCGGATCGTCCGCGGGATTGTCGGTCAGGACGCCGAGGGCGTTGCGGTACTCCTCGGCCAGCTCCAGCAGCTGAGCCCGCTCCTGCGGCAGCGGCGCGGTCCCGGGCTGATCGTCGAACTCGTCAACCGCGGCGACGGGATACGGCGTGTCCTCGGTCAGCATCGCCCGGATGGCAAAGCGCCGCTCTCCCAGGACCACGATATTCGATCGGCCGTCCGCCAGCGGCTGTGCCGCACGGATCCGTGCCACGGAGCCGACCGCGCCCGGGCCCGGTGGCGTGACCGCGGTGATGCCAAAACGCTGGTCGCCTTCGAGGCAGTCGGATAGCAGCTGGCGGTAGCGGGGCTCGAAGATATGCAGCGGAAGCGGCTCGCCGGGGAACAGCACCAGGTTGAGCGGGAAAAGCGGGAGCCGGGAGGGCATGGGCGAATACTAAAGCCATTAGCCATTAGCCGTTAGCCATTAGCCGTCAGCCGTCAGCCGTCAGCCTCCTGCCTTCAGAGGCATGACGCGATACGACCCCCGGCGCAAAGCGCGTCGGGGGTCGGGCTTGTCATCCGGTTTGCTGACGGCTGATGGCTGACAGCTGACGGCTGTCTACGCGGCCACCCAGAATCCCTTGAGCCCCTTCACGTCGGGTGACTCGCGCAGCTTCTCGAAGGCCCGCTCGCGGATCTGGCGGATGCGCTCGCGGGTGACCCCGAGCAGCTCGCCGATCTTCTCCAGCGTCAGAGCCTCGCTGCCTTCCTCGAGCCCGTAGTAGAGGTAGAGGATCTTGCGTTCGCGGGGAGTGAGATAGCGCTCGAAGATGCGGTCGATGAACTCGCGCATCAGCCGGGCGTCGGTGTGCTCCTCGATGTCGCCCCCTTCGCTGCCGGCAAACCGCTCTCCCAGGGTGCCGCTGGCCTTGTCGCTGCGCTCCACCGGAGCGTCCAGCGAGAGCTCCGCCGAAGTCATCCGGCGGGCGGAGCGGATGTTGTCGACCGAGTCGTTGAGTGCGGTGGCGATCTCGAGATCGGTCGGCTCGCGGCCCAGCTCCTGGGAAAGAAAAGTCTCCGCGCGGGACATCTTGATCAGGGCGGAGTTCTGGTTGAGCGGGATGCGCACGCTCCGGGTCTGCTCGGCCAGCGCCTTGAGCACCGCCTGGCGCACCCACCACACGGCATAGGAGATGAATTTGACGCCGTGATCCGGGTCGAACTTCCGCACCGCCTTGAGCAACCCCTCGTTGCCGATGGCGACCAGCTCGGAGAGGTCCAGTCCGTGTCCCTGGTACTTCTTGACGTAGGAAATGACGAAGCGGAGGTTGGCCGTCACCAGCCGCTCCGCCGCCTTTTCGTCGCCCTTCTGCGCCAACCGGGCCAGCCGCTTCTCCTCGGCCGGGTCGGTGATCATCGGGAGCTTCTGAATGTCCTGCAGGTATTGGTCGAACGCGCCGGTCGCCGTAGGACGGAAAAAGGCTCTGGACCGGCTCTGAACCGAAGGCATGACGGCTCCGCGCGGAAGACCTGACGAGTTTTTTGGGAATGGCGGTCGAGGGGGTGACCGCGAAAAGGTGTGCGAATATAGGACCCGCCAAAAATGTGGTCAAGCATTTTCTACTTTCCACATCACAAATCGTTCATTGGCATCCGGTTGCGCTGTTTGTCCACGTCGGGGCCCAGCGAGGCACCGATTCCTCCCTGGGTCAGGTGGGTAAGTCGCTGTGGGAGTGGATGTTGCCTGCTGTGGGGATGTGGACTTCGAGTTGAAAACCCGGCGGGAGATGTGAAATCAGGCTAATCCGCCCACCGCCGAGGCCAATAGGTCCTGGGTGACCGGAACGGTCCACCGGCCTTCTCCTTCATGCATCGCGCCGAGGCCGGTCGGCAGAGCCAGCCGGACCTGGCCATCGCGGTTCTTCTTGTCATGCAGCATCGCCTCGAGAACCCGCGCGATTTCCGGCCGCTTCGCGGTGCGGGTGGGCAGCCCCAGCGCGCGCAGCACACCCAGCACCCGCTCGCCCAGACCCGGTGGAGCGAGCCCCATCCGCTCGGCGATGCGACACTCTGCCAGCAACCCCAGCGCCACCGCCTCACCGTGCGGCAAGCGGAAGTGCGACTCCTGCTCCAGCCCGTGGGCGATGGTGTGCCCGGCATTGAGAATCGCCCGGCGGCCGGCTTCGCGTTCGTCCTCGCTCACCACCGCCGCCTTGATTTCTACGCTGCGCGTCACGAGGTGGGTCAGGGCCTCGATGTCCCGCGCGACGAGCCGGGGGGCGGTGCTTTCGATCCAGGTGAAATAGCCCGCGTCGGCGATCACCCCGTGCTTCACCGCCTCCGCGAGTCCGGCGCGGTAGACCCGGTCGGGCAGGGTGAGCAGGGTGAGCGGATCGGCCACCACGATGGCCGGCGGATGGAACGCGCCAATCAGGTTCTTGCCGAGCGGCGTGTCGACTCCCACCTTCCCGCCGACCGACGCATCGAGCATCGCCAGCAGCGTGGTCGGCACCTGCGCATAGGGGACACCGCGGAGGAAGGTGGCCGCCACGAAGCCCGCAAGGTCGCCGACGACTCCGCCGCCCAGTGCCACCACCGCGGTCTGGCGGTCGAGACCCAACCCCAGCATCTCGTCGCTCAGCCGGATCCAGGTTTCGCGCGTCTTGGAGGCCTCGCCGGCGGGGAAACTGAGCCGCGCCTCGGTGCGGAGCCCGACCACCGCCCCAGCCACCGCGGCGCTCACCCGGGTCCACTCGTCGTAGTGCCGGCCCACCACCTCATCGCTGATCAGCACCAGCTTGCGGTGCCCCAGCGCGTGACTCAGCAGCTCGGGCAGCGACCGGAGCGCCCCCGGCGTGACGTGGACGTCGTAGAGGCCCAGGGCGTGGTGGACGGGGATGATGGGCATGGTCGTATGGTAAGAGCGGACGCCGCGCGGGGTAAGTTCGGAGTTCCAACTTCCAAGTGCGAGCAGGATCCTTGAACTCAGGACTTCGCACTTGGAACTGCAGCTACCAGGTCACATCCCCCGCACCGTCCCGGTGATTCGCCAGCCGGGCGAGGGTGAACAGCAGATCGGACAGGCGGTTCAGGTAGACCACAAACAGGTCGGGAACCCCCGCCTCATGCGTCAACCGGACCACGCTGCGCTCTGCCCGCCGGCAGATCGTCCGGGCCAGGTGGAGTGCCGCCGCCTTCGGGGTCCCGGCTGGGAGGACGAAGGCCCGGAGCGCCGGCAACTCGTGGTCGGCCTCGTCCATGAGGCGTTCGAACGCGGCGATCCGGTCGGCGGACAGCTCCGCCTTCTCCAGCGCCTCCTTCACCTTTTCGGGGTCCGGCGTCGCCAGGTTGCCACCCAGGGCGAAGAGCTCGCGCTGGATGGTCTCCAGCAGATCATCCATGAAATGCACTGGCTGGGTGGCACGGACCACGCCCAGCGCGGAGTTGAGCTCGTCGACGTCGCCGTAGGCCTGGACCCGGGCATGATCCTTGGGAACCCGGCCGCCGCCGAACAGGCCGGTCTCCCCGGCGTCACCGGTCTTGGTGTAGATGCGCATGGGGTTGAAGATAGGCCTCGGGGGGCAGGACGGGGAGCGGAGGGAGGTGGCTGCTGGGTCATCGCCGACGACTGACGACTGCAGGGCTGACGGCTCAACGCCGCCCTATCTCATACAGCAGCACATCGTCGATCTCCTCTTCCCATACCGTCCCCGCCACCCGCATGCCGACCTTCTCCGCCACACGACGGGCCGCCACGTTGTCCGGCGGAATGCTGGCACACACCCGAGTGACCCCCGGTTGCGCCAGGGCCCAGTCGATCAGCGCACGGGTGGCCTCGGTGGCGTAGCCGCGCCGGTCCGCTCCCGGGTAAGTGGAGTAGCCGATCATCACGGCGCCATCGGCATCGGGCGGTCCGCCGAATCCGATCGCGCCGGTGACCCGGCCGGCCGCACGGTCCACGGTGAGCCAGGTCCACCAGCCCAGGGTGGCGGGCTCCGCTCGCAACCGGCCCTGCACCAGCGGCAGCACATCTTCCAGCAGAGGCGGCGGCCGCAGCGGGGCTGGGAAGCTGAGGCCGGTGACCTGCCTGAGTCGCGGCTCATCGCCGGCGAGCAGGGCATCGATCCCCTCGGCGGT
>JBGQJV010000193.1:0-8629 GCA_041499215.1 Gemmatimonadota bacterium | reverse complement strand
TCGCGACAAACGCCGCGATCAGGACATAAGCGCTGTACATGAGCGTCTCCTTGCACGAGTATGGGGTTACCCTCGGGAAGGAGCCAAGCCCCGCTATGGCTTAGCCGACGCTCCGCTCAGTTTTTTTACCGCTGACCTCCGCTCGGGACCTGCCCGCTAGAGACCAGGGCCGCTGCCATTTTTCTCCTGTATTCGATTGTGAACTGCCGGGGACCCCTCCCCGATGGCCGAACCGTCGCCCCGACCACGGCCCGGCCACACCGCGAAAGCCACAACGGGCCGGAGTTTAAGCTCCACTGAATGGATTAAAGGCGGATTGAAGGAAGCCTGAGGACAACCTTAGCCAGCGTCACGACGGCCGCCGGGCCTCGGCCCAGCGATTGGTCGCATCCAGTACCGCGAATACCGCCGCCCGCTCGGCGCTCTCCTTGATCTCCGCCGTGCCGATCAGGAGCACCGCCTCCCGGCCCCCCAGCCCCTGTACCGCCACCAGCACGAACTCCCGGTCGAACGCCTCCAGGATCTTGGCCCCCTCGAGCGCCACCGAGTGGTCCGACAGCAGCTGGTCCAGCACCGAGATCGCCGCCCGGGCCGCGCCCTCCACCTTGCTGCGCGGGGTATCGCTGGTCTCCTCCTCGGCCGAGGCGGTCCGCCCCGCGAAGGAAAGCGATACCGTGATGTTCACCCGGTGCGGCCGCTTGCCCGGTGCCACCGTGAGCGCCTCGAACAGGGCCGCGCGCTTCATCGCCCGGTCCCGCACCGCGCCCTTCTCCACTACCTCCAGCGGCCGGACCTCGGCCGTCTGGGCGATGCTGATCTTGCGATGGTCGATCTTGAGGCCCAGCTGGGCCAGCAGCGCCGACTCGATGTTGCGCACCAGCTGCTTGGGCTGGAGCCCGGCCTGCGCCAGTACGTGTACCTCGCTCACTTCGCCCAGCGGGGTGGTCACCACCCGCGCCGAGAGGACCCCCTCGAGGCTGGTGAGCAGATTCTCGGCCCGGCGAACGCCCCACGGATCGGGAGCGTTGTCGAACGCGCCGCCGGCCCGGCCCTGGGCCGGTCCGGAGGCATCGCGGAGAGGGGAAGATCCAGTCAACGCTCGCTCGCTTCCGTAAAGACCTTCGTCGCGCTAGGCGACGACATTGCGACCCGCCGATTTCGCCAGGTACAACGCCCGGTCGGCCTGAACCAGCAGATCGCCCTCGTGCGGCCGCCGCACATCATACTCTGCCACCCCGATGCTCGCGGTGACCAGACCCATCGGGTAGCCGAGCCGGCGCCCCACACCCTCGATACCGGCGCGAATCGCCTCGGCGACGCGGTTGGCGCCGGCCAGGTCGGTCCGGGTGAGGATCACCACGAATTCATCCCCGCCGTACCGGGCAGCCAGGTCGGAGGCCCGGATGGCGTTGCGGATCTCGCTGGCCACCGCCCGGAGGACCTGGTTGCCCTCCTCGTGGCCATACTGATCGTTCACCTGCTTGAAATAGTCCAGGTCGATGAACAGCACCGCGAAGCCCTCGAGGCTCCGCTTGCTGCGTTCAATCTCGTACATCAGCCGGTCGTGCAGCACCCGGTAGGCGGCCAGTCCGGTCAGGGCGTCCACCGCCGAGTCCCGCTCCGCCTCTTCCACCCGCCGCGCCTGATAGGGTGCGCACTGTCTCAGCGAGGCCCGACCCCCGGCGGCGGCCTGGGCAAAGGCGGCGCAGGTGTCGAACCCGCACGCGCGGCAGTCCCATGGTTTGCCGTTCGGACCCATCCCGATTGCCTCTAGCAGCTCCTGCACCCGGGTCGGATCGGCCTGGACCAGCCTGGGCTCAATCAAGAAGGTAGCACCGTAGCTGGCAACCACCGCCTGGTCGGTCACCGGGAACCGGCTCCGGGGCGGCTCGCTGCTCTCCACCACGGCCCGGCGCCAGAACAGCTCCTCCCGGGGACCCGAAAGCGGATGGTCGAGCCACCCCTCGTGCGACAGGATGTCCACGAACCCGAGATCGATCCGGTCCGCGGTCACCGCCCGCGCGACCGAACGCAGCTCCTTGAGCCCGCGCACCTTCTTGAACCGCCGGCTCGCGTAGGGCACCTCCTCGAGCATCGCGATCGGCAGCCCGCCCGCCGTGCTGAGGTGCCGGCGGCGCTCGCTCGGCACCCGCTGGAAGTAGTCGGGCTGGGCCAGCGGCGTCACGCCGCGCAGCCGGAACAGCTGATCCAGGTCGCGGAAGGTGATCGCCGCATCCAGCTCCGGCCGGTCGGCTGGCGGACACACCCCCGAGAAAACGATTTCCAGCGTCTCACCGAGGAGCGCTCTCAGATAGCGCGCTTCGGCCACCGCGGGAATGGTCACGGGGGCAAGGTACGGCACCAGTTCCGGGTACTCCCGCCGGATGGTGTCGACCACCACCGGGTCGGTGCTCCGGATCAGGGTGCCCCAGCCTTCCTCGCGCCACAGCTTGAGGTACTCGTCCGCCACCAGCTCGTCGCCCAGCACGCCCCGATTCACCACCCGGAATCCGGCGGCATAGCAGGCGTTGACCACCTGCTCCGGAGTGGCGGGATAGAAGTGCGCCGCCGCCTCCGCCGACAGGATCAACACACCGCCTCCACGGGCGGCGACCGCCATGGCGCGACCCAGCTCTCCAGTGACTTCAATCGCGTCATGCGGACAAGCGGGCACACACAGGCCGCAGCGGATACAGGCGCTGTCCTCGATCCGGACTAGCGGTTCCTGCACTTCCACCGCACCCGTGGGGCAGACACGCACACACGCCAAGCACGCGACACACGCGCTGGGATCAATCGAGAAGATCACGGGAGTAAGACCCTGGAGCGTTTCGGGATAACCGGGTCTTTCGCCAATATGAACTCCACAGGATAGAGTGTCAAGCATGAAGATCCCGGGAAACCACGCTGACGCAAACACTTAGCCGCTATGACCTAGTCCAGTTTGTAAGCCTTGATCTTGCGGTAAAGCGTTCGTTCCCCGATGCCTAGCGTCTCTGCGGCCTTCCGACGATTGCCTCGGTGTTGCAACAGTGACGCGGCGATGGCCTCTTTCTCCACCTCGGCCATGGTCATCCCCGGCCGATAGACCACCGCACCCCCATCATCCTGCTCCGAATCCGGCAAAACATCGGCCACCGGCTGGCTCTCTCCGAGCTCGATAACCTGCACCCGCTGAGGCCGATCATCCAGCCGGCGGCGCAACTCCTCGATTTGAATGCGTAAGTCCATGATGTTTCGGAGGATAAACTCAAGTTCCTGGCTCCCGGGCCCGCTCACCCCACCCCCCACCCTGACCGGCAGGAGCCGGGAGGTCCCCTCCAGGACGTCCGCGGGAATGTCCGAGGATCGCACTTCGCGCCCAGGAGCCAGCACCACCATAGACTCGATCAGGTTCCGTAACTGCCGCACATTGCCCGGCCACGGGGCCTCCACCAGTAGCTGCATGGCCTCGCCCGCGATCCCCCGGAAGGGCCGGTCATGCTGCTGGCTGAATTCCCGTACGAACCGGCGGACCAGCTGAGGGATGTCGCTTCGGCGCTCCCTGAGTGGGGGCAGGTAGATGTTGAGGACGTTCAGGCGGTAGTACAGGTCATCCCGGAATTCTCCCAGGTTTACCGAATCCCGGAGGCTCCGGTTGGTGGCGGCCACCACCCGCACATCCACCTTGATCGGCTGCACCCCACCCAGACGGAAGAAGGCCCTGGTCTCCAGCACCCGCAGGAGCTTGACCTGCACGCTGGCGGGGATCTCGCCGATCTCGTCGAGGAAGATGGTCCCCGTGTCCGCCAGCTCGAAGCGGCCGAGCCGCCGCTCGGCGGCGCCGGTGAAGGCCCCCTTCTCGTGCCCGAACAGCTCCGACTCGAGCAGCGTCTCGGGGAGCGCGGCACAGTTCACCGCGATGAACGGCCGGCCCCGCCGCGGGGAGAGATCGTGGATGGCCTTGGCGACCAGCTCCTTGCCGGTCCCGGACTCTCCCTGCACCAGCACCGTGCTGGACACCGGGGCCATCTGCTCGATCCGGATGAGCAGCTCCTGGATCGCCGCGCTCTCCCCCACGATGCCGGTGCGCTGCTGCAGCTGTCGCCGGGCCACCAGCCGCTCGGCCAGGTGCACCAGCTCCGCCGGATTCACCGGCTTGACCGCCACCTCGGTGACATCGACCGGCCGGCGCTCGCGCTCGGCCGCGCTCTGGTCGGTGGGCTCCAGCAGGGCAAGCGTCGAGATTTCGGAGTCCCGTGCCAGCAGCGCGATCTGCCGGGCGGGCGATTCGTAGATCGCGCCGGTGAGGATCACCAGCTCGGGCGCCACCCGCCGGAGGGCCCCCCGGGCGTCGTCCAGCGAGGAGATCATCGCCGTCGAGTGCCCCGCCGCCTCCAGGGCCGCGTTCACCCGCACCGCGGTCTCGAGGTCGTCCATTGTCAGCAGGATCTTCGATGGCATAGGCTCGGTCAGTTCCAGGTTCCGAGTTCAAAGTTCCGGGTTTCAGAGGACCAATCACTCGGCACTCCGAACTGGGCACTTGGAACTGTTCAGTGTCCCGTCTTTGTCCCGCGGATGAGCTCGACCGCGTGGATCACCAGGTCGTCCAGCACCGCCAGCCCATCACGCACCCCGCCAGGGCTTCCGGGGAGATTCACCACCAGGGTTCTGCCCCGGATTCCCGCGACCCCGCGGGAGAGGGCCGCGCGGTGAAACCGGGGATACACCGTCAGCCGCAGCGCTTCGGCGATGCCCGGCGCTTCCTTGTCCAGGATCGCGCGGGTCGCCTCGGGAGTGACGTCCCGCGCCGTGAGCCCCGTGCCCCCGGTGGTGAGGATCAGGTCGGCCGCGTCGGTGTCGGCCCACGCGCGGAGCCGGGCGCCGATCGCCGCCGTGTCGTCGGGCACCAGTGCCCGGTCCACCAGTGCGTGGCCTCGTGCCGCGGCCCATGCCACGATGGCGTCGCCCGAGCCGTCCGCCCGCTCACCGCGTGCACCGGCATCAGACACCGTCAGCACGGCGACCCGCAGGCTCATCGGTGAATGCTCCCTCATGAAAGAACGAGCGGCATTGCGTTTGCAGGTCCCGCGGGCGATTCCTGTTCGCCATTCCCCGGGCAACAGGGGCCCCAATCCCATCATCCTCAGCGCGCCACGCAACCCAAGGAGTTGTCATGTCCCGCCGTTCGATCGCCTCGTCCGTCGCCCTCACCCTGGGGCTCATCGCCTTCGGGTCCGACACGCTGCATGCCCAGTCCTACGCCCAGCAGGTGTGGGATCAGCTGCAGATTCACTACAAGACGATCGCCAAGAACTCCTCCGACTGGTTCCTCCGGAACTACGTCATGGGCAAGCTCAAGAACGACGCGACCGACAGCTGGACGTTCTACTTCGACGAGGACAAGGAATCGATCCTGACGGCTGCATGCGACAACGACTGCAGCGACGTCGACCTCACCGTGAAAGACTCGGATGGCAAGACCGTCGCGCACGATACCCAGAGTGACGACACGCCGGTGGTACGCTTTCAGCCCAAATCGAGCGGGCGCTACACCATCGACATCCAGATGGTGAAGTGTAAGGACGAACCCTGCTACTTCGGCTTCGGCGTCTTCCAGAAATAGGGCCCGCCGGCGTCGGGGGCGGGGACCTCCCTCCCGCCCTTTCCGCCACCTCTGCCCGTCCCACCCCTACCGCTTCACCGAACCCTTCGTATAGAACGGCCGCTTCACCACCTCCGCGTCGAGCCGCTCCCCCCGAATCTCCACCTGGAAACGCGACCCGGCAGCTGCATGGCTGGCCGGCAGGTAGGTAGTGCCGATGGCGTAGCCGAGCGAGGGACTCATCGTGCCGCTCCGCACGGTGTCCACCGACACGCCGTCCACCAGCACCGGCATGCCGTGACGGGGAATGCCCTTCCCCACCAGCCGGAAGCCTACGAGGCGCCGGGTGAGGCCCTCGGTCTTCTGCCGCTTGAGCGCCAGCTCGCCGGTGAAGGGGGCTCCCTTTTCCAGCTTCACGATCCAGCCAAGCCCCGCCTCGAGTGGCGTGGTGTCGTCGTCGATGTCGTTGCCGTACAGCGGGTAGCACACCTCCAGCCGCAGTGTGTCGCGGGCGCCGAGTCCGATCGGCTGGGCCTTGCCGGGTCCGGTCAGCGCCTCCCACAGTTTCTGGGTGTCCGGCAGGCGGCAGTAGAGCTCGAAACCATCCTCACCGGTATACCCGGTGCGGGAGATGAAACACCCCAGCCCAGCCACCTTGCCGGTGGCGAAGTGGTAATACCCGATGTCCCGGAGGCTGGTGTCGGTCTGGGTCTGCAGCAGGGCCTCCGACCCGGGGCCCTGCAACGCGAGCAGCCCCACCTCGTCCGAGATGTTCCTGAGCCGCACGTTGGCGCCGCGCTTCTGCTCCACCACGTGGGCCCAGTCCTTGTCGATGTTGGCGGCGTTTACCACCAGCATGACCTTGTCCTCGAACCGGTAGACGGTGCAGTCGTCCACGATGCCGCCGGTCTCGTGCAGCAGCGCGGAGTACTGCACCTGGCCCGGCGCCAGCGCCCCCACGTCGTTGGAAGTGATCCGCTGGACGAAGGCGTTGCGATCGGGACCGGTCACCTCGAATTCACCCATGTGGCAGACATCGAAGATGCCGACCGCCTCGCGGACCGTTCGGTGCTCGGCCAGGATGCCGCCGGGATACTGCACCGGCATCTCCCAGCCCGCGAAGGGGACCAGCTTGGCGCCGAGCGCGCGGTGGACGTCGAACAGCGGAGTGCGCTTGAGCGCGGCTTGCGTCGTCATCGATGAATCCGGGTTAAGAGCTTTCCACGATGGGAGACGTAGAGTTCCGAGTTCAGAGTTCCGAGTTCAGAGTGCGGGCGGGGCTACTTGGAACTCGGAACTCGGAACGTACAGCCCTCACGTCTCACGTCTCACGTCTCACGTTGGCCATCAACATCGCCATCAACGCTTTCTGGACGTGCAGTCGGTTCTGGGCTTCAACCCACACCCGGGACTGTCGGCCTTCCAGCACGCCCTCGGTGACTTCTTCCCCGCGGTGGGCCGGGAGACAGTGCAGGAAGATCGCCCCCGGGTCGGCCAGTGCCATCAGATCCTCATCCACCTCGTATCCGCGGAAGGCCTCCCGGCGCCCCGCCTGCTCCCCCTCATGGCCCATCGAGGCCCACACGTCGGTCGTGACTACATGAGCGCCGGCGACCGCCTCTTCCGGAAGTTCGGTCATCGTGATCCGGGTGCGGGCCGCGTTTCGCTCGAACAGGGCGCGATTCGGCTCGTAGCCCTCCGGACAGGCCAGCCGGAGCTCGAAGCCGAGGGTCCCGGCCGCGTCCATCCAGCTGTTGGCGACGTTGTTCCCGTCTCCAACCCAGGCCACCACCTGGCCAGCCCAGCCGCCGAACTCCTCCTGTACCGTCAGGACATCGGCCAGCACCTGGCAGGGGTGCTGCAGATCGGTCAGTCCGTTGATCACCGGCACAGTGGCGAACCGGGCCAGCTCCTCGACCTCGGCGTGGGTGTAGGTGCGGATCATGATCCCGTCGACATACCCCGAGAGGACTCGAGCCGTGTCTCGGGTGGGCTCGCCTCTGCCCAGCTGCAGTTCCCGGGAGGAGAGGAAGAGGGCGTGACCGCCCAGCTGATGCACCCCTACCTCGAAGGACACTCGCGTCCGGGTGGAGCTCTTCCCGAAGATCATCGCCAGCGTCTTGCCCTCGAGTGCGCGGTCCCGGTACTCCCCGCGCTTCATCCGGCCGGCGAGGTTCAGTGCCCAGGTCAACTCGGCTGGGCTTAGATCGGAGATGGAGAGGAAGTCGCGCTTGGGCATCGAGCGGTGGGGAGCGAGGCTCAGCCATTTTGGCAGGCTGCTCAGTCTAGTGGACCCATCCGAGGCGAGCAAGTGCGGGGCTGGCAAGGGGAGCGGACCATAGGCAGATTATGAAATCCGACAAGTGGACTTTGGAATGAGCAGCTCGCCCGACCCGCGCGACTACAGCGAGGAGACGCGCCTGGCCACCAACGGAGTCGCCCGACTCTGGTTCCTGGCCGCCGGCCATCTCAGTGTGGGTCTCGCGGTGCTCGGTGTCTTCCTTCCCCTGCTCCCCACCACCCCCTTCCTGCTGCTAGCCGCAGCCTGCTACGCGCGGGGATCGGTTCGCTTCTACAACTGGCTGCTCAACTCCGGCACGTTCGGCCCCCTAATCCGCACCTGGCGTGAGCATCGCGCCATGGCGCTCAGGCACAAGCTGCTCGCCATCGGCATGATCGCCTTCTCGATCGGAACCACGGTCGTCTTCTTCATGCCGCACATCGCCGGCAAGGTGACGCTGAGCGCGCTGGGACTCGGCTGGATCGTCGTCCTGCTCCGGATTCCCACACGCTGAAGCGGTTATGCCCGCACAGCGAGAAGTGAGGAATGAGGCGTGAGAAGTGAGGAGTGAGAAGTGAGAAGTGAGAAGGGAGAAGCGTGTCAGGAGTGAGGAGTAAGGGGTGAGCTGATCGGCTCAGGGCTGACGGCTGACGGCAGCAGACTCACACACCGAGGAGTCGTCGCGTCGCGGCGGCGACGGCAGGCGGAAGCCGCGACCAGTCACTGCGGACCAGGCGCATCGCGGCTGGATCGGTGGTGTCAAC
>JBGQJV010000192.1:0-8640 GCA_041499215.1 Gemmatimonadota bacterium | reverse complement strand
GGCAGGTACCCCGCGATCATTCCCGCAGTCAGCAGCAGCAGCGCGGCCCCGGCAAAGGTCGTGGGGTCCGCTGGGCTGATCTGATAGAGCAGTCCGCCCAAGAGCCGCCCGGCCGCCACCGCGGCCGCTCCACCAATCAAGAGCCCGGCGCCTACCCGAGCCAGTGCCTGCCCAAGGACGGACAGCAGGATGCCGCGGCTTGTGGCCCCCAGCGCGACCCTGATGCCCAGCTCACGGGTCCGTCGTGCCACTCCGAACGCCAGCACGCCATACACCCCGATGACCGAGAGCAGCAGCGCCGTCAGGGCAAACGCTCCCAGCAGCGTGGTCTGGAACCGGCGGTAGGCCAGGGCCCGCTCCACGGTCTGCTCCAGCGGGCGGGCATTGTACACCGGCTGACCGGGATCAAGCGCACGGACCTGGGCGGCCACGAGGTCGAAGAGCGTCGTGGCCGGAGCGCCGGCCTGGACCACGAGGTTCATCGTGGGCCAGGGATTCTGGGCGTGCGGCAGGTAGATCGCGGGCTCCGGCTGCCGTTCGAGGCTCAGTGTCCGCACCCCGTCTACCACACCCACGACCTCGCGGAGCGCGGTATCCGCTCCTAGGGCCGCCCCTACCCTGATCCGACGGCCGATCGGATCGGCACCCGGCCACACCTGACGGGCAAGGGAGGCGTCCACGATGACCACCGGCGGCGCCCCAGCCCCGTCGCCTCGGTCGAACAGTCTCCCCCTGAGGAGCCGAATGCCGAGGGTGCCGAAGTAGCCGCTGCTCACCGCGATCAACTGCGCCCGGGGAGTTTCGCCCCGCGCGCTCACGGCGTGGTCGGACGGGGTGAAGTCGCCCATCAACGGTCCTGCACCCAGCGGGAGGTGGCTGGCGAGGCCAACGGAACGAACGCCGGGGAGTGCTTCCATCCGCCCCACCAGGTCCTGGAAGAATGCGATCTTCTGCCCGGCGGCAGGGTATCGGGCCTCGGGCAGCGATATGGTCATGGCTGCGACTCCACCGGGCGTGAACCCGAGTTCCACAGCCTGCGCGCGCAACAGACTCCGCACCAGCAGGCCCCCGCCGACCAGGAGGAACAGGGCCACGGCCACCTGCCCGATGACCAGCAGGTCGCGGAGTGCCACCCGTCGCGCGGGCGATGTCGGCACGCCCGTCGACTTGAGCGCGACTCCGAGATCGACGCGAGAGAGGTTCATGACCGGTATCAGCCCGAGCAGCAGCCCCACCGCGAGGGACACCAGCACTGCAAAGCCGAGCGCCGCGCCGCTGATCCGAATGACGCCAGTTGTCAGCAGCGAAACGGGGGCGAAGCCGGCCAGCAGATCGGTGCCCAGCGCCGCAAGTCCGAATCCGATGACGCCCGCGAGCAGCACCAGCACCAGATTCTCCGCCAGCAGCTGACGGGCTACCCGGGCACGGTGGGCCCCAAGCGCGGCGCGCAAGGCGATCTCCCGCCCGCGCATCGTGCCCCTGACCAGGAGCAGGTTCCCCAGGTTGGCGCAGGCCACCAGCAGCACGGCCACCGTAGCCGCGAACAGCAGGAGCAGTGTAGTTCGGGTGTCACCCACCAGGTCCTGCTGGAGCGGCGCCAGTGTCGCTCCCCATCCAGCCGACGATTCCGGATAGCGCTGCTGCAGGGTCCGGGTGATCGCGTCCAGTTCCGACTGGGCGGCCGGGAGCCCGACCCCCGCCCGGAGTCGGCCGATGACGGTAAGCGCCCGGGCACCACGCTGCTCCAGCTCGTACGGGGCAAAGCTCATCGGTACCCATAGCTCGGCCTGTGGCAGGGAGAATTCCGCGGGAACGATGCCGACAACCTGCGCCGACTCGCCGTCGAGACGCACCGACCTGCCGATCAGTCCGGAGTCCGCTCCGAACCGGCGGCGCCACAGTTCTTCGCTGAGCAGCACTGTCCGCGGCTGCCCCGGGAGATCCTCGCCGGTCCGGAACGTCCGTCCGAGGAGCGGGGCCACCCCCAGCAGGGGGAAGAGGTTGGCCGAGACGCGGGCGCCGAGGATCCGTTCCGGGACACCCTCCCCTGTCAGGACAAAGCCCCAGGGCCGGAAGCCGGCCAGGCCGTCGAGCGAGCGGGCGGCGGCTCTCCAGTCCAACAGGGTGGCGGGGGCCACACCGCCCCGGATGTGCTCCGCCGCGCTCGATTCCCATACGGCCACCAGCCGATCCGGCTCACGATAGGGGAGCGGCCGGAGCAGCACACCGTCGATGGCGCTGAACATCGTGGTGGTGGCCCCGATCCCGATGGCGAGGATTCCCACCGCCACCACGGTGAAACTCCGGGCCCGGAGCAACCCACGGAACCCGATGCGAAGATCCCACCACAGGCCGGCCATGACGCCTCCTCCCTCCGGGAGCGGGCTATCGCCCCCGGTTCGCCACCCTCCGCACCAGCTTGAGCCCCGACCACACCTCGTCCACCGCACACACCTTCACATCCACCAGTCCGAGCGGGAGTGCGGCGCGGCGAATACCGTCCTCGGTGAGGTCGGTGGCGAGGCCGGAGCTCTTCTTGGGCCACGAAATCCAGATCATGCCGTCGTCTTCCAGGGCCTGGTCCAGCGCAGGCAGGCGCCGGTCCAGCTCGGCCGCCTCCCGGACAAAGAGATGAACGAATCGCGCCCGGGCCGGCGTCCGGGCCGAGACGGCGGCGCCGTCGGGAAGCGGAGCGACCACGTCCGCGTATTTCCACGGCGCACCCAGCGCAACGATCCGGTCACCCGGTTTGATCCCGAGCTTCTGGGGCAGGGACGTGCCTGAGTATCCCGCGCCGGTGTTCCCCCGCTTGGCACCCGCCACGCGCTCCTCCGGGTTCAGCTGCTGGCCGTTGGCCGTGCGCCATCAGCCGTCAGCTATTAGCCGTCAACCGTCAGCCATCAGCACTCCGCCCTCGGAACGCGGAACTCGGAACGCGGAACTAGTTACTTCTCACGTCTGCCCGTCCACTACCCACCCGTCTTTCAGCTGGATGATTCGGTGGCCGTACCGAGCGTTATCCTCGGAGTGGGTGACCTGGAGGATCGTGGTGCCCTCCTGATTGAGCTGGCGGAAGAGCTCCATGATCTCCCTGCCCTGGGCGGAGTGGAGATTGCCGGTCGGCTCGTCGGCCAGGAGCACCGGGGGCTTGGCAATGACCGCGCGGGCCACGGCGACCAGCTGCTGCTGCCCGCCGGAGAGCTGGCGGGGATAGAGGTCCTTCTTGCCGACGATGTTGAACTTGTCCAGTGTGTCCGCCACGAGGGCGGATCGTTCGCTCGACTTGATGTTCCGGTAACTCAGCGGCACGTCCAGGTTCTCCGCCACCGTGAGGTCATCCAGCAGGTGATACTGCTGGAAGACGAACCCGACGGTCGCCCGGGCGAGCGAGAGCCGGTCCTTCGACTTGAGCGCATGCACCGCCTGGCCCCCCAGCCAGTACTCTCCCTTGAAGTCGGCGTCCAACATGCCGAGGATGGCCAGGAGAGTGGATTTCCCCGCCCCCGACGGGCCCATGATGGTGATGAAATCCCCCCGGTCGAACTCCAGGTTGATCCGCCTGAGGAGCCAGGTCGGAGACGGCTTGGTCGGGAGGGACTTCTCGATGTCGACGAGACGGATCAAGAACTGCTCCTCGCGTTCGGCGGCGCCGCTCAGTCGTTGGAGAGCGCCACGGTGGGGTCAATGCCGGCCGCACGCCGCGCCGGGAGATAGCATGCCATGAATGCAACCGCATGCAGGAGGCCAAACGCCACAAGATAGGTGGGCAGGTCCGCCGCCGTGACTCCGAACAGCTGGCTGGCGAGGACCCGGCCGAGGAGCAGGGCGGCCACCACACCGCCCGCCGAGCCGGCCAGCACCGCGGCCATCCCTTCCTGGAGCACCAGGCGGAGAATCGCCGGCCGGTCCGCCCCGATCGCACGGCGGATGCCGATCTCCCGCTGTCGGGTCCGCACCAGCCGGGTCAGGACGCCGTACAGCCCAATGGTCGCGAGCAGGAGCGCCGCGCCGGCGAACACCCCTACCAGCAGCGTCAGGAACTCCCGCGGCGCCAGCGATCCAGACACCACCCGGTCCATCGTGGCGAGCTCGGTCAGCACCAGCCCCGGCTCCTCGGCCAGCAGCTCGCGGCGCACCGGCTCCAGCATACTGCCGGGGTCCACCGCGGTCCGCACGGTGAGGAAGATGTGGCCCCAGGGATTCACCGTGTAGGGAAGGTAAATGGCCGCATCCGAGGGCTGCTCCAGTCCAAACTGGCGGACATCTCCCACCACGCCGACCACGGTTCCGCTCAACGGCTGCCCGAAGTCAGCCCGGCCTGCCGCGCTCTTGAAGAAGGAAACCCGGTGGCCCAGCGGATCCTTGCCCGGCCAGTAGCGCTCCGCCAGCGCCCGGTTGATCACGACCGACCCGGCACCGGTACCGGTCATTTCACTCACGGTAAACCACCGGCCCTTGAGCAGCGGGATCCGCATCGTCTCCAGGTATGGCTGGTTGGCCACCCGGAGACCGACGGTCAGTTCCTCCCCCTCGGCGGGAGGCGCTCCGTCGATCCCCACCCGGGTCCCGTTCCAGGACCCGGCCATCGGCAGATGATTGATGAGACCGACCGACCGGACGCCGGGAAGGGCGCCGACCCGCTCGGCCAGCCGGCGATACAGCGATGCGACATCACTGTCCGGCGCCTGGTAGCGCGAACCGGGGTAGACATGAATCGTGACCAGCCCGGCGCTCTCGAACCCGCGGTCCACCTGGGTGACCCGCCAGAAGCTGTTGCCCAGGAGCGCGGCCGAGACCAGCAGCGCCAGCGCCAGTCCGGCCTGCAGTCCGATCAGGGTGCGGCGGAGCCGCCCTCCCGATCGACCGGGGCCGCCGCGCGCACCCGCCTGCTTGAGCACACCGGCCAGGTCAGGCCGGCTGCCGGTGATAGCCGGAATCAGCCCAGCGCCGAGCCCTGCGAGGAGGGTGATCCCGAGCGCCATGGCGAACACCCGCGCATCGAGCCGGATCTCCTCCATGCGAGGAAGCACGTTCGCCACGCCGGCCGCGACCAGATTGCCCCCGCCCGAGGCGGCAAGCAGCCCGACCAGCCAGGCGGCCAGCATGAGGCCGAGGCCGGCGCCAAGCGCGGACAGCAGCAGCGATTCCACGAGGAGCTGCCGGGCAAGTCTCCCCCGACCCGCGCCCAATGCGGTCCGCAATGCCATCTCGCGGGTTCGCTCGGTCACCCGGGCCAAGGCGAGGCTGGTCACGTTCACGCAGGCCAGCACCAGGAGCAGGCCGGTCGCGGCAAGCAGCAGGAGAAGCGGCGTGCCGGTGCCGCCACCGGCAACCGCCGCCAGCATGGGAGTGATGGCACCCGCGAATCCGGCGTTCTCGGCCGGGTAGCTCTCCGCGAAGCGCCGGCCGAGGCGTGCCAGCTCGCGGCTGGCGGTGGCGGAGTCGACGCCGGGCCGGAGCCTGGCGAGCATGCCCCCGTCCACATGCACATCCCGCCGGGCCATGGCCGGGAGGGGCGGGCCGGCCGCGAGCGAGGTGTACACATCGGCCCACGAGGGATAGCCCGCGCCGGGCGGGAGCACCCCGACAATCGTGTACCCGCCCTCTCCGGAATCGAGGGTCCGGCCCAGCACCGCCGGATCGCCCGCGAACCGGCGGCGCCAGAAGCCGTAGGTCAGCACTGCGGCGGGGGTGGCGCCGGCCCGCTCATCCTCCGGCCCCAGTACCCGCCCCAGCACTGGGGTCGCGCCCAGGACCTGGAAGAAGCCATCCGAGACGGCGGCGTTGGCGAACTGGACGATCCCCTGCGGTGTCCTGAGCCCGGCCGAGCGGCCCATGACGTACCCCATCCCCTCGAAGCTCTTGGCGCCGGCGCGGTAGTCGAGGAAGGTGAGGTAGGCCGGCAACCGGGCCGGGACGGCGGCACTCTGTTCGAACATCACGAACAGACGGTCCGGCATCCGGTAGGGCAACGGCTTGAGCAGCACCCCGTTGACCACCGAAAAGATGGCGGTCACCGCTCCGATCCCCAGCCCGAGGGTCAGCAGGCAGGCGATGGCGTGGCCCGGGGCCCGGCGCAGACCGCGGACGGCAGAGAGAAGATCGTTCATGGTCACCGGCTATTGCACCCGGGCTCGGTGCGGTGTGAGTTCAGTAGTTCCGAGTTCCGAGTTCGGAGTGTAGCGCCGCACAGCGGTGCGGCGCCTACTCGGAACTCGGACTTCCGCTTTACTCTGACCTCAACGCTACCATCGGATCGACCCGCGCCGCCCGGGCCGCGGGCCACCAGCTCGCAAGCAGCACGACGCCCAGCATCAATGCCGCGACGGCCAGCAGAATGGCCGGATCGAGCGGGGAGACGTCATACAGCAATGAGCCGACCCAGCGCACGGCGATGAGGCTCAAGCCAAGGCCGATGAACACCCCTGCGAGCCCGTGCACCAGGCCCTGGCGCACCACCTGCTGCCGGATCCGGGCCGGCTCCGCGCCCAGCGCCAGTCTGATTCCGATGTCGTGGGTGCGACGCGCCACATGGTAGCTCAGCAGGCCGAAGAGGCCCACCGCGGCGAGCACCGTTGCCAGCACCGCATACATGCCGGCGAGGAATGAGAGCAGCCGTTCCGTGGCGCTCGCGAGCGCCAGGTGGGTGGAGAGCGGCCGCAGGTCGTACACCGGCACCCCGGCATCGAGCCGCCTCACCGTTTCCCTCAGCAGCGGACCGAGTGTGCCGGGGGCAACGCCCGGCCGGGCACGGACCAGCAGCGTGGCGGTGACCGGCGGCGACTGCAGCGAGGCGAGGAAGACGACCGGAAGCGGGCTCTCCCGGAGACTGCGGTATTTCCCGTCGGCCACGACTCCGACCACCGTGACCGCCGGCGTGGTGGTGTCTCCGTCGAGCCACATGCGGCGTCCAAGCGGAGACCGGTCGCCCCAGTACCGGCGGGCCATGGCCTGATTCACCAGCGCCACCCCCTGCGACCCCATCCGGTCCTCATCGGAGAACTCCCGGCCCGACAGCACCGGGATATCAAGCGTACCGAAGTAGGCCGGCCCCACCATGTTCAGGTCGAACCCGACCTGCTCGGGTGCGGCATCCGAGCCCTCGAGCACGACCTCGTTGTAGTGCATCCCGCCCGGGGTGGGGGTGATGGTCTGCGCCACCGTGGCGCCCGCCACCGCCGGGGAGGCGCGGAGTTCGGTGGTCACGGTCGCCCAGAACGTCGCGGCCTGCGCCCGGCGATAGCCTCGCGCATCCAGGTCCACCCCGGCCAGGAGCACCCCTTCCGCCCGGTAGCCGGGATCCACCGCGGCGAGGCGCCGGGCGGTAAACCCGAGCAGCAGTCCACCCGCCACCAGCACGACTGCCAGCGCCAGCTGCACCACCACCAGCCGTCCGCGCAGCAGACCGCCGTGAGAACCGGGACTCCCACCGCCATCCTTGAGTCCCCGGGAGAGCTCCAGCGTCGAAGCCCAGGCGACTGGCGACGCTGCGATCAGGGCGGCGAGCAGCAGCGCCAGCACCCCCGAAACTATGGCGGAGCGGAGGTCGAGCCCACCGCTCAGCTGCAGCTCCTGACCGAACATGGTCCGGAGTGCCGGCGCCGCGCCGCCCAGCCAGGAGGCGACCACGAGCCCGCCGGCCGAGCCCAGCAGTGCCAGCACGACCCCTTCGGTCAGGAACAGCCGCGCGATCCGCCAGCGCGAGGCGCCGAGCGAGAGCCGAATGGCCAGCTCCCGCTGCCGGGTGGTGGCGCGGGCCAGCAGCAGTCCCGCGAGGTTCGCCCCGGCGACGAGCAGCACCAGCACCGATGCACCGAACAGGATGGCCAGCGGGCGGCGGAGGTTGCTGACGAGATAGGTGAAGCCCGCGGCACCGTCGCCCAGCGTGATGCGGGAATCGGCGGCGAACAGGCTGTCCCGGGCCAGCTGGGTGCCGAGCAGGTCGAGCCCTGCCTGGGCCCGCGCGCTGTCGGTACCGGGAGTGCGGCGCGCCATGACGTCGAGCCAGCTCACGGTCCGGCGGGAAAAGACGTCGGGGCCCCCGGCGGTGGTGCTCGCGGTAATGGGAATCCAGGCGGCCTCCGCGGTGCCGCGGACCGGGCCAAGGAAGCCGGCCGGCGCCACGCCCACAACGGTGAAGGGATCGCCATTGAGCAAGACGCTCCGGCCCAGGACCGCGCGATCCCCGCCGAACCGCCGCTGCCACAGGGGGTACGACAGGACCACCACCCGTTCGGCCGCCCCGGGCCGGTCTTCGGCGGGGAGAATCTCCCGGCCCAGCGGCAGGGCCAGGCCGAGCGCGCCGAAAAAGCCGGCAGACACCGCGCCGGCATCGAGTCGCTCCACCTCGGCGCCGGTGCTCAGCGTGAGGCTGACGGGGCTGTGCGCCAGCACGACGTCGAAGGCGCCGGCCCGGTCCCGCACATCGGCGAACAGCGGGTAGGACAGGTTCTCGTTGATGCTGGCTCCGCGATCCCGGGCGATGATCACCCTGCTCCACCGGCTGCCGTTGCCGTCGATGGCGAGCGGCCGCACCAGTGCCCGGTCCAGCACCGAGAAGACCGCGGTTACCGCGCCCAGGCCGAGGGCCAGGACCAGCACCACCGCGGCGCTGAACCCCGGACGATGGGCCAGGCTCCG
>JBGQJV010000191.1:0-8669 GCA_041499215.1 Gemmatimonadota bacterium | reverse complement strand
CCTCTACGCCTCCCCCAACGCCCTGGCCCCGCACTACGCCCGCTTCAAGGTCGCGGAGCGGCTGCTGCTCACGGGCCATTCGCACCAGGCCTGGCCCGATGTTGGATTCGAGGCCCAGGCCGAGTCGTGGCTGGATGCGGCGCGGTATGTGGACGACAAATGGGAACACGCCTTCAACCGGGCCGAGCGGGTTAAGGCGGGTTTTGGCCGGCTGCTGGGCGAGCCGGGCGCGACCATTGCCCTCGCGGGGAACACTCACGAGCTGGTGGTGCGACTGATCTCGGCCCTGCCGCTCGCGGCGAAGCCACGGCTGGTGACCACCGACGGCGAGTTTCACACCATCCGGCGACAACTGGACCGGCTGTCCGAGGAAGGCATCGAGGTGGTGCGCATCGCCGAGTCGCTGCTGGAGGACGTGGCCGCCCGGCTGGCTAAGGCGATCGACGGCCGGACCGCGCTGGTGCTGGTGTCGGCGGTGTTCTTCGACTCGGGACGGATCGCGCGGGATCTGAGACAGGTGGCCGCCGCGTGCCGGCGGCACGGCGCCACGTTGCTGGTCGACGCCTATCACGCGCTCAACGTGGTGCCTTTCTCGATCGCCGCGGAAGACCTGGGCGACGCGTTCGTGGTGGGCGGGGGCTACAAGTACTGCCAGCTGGGAGAGGGCAACTGCTTCCTGCGGATCCCACCCGACTGTGACTTGAGACCGGTGATCACCGGGTGGTACAGCGAGTTCACCGCGCTCACTTCCCGGGAGCGGGAGGGGCGTACCACCTACGGCACCGGCGGAGACCGGTTCGCCGGCGCCACGTATGACCCGGCCAGTCACTATCGCGCCGCACGGGTGTTCGACTTCTTCGCCGAACAGGGGTTGACGCCGGCCCTGCTCCGCGAAGTGAGCCAGCACCAGATCGGCGTGCTCGCGGCGGGATTCGACGGGCTTAGCCTCAACCCGGGCATCATCGACCGCAACCGGAGCGCCTCGCTCTCGGAGATCGGCGGGTTCCTGGCGCTCCGCTCGACCCATGCCGGCCGCATTACCGCCGGGCTCCATACCCGCGGCGTACTGGTGGACGCGCGCGGTGACGTGCTCCGCTTCGGACCCGCGCCGTATCTCTCCGACCGCCAGCTCGGTGATGCGATGGGAATACTCGGGGAAGTGGTGCGGGCGGGGTGCTAGCCCGCGCCGCGTGTCATTCCGAGCGAAGCGAGGAATCCCTTGAATTCCGCGCCTGACCCTGTCCCCTCGTGCCCTTCGCCACACTCGTTGGTCATGGCAGGAGGCGGACCACGGCGAATCCGGCGCCGCCCGTTCCCGCGGCAACGATCTTACCATCAGCCTGGATCGCCAGGCCTGCCGCGGCGGAGTGGCCGCCGTTGATGTCGATCGCCAGGGTACCGCCGACCCCGAAGCTGGTATCGAGTCGCCCGTCGGTGAGGTAACGCGCCAGGGCGAAATTATTGAATGCGAACGATCCACTGGTGGTCAGGCCAGCCACCACCAGCTTGCCATCGGCCTGCCGGACCAGGGCGGCGCCGCGATCGCGGCCCGCGGTGAAGTTGGTGGTGGTCTTTCCGCCGCTGCCAAAGGTGAGATCGGGGCTGCCATCCGAGTTGTATCGGGCCAACGCGAAGTCCACTCCCTGGGCACCACCGGGGCCGTCGATGGATCCGGCCGCGACAATCCTGCCATTGGGTTCGATCACCACATCGAAGGCCTCATCCACGCCGCCGAGATTGGTGGTGGCGAGGCCGTTGGTACCGAAGGTGCTATCGATGGCTCCGTTCTCGGCGAAGCGCACTACCCCAAAGTCCTTCTCGATGCCGGTGGCGGCGCCCCCAACGACGATGAACCGTCCGTCTCCCAGCAGGGCGACCCCATGCCCGATATCGCCACCGGTCACGTCGACGGTTGCCTTCCCGTCAGTGCCGAAGGTCGGGTCCGGGCTGCCGTTCGTCAGATAGCGCGCCAGGGCAAAGTCACTGCCGACGTCTCCCACGACGAGGATCCTGCCGTCGGGCAGCAGCGCGACCGCCCGGGCGATGGCCTGGCCGGGGCCGAAGTCGGTGACGAGCTTGCCATTGCTTCCAAAAGTCGAATCCAGGCTCCCGTCCGTCTTGTAGCGGGCGACAGCGAAATCGAAGTCGAAGGCCACCGCCGCGGTCCGTCCGACTACGACAACCTTGCCGTCGGCCTGCACGGCGAGGTCGAGGCCCTCGTCCGTGCTGTTGGTCCCGAACCCGGTCGTAACAATCCCTCCCGCACCGAAGCTCGGATCGAGCGTTCCACTGGCGTCGTAGCGCAACAGGGCGAAGTCAACGCTGGCACCAAGGTCCGTGGACCCGGCGACGACGATCTTCCCATCGGTCTGCAAAGCCACCGCGCCACCACTGGCACCGCTGACCAGCGTCTCGACCTTGCCGTCACCGCTGAAGCTCGGATCCATCCCCCCACTGGTCGGGGTGATGCAGTCGACCCCGATGTTGGTAATGTCGGCGCCGCTAACCGTGCCGCTTCCGTTAGTGATCGTACACACCTGTGCCGGATTGGTCGGCTGGGTCAGGACGGTGACATCGTAGGTCAGCCGATCGGGCGACAGTTGATTGAAGGCGAAGCTGCCGTTGGCCACGGGGAGGGTTTCCCCGGTGGGGAGGTTGCGCAGACTCAGGCCGCTGCCGGCCAGGCCGGTGACGGTGCCGCCGATCGAGAATCCGGTGGGGACCACCGGCTGATCGTCATCCACGATGGTCAGCGTGGCGGTCGAGGCACCCAGTGTTGCGCAGCCGCGGGGATCGCTGAGCCTGACGTTCACCGTCTTGTTCGGACTCGGAGTCGAGTTGGGCAGGACCGGCACCGACACGGTCCGCGGGGCCGCGTCATTGTCGCCGAACGAGACGGTGGTGGTGACCGCGGAATAGTCGGTACCAGCCAGCGCCGAACCATCGGTGCTGGTCACCAGCGCGCTGACCACCCCGCTGCTGCCCCCGGTCCGGGTTACGGTGATCTGCTCCGGTCCGCCAATCGGCAACTCGGGTACCCGGAATGCTGGAGCGCTGAACTGGAGTAAGCCTGCGTCGGGATTGCCACCTGCAGGACATGCGGGCGCCGTCCCGAAGTCTCCCACCGGGGGCACGGGCCGGTTGGGATCGGTGGCTCTGGCTTCCAGCCCTTCGGTCTCTACCTCCGTGAAAACAGCATTGGTTGGACGTTTGAAGCCGGCGGCGAGATAGGTCTCTCGCTGGGTCAGGTCATAGGTTTCTGCCCGGGCGAAGATGCGAACCGTGAAGAGGCCGCCAGTGTCCACTTCGGAGATGTCCACCGGAATGGCCAGGGGGGTCGACAGCCGCAGCGTTGCCCGTGGGATGGAGCCGACCGGAGTCAGGCCGGGGTCGAAATTGACGAAAAACTCATCGATGCCCCACAGGCGGGCGGTCCCCGGTGCGGGAACCGTCGAGCCGAAGCTCCACTTGCCGAAGCGGCTGATGAGGTCCACCCGGGCCTGCCCCATGAAGAAGATGCCGGTGTCACCGTAGACCATCACATTGAGGCTGACGGTCGCCGTCAGACTTGGGAAACAGACGAACCCCCCTCCGGGCGGACCGACCTCGCAGTCGGCCGTCTCGTCGTTGGACTGGTCAATGGCCTCCAGCTCGATGGCATTCACGTGGAGAATGAAGGACGCGTCGGGGGTGACCTTCCGGTAGTCCATGATCTGCTGCAGCTCGACGGTGCTGCCGATGGCGGTACTGGGGTCGCCAACCAGACCACTGGGGCCCTGGGTGGAGACCACATAGGACTGACCCAGGAGCCGGGAGATGACCTCACCCGTGGCGTGCCCGTTCCCGTCGACCACAAAGTGGAGCGGGCCGAAGTCGTGAGCATCGACCACTGGGATGCCGCTGGTCTGAAACGGGCCACGGATCTCGCTTCCCCTGTCGCCGGGATAGGTGCCGAAACTCCAGATCCGGAAGGGCTCGCCCTCGTTCGAGGTCGGGGGCAGCGTTTCCGTGGGTTCGGCGGCACACGCGGCCAGAAAGGCGGCGCCGAGAAGCCAGGCGTAGGTCCATGGGGACAGGCGAGTTGCGACGGTCATAATGGCTCCGATACTGGTGGCGGGCGCACGATCCGCCCCGGGCTCGACGCGAGCCTCTCTCCCACCTCTATCGGATGTTTTGGGCGGATCGTATCACCGGCGCGTCGGGCTGGCGGCGGTCGCTCCAACTCCTCTTACTCCTCCAGGTTCGCTGGCTGCGTCAGCGTCGTCGCCGTAGTCCGCCGGACTGGGCCAGCTCGCCGGGATGGGTCCCGCCGGGCCAGCTTCCATTCATAGATCGTGAGGACCGGGCCGTAGAAGGCGAGGTCTGCTGCCCACTTTCCCACCAGTGCACCGATTCCCCCGCCCAGGAGTTGAAGGCCCGCGCCCAGGCAGAACGGGCGGATCAGGGCGACGTCCAGCCCCTCCGCGACGCCGAACTCCAGCATCAAGTTCCGGAGAACCGGCAGCAGATCGCCGGAGCCATAGTCGCGGCCTTCCTTCCCTGCCCGATGTGCTTCCCTGATGTACTCCCGCAGAAGCATGGTACCGTAAAACACGACGGCCTCTGCACCGGCACCGGCGTAGGCTGCCGCGACCGTGCTGCCGGTGATCTGCTTCATCATCACCACCACCCCGACGGCCGTCACCGTCGCCAGGACCTCCGCCGGACCGTAGCGTCGCGCCCATCCGCGCAGCTTGCGCCGGATCTTCTCCCCGTCCGACTCGCCCTGGAGCGGCGGAACCCTCGTCCGAGCTTCCTTCTGGACCAGCAATCCCGAGTCGCCGATCCGGATGGTGTCGCCGTCGGCCAGGACCCACGGGGCACCGATTCGCTCGTCGTTGATGAGGACTCCGTGGCGGCTCTGGTCAACCAGCAGCGGGCCGGTGGGAGTCGGAATGATGGCGGCGTGGCGGCGGGAGACGGCATCGCCGGCCAGGACCACGTCACACTCTGGCAGACGGCCCACCGTTACCACCCGACGATCCAGCCGGTAGCGCAGGGTCCCATGCACCAGTTCCAGCGGCGCGGCAGCAGCCATCGAGCCTCAAGGGCTTGAGGGGGCGGGCGGGCGATCCGCCCGGGCTCGACGGGCGAGCCTCTCTCCCCCTCTATCGGATGTTGCGGCCGGATCGTATCACCGGCGCGTGGCCGTGGGCGGCGCCGTTTCCGTTCACTTGACACCCCCAAACCAGCCCGGCATCATGCGCTCATCGCTCAAGTTCGGCCCGAGACGCGCGGGCCGGCGGAAGGTCCCGAGATGAACGCTGCGCCGGACACCACTCAACTCCTGCTCGCTGCCCGCGCGGGCGACCGCGAAGCGTTCGACCGGCTCTTCCTGCACGTCCAGGATGCCCTCCGCCAGATCGCGCATCACCGCCTGCGCCGCCACGGCCCCGCGGAGACCCTCGGCACTACCGCGCTGGTCCACGAGGTCTACCTCAAGCTGGTGGATCAGGATCGCGCCGGGCTGGTGGACCGGGCCCATTTTCTCGCCCTCGCCTCACGCGCCATGCGCTTCGTGCTGGTGGACTACGCCCGCGCGCGGACCGCGGAGAAGCGCGGCGGGGGCCAGCCCCACGTGCCGATCGACGCGGTGCAGATCGCCGCGGATGAGCGGGCCGTCGATCTGCTCGACCTCAATGAGGCGCTGCACGGGCTCGCCGCCGTGAGCGAGCGCCTCGCCGCCATCGTCGAGCTGCGCTTCTTCGGGGGGTTGACGTTCGATGAGATCGCCGCGGCGCTGGGACGTTCGGTCCCTACCATCAAGCGCGACTGGGCCCGCGCACGTGTCTGGCTCTACCGCGCGATGCAGGACCCCGCCGGAGTCCCCTCGTGAGCGAGAGCCGCCGCGACTCCGGCCCCAGGGGGCTCTCGCCCGAGCGGTGGCGCGAGGTGGACCGCCTCTTCGCCGCGGCGCTCGAGCTTCCGACGGCGGATCGGGAGGCGTTCGTGGCAGAGGAGGCCGGCTCCGACGCCGGCCTGGCCGGCGAGGTCCGGGCGTTGCTCGAGTCGGCGGGCGATGCGGAGGCGATGATCGGCGAGTCGGCGCTCCGCTTCGCCGATCCGCTCCTCACCGCCCTCGGCGACCATGAACCCGATAGCGGCGGCGGGCTCGGCGCGGGCGCCCGGGTCGGGTCCTATCGGATCATCCGGGAGATCGGGTACGGCGGGATGGGTGCGGTCTATCTGGCCGAGCGCGCCGATGAGCAGTTCCACAAGCAGGTCGCGATCAAGGTCGTCAAGCGCGGCATGGATACCGACGAGATCCTCGCCCGCTTCCGCCACGAGCGGCAGATCCTCGCGACCCTGGAACACGAAGGGATCGCGCGGCTGTACGACGGCGGCGCCACCGACGACGGCCGGCCGTACCTGGTCATGGAGTACGTGGACGGACGGCCCCTCACCGCCTATTGCGACGACCTCCGCCTGGACGTGGAGCGACGCCTTGTCCTGTTCCGCGCGGTCTGCGACGCGGTTCAGTTCGCGCACCAGCGCTTCATCGTCCACCGCGATCTCAAGCCGTCGAACGTGCTCGTCGCCGCCGACGGCACCGTCAAGCTGCTCGACTTCGGCCTCGCGCGGGTGCTGCAGAGCGAGGGGTCGGCGGAGCACCCCCGCACCAGCGCCGGGCGCCGGATCATGACCCCGGAGTACGCGGCCCCGGAGCAGATCCTCGGCCGGCCGGTCACGACCGCGACCGACGTCTACGCGCTGGGCGCGATTCTCTACCAGCTGCTCGCGGGGCGACGGCCGCTCGAGCCGTTTCAGTCGGACCGCGCCCTCGCCCTGCAGGATCTGGTCGAGCGGGAGCCCGAGCGCCTGAGCGCCGCCGCAAGCGGCATGGACCTCGCCGCTGCCGCGCTGCGTGGCTCAACCCCCGATCGCCTTTGCCGGCAGCTGCGCGGCGATCTCGACTGCATCGTCGGCCGGGCGCTGGAGAAGGAGCCGGCCCGCCGGTACCAGTCGCCCCGGGAGCTGGCCGACGACATCGGGCGCCACGTCGAGGGCCTGCCGGTGGTCGCGCGGCCCGCGACGGTCGGCTACCGGGTGCGCCGGTTTCTCCGGCGCCACCGGGCGCGCGTCGTGGTCGGCGCGATCCTGGTGGGACTGGCCGGGACCAGCGCGGTGTACTCGACCGTGCGCATCGCCCGGGAGCGCGATCGGGCCGAGCGGGAGCGCACGGCCGCGGAGGACGTGATCGGCCTGTTGACCGGCCTGTTCGAGCGTGCCAATCCCATGATTGTGCCTGGCGGCGACACCGTCCAGGTCGCGGCCCTGCTGACCGACGGAGAACGCGGGGTCGAGGGACTCGCCGCACACCCCGACCACCAGGCGCGGATGTGGCGGGTCCTGGGCAACATGCGCGCCTCGCGAGGCGAGTACGCAGAGGCCGGGACGCTCCTCAGACGGTCGTGGGAATTGCAACGGCAGCTGCGGGGGAGCGACGATGTCGAGGCGGCGCGAACCTACCACGAGCTGGCCGTGGTGGAGTACCGCTTCGAGGGCTCGAGCGCGGCTCGCTCCATGCTCGATACGTCACTCGCCCAGCTGAGGAAGATCCTTGGCCGGACCCACGCCGACGTCGCCACGGCGCTGCAGGATCGAGCGGCGGCGGCGGCGTCCGCGGATGAGGAGCGTCGCCTGCTCGATGAGGCCGTCGCGGTGTGGCAGCGGCAACCGCAAGCCGACTCGATGGGTACCGCCGCGTTGCTCAACAATCAGGGATCCGAACGCTTCGGGCGAGGGGACTATGCCGAAGCGCAGGCCCTGTTTGGAACCGCCCTCCGGATCCTCGAACGACGGGTGCCACCGGAGCATCCGAACCGGTTGGCCCTTACCCGCAACCTCGCCTCGACCCTGAGTGGGCTCGGGGAGTGGGAGCCGGCCGAGTCGCTGATGCGGCAACTCGTCGCGCACACCCCACGCACCGGCAACGGCACCAGCCGGGCCGCAGACTCCGAGGTGCTGGCGCTGCTGGCGGCGCATCAGGGCCGGCTCGAGGAGGCCGAAGCCGGGCTCAGAACATCGCTGGCGACGCTCAGAGGTGAGGTAGCGGCAGACCATTGGCGGATCGACAACACGCTCCGCAATCTCGGGCTGGTGGTGGTGGCCCGCGGACGGGGTGTCGAGGGACTGGCCATCCTCGACTCGGCCATAGCGAGATCAAGGGAGCGCAACGGGGGTACCACTCAGGGCTACGGCTACATGACCGGGCAGCGGGTCATGCCGCTGCTCCGGCTCGGAAGGCTTGCGGAGGCAGCTGAGGCCGCTCGTGAAAGCGAGCGAGTCCTGCGGGCCACCGTCCCGGAGGGACACGGGTATCTGGCCACCCTGGCACTGTGGCAGGGGGAGCTGGCGCTGGCGCGGGGAGACGCGAGCGACGCAGAACCGCATTTCCGCGAGGCCCTGCGCCGCTTCAAGGTCAACCTTCCCGAGCGGCACCCCAGCGTCGCCGGTGCGGCCTGCCTGCTCGGCGCCGCCCTCGTGCGGCAGGGGCGGCCGGGCGACGGCCGCCACCAGCTCGAGACAGCGTGCCCGGTGTACCAGCGTTGGGGGCTGGCCGACTCCCTCGCTATCGGCTGGGGGCGTGAGGCTCTCGCGGCCGCTCGAGCCGCGATGTCGCCGTGAGG
>JBGQJV010000190.1:0-8813 GCA_041499215.1 Gemmatimonadota bacterium | reverse complement strand
TGCGGAGGCGGGTCGCTCCGAAAGTGGGGAGAAAGTCATCGCAGGTCCAGCAGAGCAAGGATGGTACCGCGAGGCCGGTCAGCATCGCAGCCTGGCACAATTGTCTAACTCATTGTCAAGAAACGACTTTCGGTGACGGCCAGAGGGCAAAGTTCCCGAGTATGACGCCTCGCGTGCGGACACGGCCCCAGGTGTTGCTCGACTGGCCCTATAGCCTGTGGGGACGTTACATCATATTGTTGGGGCGGACCAACGTCCTGTTGTGATCGTGACACGATTCTTGCGACTGAGCTGATGCGGCTGGGCGTCTCCCTGAGGGTGATGTGGCCGCCCCCAGCCGAAAATCTGCCGAAGTAATAGGGGTGTGAGCATGGGAACCACGGCGACGGACGGCTCCACCGGTGGTCGGCCTCCGCTGAACGAGCGCGATCCGCTCGCGATTCCGGATGACATCAAGACCAGCATCCGGATCCTGATCATCGACGACGAGCGCACGCTGCGCGAGAGCTGCGCCACCGTGCTGCAGTCCGACGGGTACAGCGTCACGACGATCGGGCGGGGCGAAGAGGCGCTGGAGACGGTTCGCCGGCGGAAGTTTGATATCGTGCTGGTGGACCTGTACATGTCGCAGATCTCGGGCATCGAAATCCTGCGGGCGGCGCTGGAGACCCAGAAGGAGACCATCGTCGTAGTCATGACAGGGAATCCCAGCGTCGCGAGCAGCATCGAGGCGCTCCGGCACGGCGCCTGGGACTATCTCCCGAAGCCGTTTTCCGCGACCCACCTGCAGGTGCTGATCGGCCGGGCGTCACACGCGGTGATGGTGGCGCGCGAGACGCGGGATCTCAAGCTGCAGCTGGCCAAGCAGGGCGGGCACAGCGACAAGGTGTCGTTGATCGGCATCTCGCCCACCTTCCGCAAGGCGGTCGAGCTGGCCCGCAAGGTCGCCGCGACGGACGCCTCGGTATTCATCTCGGGGGAGAGCGGCACCGGCAAGGAAGTGATCGCCCAGTTCATCCACCAGCACAGCCGGCGGGCCACCCGCACCCTGGTCGCGATCAACTGCGCCGCACTGCCGGAGCAGCTGCTCGAATCGGAGCTGTTCGGGCACCGGAAGGGCGCCTTCACCGGCGCCGACCGCGACAAGCCCGGCCTGCTGGAGACCGCCAACGGGGGTACCTTCTTCCTCGACGAGTTGACCGAGATGACCATGCCGCTCCAGGCCAAGCTCCTGCGGGTGCTGCAGGACGGCGTGGTCCGGCGGGTGGGCAGCGAGTCGCAGGACGCGGTGGTAGACGTCCGCTACATCGCCGCCACCAACCGCGACCCCCAGGAGGACGTAAACCAGGGAATCCTCAGGGGTGACCTCTTCTACCGGCTCCGGGTGGTGCCGATCAAACTCCCACCTTTGCGCAAGCGGCTGGAGGACATTCCGCTGCTCACCAATCACTTTCTCAGTGTGTACTGGCAGCGCCATCGGCAGATGAGCGACCGGATGCCGCGACTGTCGGAGGCGGCGGTAGCCTTCCTGCGCTCCCGTCCCTGGCGGGGCAACGTTCGCGAACTGCAGAACGTGATCGAGCACGTGGCGGTGCTGGCCGAGCCGGATCAGGTCATTCAGCCGAACGATATTCCGATCTACGAGGACAGCGCGGAATACCCGTCGGAGGCGGCCCTCTCTGCCCCGGTGCTGGACGAGGCCTATCACCTGGCGAAAGACCGGGTCGTCGCGCAGTTCGAAAAGGAGTACCTTACCCGGCTGATCGGGCGCGCCGGAGGGAACATGTCCAAGGCGGCCCGGCTCGCGAACATCGACCGGACGACCCTGTACCGCCTCATGGACAAGCACAGCTTCCAGCGCGACGAGCTCACAGGGCAGACCGACTGATGGAAATTGGCACCACCGCCGGTCCCCAAAGGCAGTTCCCCGAGGTCCCGGCCGCACTGTGGTCGGCGTTCGAGCGGGCCCTGGCCGAGGTCGAATCCGGCTGGCAGCAGGTCGCGGAGGACAGCCCCTCCCAGGAGGAAGTGCGGGGCCAGCTCGCGCTGCTGCGGGCGGCCGTCGGACGCGCCGCGCAGGGCGAGGACGCCGAAGTGGAGCTGCCCCGCACGGTGCTCAGTCGCCGGCTGGTGGAGTTGGTTCGCCGTTTCCTGGTGGCCCAGGCGGGGCGGATTGATCCGCCGCCGACCGGACCCGCGCTGATCTCCCTTCTTGGCGCCATCGAGACCGTCTACCTGGCGCTGGAGCCCGATTGGGCGCAGCACTTCGCCAACCGTCTGTCGGGCCCGGACGGAATGGAGCTGGTGGTGGAGGTGGCCCACGACCTCCGGTCTCCGCTCACCTCTATCCTGTTTCTCGCCGAGACCCTGCAGCGGGGCCGCAGCGGCCCGATCAACGCCGTGCAGGAGCGGCAGCTGGGGCTGATCTACTCCGCCGCCTTTGGGCTGTCCTCGCTGGCCAGCGACGTGATCGAGCTGGCTCGCGGCGGCGACCGGCTGGTGGACCTCGACCCGCTCCCGTTTTCGATCGCCGACATCTTCGAATCGGTCCGGGACATCGTGCAGCCTATCGCTGAGGAGAAGGGGTTGCAGGTGCGGCTGGAAATGCCCGAGGCCGACTTCCGGGTCGGGTATCCAGTGGCCCTATCGCGGGTGCTGCTTAACCTGACGACCAACGCCCTCAAGTTCACCTCGGAGGGATACGTGGAGCTCCGGGCGGACCAGAAGGTCGGGACGACGGTGGGGTTCTCGGTCCGCGACACCGGTCGTGGCATTCCTCCCAACTCGTTGCTCACGCTGTTCGAGCCGTTTCGCCGCCGGCAGAAGCAGGGGGACTATGCCTTCTCCGGTGCCGGGCTCGGGCTGTCGATCTGTCGCAAGCTGGTGGAAGCGATGCACTCGACCTTGAAAGTGGAGACCTCGCCACCGGATACCGGAACCCGTTTCTTCTTCGAGCTCGACCTGCCGGCCGCGTCTGAGCGATTCTGACCGGCCCCTACCCGTATCTTCTGCACCGACATACATTTCCGACGCTGTAACTGCGCGGCCCGCCGCGCCTCCCCCAATCTTCCGTTGCGAGCGACCCGGTCTCGCGGCTGATGCCTGGGCTCCTCCCGACGCCGGCAGCGGCGGCCGTGGGGTGCTCGAGGGAGGCCTGGAACGGCTCCGCGCTCCGATCCCGCGCGCGGCCGAAGGGGCCGCCCGCATCATCGTCTGAGTGGTGCATGGCCTAGTCGGCCCGCCCCGCATGACTTCCCGGCACCGGGTCCGGGCAGGTCAGCGGCGACGGCCGGCGGAGCGCCGTGTGCGGAGCCTATCGAACCTGTGACCACACCCCAGCTACGTCATCTGCGCACCGGGGAACCCCCGGCGCACGCCCCCAACGCCGCGCTGCTGATCGACTTCGACAACGTCACGCTGGGCATCCGGTCGGACCTCACCAAGGAACTCAAGCATCTCCTCAACAGCGACATCATCAAGGGCAAGGTCGCGGTCTCCCGGGCCTATGCCGATTGGCGCCGGTACCACCAGTACATCGTCCCGCTGTCCGAGTCCTCGATCGACCTGATCTTCGCTCCCGCCTTCGGCAACAACAAGAAGAACGCGACCGACATCCGGCTGGCCATCGACGCGATGGAGCTGGTGTTCACCCGTCCCGAGATCGGCACCTTTATTCTGCTCTCGGGGGACAGCGACTTCTCGATGCTGGTGATCAAGCTGAAGGAGTACGGCAAGTACGTGATCGGGGTGGGTATTCGCGAGAGCGCCAGCGACCTGCTGATCCAGAACTGTGACGAGTACTTCTCCTACTCCGATCTCGCCGGTCTGACCAAGGAGACCGATCTCCCCTCGGCCCAGAAGGACCCCTGGGTCCTGGTGCGAGAGGCCGTCGCGCAGATGGCCCGCGAAGGCGACGTGATGCGCTCCGACCGGCTCAAGCAGGTCATGCAGCAGATCGATCCGAATTTCGACGAGAAGAACGCCGGGTTCAGCCGCTTCAGCAAGTTTGTCATGGAGGCGGGGCACAAGGGACACATCAAGATCACCCGGATGGACAACGGGCAGTATGAAGTTGCCCCGCTGGAGCTGGGTGCGAAGACCGGCGACGGAGCAGCCGCGGTGGCGGCTCCGGCCCCGCCGGAGGAACGGCCCAAGGGTGAGGATCGCGGCCGCCGGGGCCGGGGCAGGGGTCGGGGGCGGGGGCGCGAGCGAGACTCGGCGGCCGAGGAGCCCCGGCCGGAGCCCAAGCCGGCGGAACGGCCCCGCCGACCGGAGGCGCCCAGACACGCCCCCGAGCGGGTGGAGGGCCTCACTCTCGCCCGGGCGTTTGACCTAATGCGGCGCGCCTTGGGCGAGTTGCCCAGTCCGGTCGGCCACGAAACGCTGCGCCTCCGGATGACGGCCCTGCACGGCCGACAGGATCCGCTGCTCGAGCCGGAGCGGTTCGGGCGGCTGCTCCGCCAGACGCATGACGCCGAAATCGCCGATGTCCGCAAGATCGGGGACGACGAGTACGAGGTCGTGGCCCGTGGGGGCGAAGCCCCGGTGCCGGGACCGGCCGCGTCCGGCGTGGCGGCGGAATCGCCGACCGAAGCTCGCACCCAGGCCGCACCGGCGGACGCTGCGGCCCGCGGGGGGGTACGCTTCCGGCGCGGTTCCCGGCTTCCGGCGGCGCCGCCGGCCATCGCCATGGTCGGAGTGGTGAACCTGGACGAGGAGGAGCCGGCAGCGGAGCGCGCCGCGCGTCCCGGTCGGAAGAAGGCGGCGAAGGTGGCCGCCGAGCCGGCGGGCGACGGACCGTCCCGTGAGCCCGCCATCAAGAAGAAGAGTTCGAGGGGACGGGCCAAGAAGAAGGACGAGGGGTGAGATGAGCGGAGGACGACGGGCAGCCACGCTGCCCGTTGGCTTTTTCCACCAGGACGCGGTGAGCGTGGCCCGCGGACTCCTGGGCGCGCTGCTGGTGACCGAGTTCCGTGGCTGCCGTACCGAGGGCAGGATCGTCGAGGTCGAGGCCTACCTCGGCGCCGACGACCCGGCTTCACATGCATTCCGCCACCGCCGCCACGCCCATAATGGCTCGCTCTATCTCGAGCCAGGCACCTGGTACGTCTACTTGTCATATGGGATGCACTGGTGCGCCAACCTGGTCGCGGGCCCGTCCGGGTCGGGTGCGGCCGTTCTGCTTCGCGCCATCGAGCCGCTGGCCGGTCTCGAGGCCATGAGACGACGCCGGGGGCTCAGCGAGACCGCCCGCCTCGGTGCCGGGCCAGGGCGGCTGTGCGAGGCACTCGGCATTACCCGGACCCGGTTGGACGGGCGAGCGATGTCGAGATCTCCAGCTCGAATAATCGCCCGAGAGCCACCTGATCCGGTTGCCATCCTGGCCACTCCGAGAATCGGGATCAGCAAGGCCGCGGACTGGCCGCTCCGCTTCCTCTTGCGCGACTCCCGGTGGGTTTCGGGCGGGCAAGGCCGAAGGAGGATGCCGGGCGGTGCGAAATGAAAACCGGGGCGGGTCAGGTGACCCGCCCCGGAGCGTGGCGTCGGTCCAGACTCAGTCGGTGGAGCCGGCGTCCTTGCCGCTGCCTTCACGCGAGCTGCCAAGGCTCACGCGGAGCCCGGCGGTGAAGGAGTGGGTCGGGCCAGTCAGGAGGCGACCGGATCGGGCGGTGGTGATCTGATACTGGCCGAAGACGGCGAACTCGGAAACCCGGATCTGCACGCCACCGGTGAAGCTCGCGAAACCGTAGCTCCCCAGGCTGTGGGCCGTGGACGTGGCCTCATCCCTGGCCGCCGGGGTCGCGAAGGTCCCGCCGGGGTACTCCTTCACCGTCTGCATCAGTCCGAAACCGATGCCCAGGTAGGGCTGGGCAATCGTCCTGAACGGGAAGGCCAGGATGCTGACGGAGTACTTCCGCAAGTCGTTGAACCTCACCTGGCGGGTTCCACCGGGCGCGGTAGCATCCGAGAAGGAAGTCACCTGGTCCTTCTTGATGCCCTCTTCCACCGAGAGCAGCAGACCGGTGCGCCGAGCGGTGACCAGCACGTGGCCACCGGCGGTGAGGATGCCGCCCCGGGTCTGGGCCGGGGTCTCGAAGATCGTGACGCCCCCTTGAGCACCGAAATACCACTTGAACGAGTCGAACCCAATAATCGACTGGGCCGAGAGCGACGGCGCCTGAGCCAGGCAAGCCAGTCCGAGCACCGTGGCGGTGCGGCCTAGCATGCGCATCGGAATGCCTCCAGAGAGGGTGCGTTGGGGGCCCAAAGGGCTTTGCCAGCTTTTGCTTGTAGCGTTGAGCTTCCAAACTACTTGAAGCCCTCAGATCCCACAAGAACCGAGTTACCCGATCAAAGGCCGAAAGTGTGCGCCGGGTCACACCAAACCAAGGCGCTGGCCCACGCTGGTGATGGCCTGAAGGGCCTGATCGAGGTCGTCCCGGGTGTGGCTGGCTGAGAGCTGGCACCGGATCCGCGCCTGGCCCTGGGGCACCACCGGAAAGCCGAATCCGGTGACAAACACCCCCTGGTCGAGGAGCAGGCTGCTCATCTCGATCGCCCGGGCGGTCTCCCCCACGATGACCGGCACGATCGGGGTCTCCCCCGGGAGGGGTTTGAACCCCCGGGCGAGGAGCTGCTCGCGGAAATAGGCGGCGTTTTTCCGGAGCTGCTCCACCCGCTCGGGGTGGCGTTCGAGGAACTCGATGCTGGCGAGGGCGCTGGCGGCGACCGTGGGCGGCAGGGCGTTGGAGAACAGCTGGGGCCGGGCCCGCTGGCTGAGGTAGTCACACACGGCCTCGCTGCCGGCCACGAAGCCGCCCGCCGCGCCACCGAGGGCCTTGCCGAGGGTGGAGGTGATGATGTCCACCTGGCCGATCATGCCGAAGTGTTCCGCCGTGCCTCTCCCGGTCTTCCCCAGCACCCCGGTCGCGTGGCTGTCGTCCACCACCAGGACCGCATCGTGCCTGCGGCAGATCTCGGCGAGGGCGGGGAGGTTCGCGATGGCCCCCTCCATCGAGAAGACCCCGTCGGTAATGACCATGCGCACCCGTCTGTCCCGGGCGGCCACCAGTTTCTCGCGCAGGTCGTCCAGGTCGGCGTGACGGTAGACCGCGGTCTGGCACCGGGTGATCGCCTTGGCCAGCCGGATTCCGTCGATGATCGACGCGTGGTTCAGCTGGTCACTGATGATGAGGTCGTTCTCCCCCAGCAGGGTGCCCGGCACCGCCTCGTTGGCGTTCCAGCAGCTGACAAAGCTGAGCGACTGGGCGGTTCCCACCAGCCGGGCACAGGCGGTCTCGAGGGCGCGGTGCACCGTGAAGGTGCCGCAGATGAATCTGACGGATGCGGTGCCGATCCCGTAGCGGTCCAGGGCGTCCTTTCCCGCGGCGATCAGCTCCGGCACATCACACAGACCGAGGTAGTTGTTGGAGGACAGGACGATGACTTCGCCTCTGCCCTCCATTCGCACCCGGGGCGCCTGCGGGCTGTCGAGGTAGAGCATCCGTTTGTAGACGCCGTCCTGCTTGAACTGGGCCAGCTCGGCCTGGAGACGGGATTCGAGAGAGGGCATGGGCTCTGGGCTAGTGGCTGTGGGCCTTGTTGTCATCCCGAGGAAGCGCAGACCGAAGGATCTCCGAGTCGGCTCTGGCTGGTAGGTCGGCAGATTCGGAGATCCCTCGCTGCGCTCGGGATGACACCGATCCACACCGATCGATTACACCTCCAGAATGACCTTCCCCGCCTGCCCATCCTTGATCACCTGGATGGCCTCGGCGATCTGTTCGAGCTTGTAGCGATGGGTGACCACGGGGCGGGGGTCGAGCTGGCCGGCGCGGAGCAGGCGGAACATCTGCTGCCAGGTGTCGTACATCCGCCGGCCGGTGACACCGTACAGGGTAAGCCCCTTGAAGATCACATCCCGGGCAAAGTTCACCTCGGTATTCCGGCTGGGTGTGCCGAGGAAGTTGATCCGTCCGCCGAGGCGGGCGGCGCTGAACGCGGTCTGATGCCCGGCCGGGTGCCCGCTCATTTCGCACACCAGGTCCACGCCCTCGCCGCCGGTCAGGTCGCGGGCCCGTGCGACGACGTCGTCGTCAGCCGGGTGGAGGGTAACGTGGGCGCCCATCCGGCGGGCCAACTCCAGCCGCATCGGGTTGTAGTCGCTGGCGATGACCAACGAGGCCCCAGCGGCCCGGGCGACGCCCACGGCGAAGCAGCCGATCGGGCCGCAGCCGAGGACCAGCACCGCGCTGCCGGGGACGTTCCCGCCTTCGAGCACCGTGTGGACCGCGTTCCCCATCGGGTCCATGATGGCCCCAATCTCGGTGGGTATGCCGTCCAGCTTCATGACGTTGGAGGCCGGCATCGCGATGTACTCGGCGAAGGCGCCGTCACGGTCGACGCCGATGATGCGGGTGCGGCGGCAGACGTGGGCATCGCCGGTGCGGCAGGGGAGACAGTGGCCGCAGACGATGTGGCCTTCCGCGGTCACCCGGTCGTCCGGGGCCAGCAGCCCCTCCCTCCGTGCCTCCGAACCGAGCTCGACGATCTGCCCGGCAAACTCATGCCCGATCACCACCGGCGGCTTGAGGCGACCGCTGGCCCAGGCATCCCACTCCCAGATGTGCAGGTCGGTACCGCAGACTCCCGCGTGGTGTACCCGGATCAGCACATCACTCGGGCCGCAGACCGGCATGGGCACGTCCCGGACTTCCATTCCAGGGGCGGGAGCGGTTTTGACGAGAGCTCGCATTGCGGAGGGGCGTCCGATGTCGGGTGTCGGCCGGCAGCTGTCGGGCGAACGGGCGAGA
>JBGQJV010000189.1:0-8842 GCA_041499215.1 Gemmatimonadota bacterium | reverse complement strand
GAGTTCAGTCCAGTATCCACGAACGTGATCCGCCAGTCGTGGATGTCGCTGTTCAGCAACTCGACCTTCTGCCCGCCCTCGGCCAGCACGAAGTTGTTGGACAGGGCCTCGTTGTAGTCGAGGAAGTACTTCTTGACCACGTCGGCTTTGTAGCCGAGACAGAGAACGAAGTCCTTGTGCCCATAGTGGGCGTAGTACTTCATCAGGTGCCACATGATCGGCCGGTACCCGATGCTCACCATGGGCTTCGGGACATTCTCATCGTAGTCCCGGAGCCGGGTGCCGAATCCCCCGGCGAACAGCACGACCTTCATGGAAGCTCTCCTTCTCGAGCCTGGTGGGCGCTGACTATGAGAGGCCGCCGGTTCATGACGTCCTCCCGATGATGCTGTCCGCCACGAAGGCGGAGAGAACCTGATAGGTGCGGGTATTGGGTAGCTGCTCGCGCGGGTGGAGCTCGTACCGCTCGGGGTGCCTGTCGTATCCCGGCAGGAGATCGTCCACCACATGGACGTACGGGGTAATCTTCAGGAGATCGTCCCGCATCGTGGCGACCCCGGCGGAGTATCCATGGCGCACCCACAGCAGGACGTGAAAGTCCGCTTGTGGATACCGGTCCGCGAGATCGGCACGGAAACGCCGGACGATCGCCAGGTATAGCCGGAGGTCCGCCGGCGACGGACTCGGCTCCCGATCCGACAGCGCCCGGTAAGCGGAGGACTTTCGCAGCTGCTCCACCACCCGTTCCGCCAGCCGTTCACCCATCGGCTGTGCCACATCAGGCTGGGAGGTGCCGAGAAAGCGCAGGACGCCGTCGTCCTCGATCGCGTATCGTGGCGTGTAGCGGTCGGCGTCAAGCCGGTGCGCCGCGCGCAACACGTCGTGGGCCAGCGCCTGATAGATGATGTGCGTAGGGTGACAGGCCGCGGGAGGTTCGAGCATCCCCCGCTCCAGCGCCGCGAGAGTCTGCTGCGGGCCATACGCCGGAACCCCAAAGTTCACCACCCGTACCCGGCCGCCGGTGGCCACGCCGACCCGGTAGGGCAACGCGGCTGTGTCCGCCACGCCCTTTCCGAAGGTGAAGCTGTCGCCGAAGAACAGCACGCAGGCCGCCGCGCCGGTGTCCAGCTCCGGCGGCGCAACGCGGCGCCCGGCGGAATCCACCGTGTAGGTCACATCGTAGATCGTGGAATCACCCACTCGTTCGATGCCATGCGCCACGACCCCCGGACGGAGTCGCCAGCCGAGCAGCGAGTCCGGCAGATCATAGCGTGGGTTCAGCTCCAGGAGCACCGGTACTGGCGCGGTCGCGGCGAGGGCTGCCTCCGCCGCGCCGAACGCGAGCATCACGCCGCCGGCTCCGAACATGAGGTGACGCGACAGACCAGCCGGGTTCCGTGCCGCCATGGCGCACAGTCCGAGCCCCCAAAGAAGCGAGATCCAGACGAACGGCGCGGGCAGCACCTTGAGCGCCGCGAGCGATACCGCCAGCAGGACGCCCACGGCCACCAAGGTCGTCGTGGGCCGGGCTACCACGGCTGCCCGCGGCACGTCTCGCCCGCTCGAGACCGGACCCTCAGCACGAATAGCCCGGCCTCACGACCCCACCACCGCCGCGGCCACCCGATCCGGGGATCCCGCCGGTGCAGTGGGCGACCAGCGCTGCATCTGCTCGCGCCACAACCGGTCACTCAGGCGTTCGGCGGGCATCTGGACATCGGCCGCGGTCACGACGCTGTCCTTCGCGACCCCGCGCTTGAGGACCGCCCCCTCCGCGAGACCCATCGGCAGCGCGTTCACGGCGCGGGCTGCGCCGGTGTTCTCGATCAGGCCGTAAACGGTGAACCCGCCGATACCGTCAATCTTGTCACCCGGCTTGAGATCCTTTTTGGCCACCGCCACCACCTCGCAGCGGGGACCGGCCAGTGGGGCGACGGTTGGGTCCTTGAACAGCGCCGCGCGCCCGATCGTGGAGGCAATCTGCAGGTGCGGCAGGTGGAACGGCGTATAGAACACGTAGAACGGCCCGTCGCCCATCTTGTAGTAGGCGAGCTGGGCCTGCTTCAGCTTGTTCTCCTCGTAGATCACCACGAATGCCCCGGTGTGCGGTGCCGCTCCCAGGGCGTAATCCACGATGCCGCCGGCGAGCATATCCGCGGCGGGCAGCAGCTGCGCCATCTCCTTCACGTTGGCACAGGCCGGCCCGTACATGCCACGGCGACCCACCTGGAACCCGGTCGCATTGGCTAACACCGTCGTCTCCATGGACAGCTTGGTCGCGTCGGCGAAGGACGTCACCTTCCATGGGTCCTGGTCGTTCTTCTCCGCGAACGCGCGCTGGGTGTCGGGATTCCGGTAATAGTCGACCATACCCTTGATGTTGCCCGCCGCCACCGGCTTGAGGCCAAGACTCTTGAGGTACCGGAACAGGGTCATGGCGACACCGGGCTCATCGCCATCAGTGTTGGTCAGCACCACACCTGCCTGATCAGCCCTGGCCTTGAGCAGGGGCCCGATCGCCGAGTCCAGCTCGGCGTTGACGATGACCGTGTGTTTTCCGTGGGCGATCGCATCGAGGATGATCGCGGCGCCGAAGTCCACCGTGCCGGTCACTTCCAGCACGAGGTCGATCTCGGGGCAGCGCACCAGCAGTGCAGGATCATCGGTCAGGATCGGCACGCCACGACGCACCTGGTCGGCGACTTCGCCGGGAGAGCTGGCGGTGGACCACCGGGTGATGCCCGCCTCCCGGAAGGTCCGCTCCGCGTGGCTCGCCGTGCGGTTGGCGATGCCGGCGAGCCGGATGCCCGGTACGGGCGTGCCCAACTGGAGAGCAATCGCGCGGCCGGTGGCGCCAGCACCGATCATGGCCACCCGGATGGGCCGACCCTCATCCTCCCGGCGCTGCAGAGCGGTATCGACGGTCATGAGTTCACTCGAGAAGAGGGGGGCGAAAGCACCGGCCAGCGCAGATCCTGGTCCGAAACCGCCTGCGGCGGGAGCGGCCAATCGATGGCTACCGTCGGATCGTCGTAGCGGAGGCCCCGGACCGACTCCGGGGCGTAGATAGCCGAAGTAAGATAGTAGATCTCGGAGTCCGCCTCGAAGGTCTGATATCCATGCGCACACATCGGCGGCACATAGAGCATCCGGCCGTTTTCTTCGGACAACTCGGTCCCGAACCACCGGCCAAAGGTCGCCGAGCCGGGCCGCAGATCGACCAGCAGATCGAACACCCGCCCCCGGGTGCACCGCACCAGCTTCGCCTCCTCATTCGGTGCAACCTGGTAGTGCAGTCCCCGAACAGTCCCGGCGAGGCGGCTCGCGCCCATGTTCGCCTGCAGCGGCACGAAGGTGATGCCGTGTGCCGCGAACTCGTTGCTGCACCACGCCCGCATGAAGCGGCCACGGGCGTCCGCGTGCGGTGTGGGGTCGATCACCCACGCCCCGGCGATCGGGCTCTCGCTGAAACGCACGCGCTAGACCCTCATCCGGAGGTGAGCGGAGTGACCGGCCCGCCGGACCAGGACACCACCGCAGGCGGTGGGGCGCCCCGCTTCGGGCTCCGGCGCAGTCGCCGAGCCACGCCCCGGACGGAACGCAGGGGATTCAACAGCGCGTCCAGCAGCTGGCCGCCGGCGGCCAGGGCGATTCGGAGGTAGCTCAGGTGGTACCCCATCCCCTTCACGACGCCGAGGTGGTAGTGCCAGAACTCCCGCCCGCGGAACTCCAACACACTCCTCCCCAGCAACCGGTAATAGGATCTCCAGGCCTCCCGCAGTCGGTCGCCATGCTCCTCTGGCGTCAGGTACGCGTGGCCGAAACGGCTCAGCTCGTCAACCTCCGCCGCGGGATAGGAATGCACCCGGTTGAGATACGCCGTCGTGCGTGATCCCTCGTCTCGCCGGGTGTACGAGAGCACCTGATGCACGAAGCCGAAGTCGTGCTGCTGGAGGAGCTCGAGGTAGGCCGTGTTGTCCCCGTGGTAGTCAACTGGATTGTAAAACGGGCGCCGTTGCCGCACGATGCTTGCGCGGAGGAGCGACGCCGATGGCCCCCCGAATACCTTGATCCCTCGCAACAGCCGCAGCCGGCACACCTCCCGGCCGGAAATCACTGTGGAGGGATACGGCAGGCCGCCGCCGCCGAGCCGCGTTCCGCGCAGCACGTACGAGGTCACCATCCCGACCGTCGGATGAGCCTCGGCGACCCGCACCAGCTCCGCCAGGCAGTTCGGAAACAGCCAGTCGTCCGCTCCCAGCGGCTTGCAATAGGTGGCACCATCCGACATGAGGGTGAAAGAGGTGTTGAAGCTCTCCACCACCGAGACGTGCCGAGGATAGGTGTGGACCCGGACGCGCGGATCCCGCGACGCGAACTCTTCGGCAATGGCCAGGGTCCGATCGGTGCTGCAGTTGTTGGCGATCGTCAACTCGAAATGCTGGTAGCTCTGGGCCAGCACGCTCCGGATGGCGTCCGCGAGAAACGCCTCCCCGTTGAAAACAGGGATGATGACGCTTACCAGCGGTGTTGGGCTCGCGGCCATGCTCGGGTCCAGTTCCTGTTCCAGTGCCACGCAGAGCCTCGGGAGGGCCTACGGCGACGGCATGGCAGCAAGAGTCAGACCGCGATTGACGCCATGGTGTAGCTATGTAAAGTGCTGTCCATAAATGAGTTAGGTAGATTTTTCCTACCTCGGCGAGCCGATGCAATTCAGACCGCCCGGCCCCCGTGATGCAGGCTCGCGACACCTGCCGAGCAGCCGGATCGGACATGCCTGAGGAGCGCGGGTGGCCACTGGCGGTCCGGGCGGTGCGCAAGTTGCGCTCGAGACGGATCGCAGGCGATTATCGGGGACGTCGATCCGCGCCGCTCCCCCCGGACCTGAACCACAGACTCCCATCAGCCGACCCGCCTCCATTCCCGATGCACCGCCCGTGGCGGGGCGCCATGTACCGGCCCTGGACGGCATCCGCGGCCTGGCGGTCGCCGGCGTCATGCTGGCGCACGCTGCCGCCGGGGCGCCGTATCTCCAGGGTGGGGCGGTCGGGGTGGACGCCTTCTTTGTCCTCAGCGGCTTCCTGATTACCAGCATTCTGGTCCGGGAGTACGACGACAGCGCCGGTCGGATCAGCATGCGGAGGTTTTACGCGCGCCGGGTCCTGCGCCTGGGCCCTGCGCTGATTGCGCTGCTGCTGACGATCCTGGCGGGGAGCTGGCTGTTGCTCGACCCTGCCGGTGCCCGGGACAACACGATCGACGTGCTCATCACGCTGTTCTATGCCACGAACTGGGCCCGCGCCTTCCAGCTTCATCCGCCGAACCTGCTGGGCCACACCTGGTCGCTGTCCATCGAAGAGCAATTCTACATCCTCTGGCCCATGGTGCTGCTGCTGCTGCTGCGCGGCGTCCGTTCGCGCCTGCACGTGGTGTACCTGCTCGGCGCCGCGGCGCTGGGCAGCTGGGGACTGCGGGCGTGGATGGCGTGGCACGGCGCGACGGTCTGGCGGATGTACGACGGCCTGGACACGCGGGCCGATTCGCTCCTGGTGGGATGCACGCTGGGCGTGTTCCTCGCTTCGGGGCTGCTCCGTGAGGAGGACAGACCGGGCCTCGCCGTGTGGCTGAGACGGCTCGCCCCGGTGTCGGCAGCGGTGTTCGTGTGGATTACCTGGTCGGTGAGCTGGAAGTCGCCTAGCCTGTACTACTGGCTCATGGCGGTCGTCGAGCTGCTGGTGGCGCTGACGATCCTGCAGATCTACGCCTCGGAGCGGAGCCCGACTGCCTCCCTGCTCTCGCTCCGCCCGCTGGTCTGGACCGGGAGCATCTCCTACGGGCTGTACCTCTGGCACTTCCCCATCTACGCCGTGTTGCGGGCCACCGGGCGAGGACCTCGCGCCATGGTCGCCGGGACGATCCTGACGTTCGTCATCGCCGCCGCGTCGTACTACGCGCTCGAGCGGCCCATTCTGCGGTTCAAGCAGCGTCTTGGCGGCGGGGGAATCGGGAAGTTCGCCTATCGGGCGACGGAGCGGGCATAGCCAACCAGCTCGCCGAAGAGCAGGTCCCGGCTCCACCTCATATGCCTCAGCTGGTAGCGGTGGAGGTGCAGCTTCGATTTGAGCGCCAATGGCGACCGGGCCACGGCCCGCAACCGGCCCAGCTCGCCACGCCACCGCGGCAGCCCGGTGCGCTTGCGATCGGCGGCATGGTAGAACTTGTCCTGGTGCTGTTTATCGCCCCGCTTCCAGCTGCCCGACGTTTCATGGAACCGACGGTAGAAGAGGCGCTCCGGCAGCTCGTAGTACTTGCCGTAGAGCGTCAGCTCCGCGAGCAGGGTGATGTCCGAGGCGAAATACGGGCCCAGCAGACCGGTACACCGAAGCATGTCGGTTCGAATCACCCCGAGGTGCTGGTGCGCCAGCCCGATGTTCTCCAGCAGTCCGATGAACCGCTCCGCGGGGTCGTCCTGCATCAGGTGCAGATTGTCTTCGTAGGGGGTGGCGTTCTTGCCCTCCCCGTCCACTACGTAGCTCTTCGGATAGCAGAGTGCGATGGTGGGGTCCTTGTCGATGACCTCGAGGGCACGCTCCACGAATGTCGGCTCCCAGAAGTCGTCCGAGGTCGCCCACTTGATGTATTTCGTGGTGGTGAGACCGACCAGCCGATTGAAGTTGCCGGGGTTGCCGATGTTGGCTGGGTTCCGGGTGTACTGGATCCGCGAGTCCGACTTCGCGTATTCCTGGCAGATGTCCGCCGTCCCGTCCGTGGATGCGTTGTCGCTGATGATCAGGACGAAGTCCTTGTAGGTCTGCGCCAGGAGCGACTCGAGCGACTGCCGGACATGGCGCTTCGAGTTGTAGACTGGCAGCGCGATCGTGATCAGCGGCGATTCCGGCATCTTGGTCTGCTCGGGATGGAGTCTCTTGACACGGCCTCGCAATCCAGCCCTTCAAGAGGTGCGAAGTCCGTGCCACACAGCGTCGAATTGACACCCGCAGGAGGCTTCGTCGCAGTCTGGCAAAGCGCTTAACCCCAACGGGTTACATCGGCGGAACTGGAGGGCCATGGCGGCACCCTCGATCAATTCCCTGCCCGGCCTGATTCCGTCCCTCCAAGCGGGGACCGGAGTCCCCAGAAATCGGAGCGACAGGGGCTACGCCCACGGGACGTCACCAAGCGGCCGACGATCCAGACCCGCATCCGAACGAGGGCGAACTGGGAAATTGCGCTATAACAATATGAATGACAACTGGTTATGGAGCAACCGCCAACTGAATTGGTGCTCCTGACCGAGGCTGGCCGCCGTGGCGCCGCCGCAGCGGGTGGTCAAACCGTTGCGCGATGCTCACAAGGGGATCGGCGCGGGAGACACACTGTCCGCCGACTTGTCGTGCACTCCCTGGTACTGTGTTGCGACGGTGCGGCAGACGTGTCCGGCCGGCGCACAACCCGGTTCAACTACCCTGAGCTCTTGGCCGCCTCGGCGAGCAGGCGTGAATCTCCAAGCCCTTCAAGCAGGTCCATCATCTGGCTACTGGTTTTCCGGCGCGCGAACACACCGTTCAGGTCCACCGGGCGCGGGTAGTCACGCGCGCGCCAGCGGGCAACAGCGCGGTCCAGAGCTGCGTCCATTGCGGCCGAATCCTCGGGCGGGCAGACGGTGTAACCCAACTGCGCAGCGGCGTCCGCCAGGGCGCTCTTGGAGCGACCGACGAGCAGGAGGTCCCCGTAGTTCTGAGTCGCATCGTAGAACTTCATGGGGACCCGGAGAGGGCCTGGATAGTCGAATACGACCTGCACCGCCGCGCGCTCCTGCCTGGCCAACGCCTCCTCACGCGGCACCCGCCGGCGGTGCTCGAAGGAGGACTCCAGCCCATGCACCCGCGCCCGCGACAGCAGGCTCACGCCTCCCGGTGCCGAGTCGGTGCCAACGAACTCCACTCGAAGCTGGTGGAGCCCGGCCCGGTCGCGCAGCCTGGCACAGGCGGCCAGCAGCGGCTCGGGATCCATGAAGTCGTATAGCCACCCGACGAAAGCGACCCGGAACAGGTCCGGATCGGGAAGACCGATCCCGCTGCGAGGATCGTATCCGTTCGGCACGGTGGCACTGCGATTGACGAGGCTCGTGTCGTGCCTCACCGCAGCCTGCGTGGCCCACGTGGTGTTGAACACCGCGAGGCTCGCGGCGCCAAAGGTTCGACGCTGCGCCCAGGCGCCACCCTGCAGATCGATCAGCGTCGACTGCACGGCGTCCAGCTCGCCGAAGACCCACGGGTCGCGAAAATCCGCGAGGTACGGTACTCCGAGCGTGCGGGACACCCTGACCCCGGCCAGATGAGTCGGATGCGGAGGGGAGCTGACGGCGACCACGCTGGGCATGCGGCTGCGCGAGACGGCCAGGCCCGCTCGCGCCGCGCGCCGGGCCCATCCGAGTTCCGCGTTCCACCGGCTCGCGGCGTCCACATTTCCCATCAGCATGGTGTAGAGTCGTTGTCCCAGGCCCGCCCGTGACGCGCCGCTCAGGTCGACGCCCTGCGGTCCGGAGTCGCGGCTCTCTCGCGTCGGGGGAGGCGGTGCTCCGTCACCCACCACCCTGCGCTTGACCCGGCCGACCGCCTCCACCACGTCCCCCAGCCAGGTCGGGGCCTGGACCGGGGTCACCCGGACGCCAGGTACGAACTCGTAGGGACGGTCTCTGCCCGGCCGTGCCGCCGAGATGACCTCCACCTCCCACCCAGCCTCGGCGAGGTGGGCAGTCATCGCGTTCCACCTGAACCCGCCGGTATCGCAGCCGGGGCCGAAGTGATAGGACAGCAGCAGCAGGCGGCCACTCATCCGG
>JBGQJV010000188.1:0-8859 GCA_041499215.1 Gemmatimonadota bacterium | reverse complement strand
GGCTGGACGGGGATGCTAGACTCTGAGAGGCGGTCAGGCGGTCAGGCGGTCAGGCGGTCAGGCGGTCAGGCGGTCAGGCGGTCAGGCCCTGAAGGACTCCCTCGCCCCGGGTCGCGCCAAGGCGCTCCCAAGGGCGCTCGGTCGCGGACGGGCGGACGGGCGGCTGATGGCTGATGGCTGACGGCTACCAGCCAACGACGACGGGACGGACGACTATGACAACGATGGCGACCATGACACCCGTGGACCCCGACGTGGCCTGGACCGCGGTGCTGGAGCGGGATTCCCGGTGGGACGGCCGGATGGTTTACGGCGTCACCAGCACTCACATCTACTGCCGCCCCTCGTGTCCTTCGCGACGGCCCCGGCGGGACCGCACCCGGTTCTTTGACACGCCCGCCGAGGCCGAGTCGGCCGGGTTCCGCTCCTGCCGGCGGTGCCGGCCAGGCGCCTCTGCCCCGTCCGCGGCGGAGCGGGCGGTCGCGAAGGCGCGGGTCTACCTCGATGCCCACCCGGAAGAAACCGTGTCTCTCGCGCGGCTGGCGCGGGAGACCGGACTCAGTCCATGGCATCTGCAGCGCACCTTCCGCCGCCTGGTCGGGCTGAGTCCCCGGGAGTACGCCGAGTCCCGTCGCACCGAGCGGTTCAAGCGTGGTCTGAGGGAGGAGCAGAGCGTGAGCCGGGCGACATATGAGGCGGGGTTCGGCTCGAGCAGCCGGGTCTATGAGAGAGCCCCAACCATGCTCGGTATGACGCCGGGTGCCTATCGTCGCGGAGGCGCAGGGATGGAGATCCGCTACACCGTCGTCGCCTCGCCCTTCGGCCGCCTGCTCGTGGCCGTCACCGACCGAGGGGTTGCCTCGGTGACTCTGGGGGAGAGCGATGCGGCACTGGAGCGCGGTCTCAAGACCCAGTTCCCCAGGGCCGAGCTCTCCCGGGTCGATGCCGGTGCGGACGCGTGGCTCGGCCAGCTGGTTCGCCGGGTCGCGGCGCGGGTGGCCCGGCCGGGCGCGCCGCTCGACGGTGAGCTGCCGCTCGACCTGCAGGGCACCGCCTTCCAGTGGCGGGTGTGGCAGGCACTGCTGAGGATCCCCCCGGGTGAAACCCGGACCTACCAGCAATTGGCGAAGGCGTTGGGCCAGCCCCGGGCGGTGCGGGCCGTCGCCAGCGCCTGCGCAGCCAACCGGGTGGCAGTGGTGGTGCCCTGCCACCGGGTCATCAGGACCGACGGCTCCCTGGGCGGCTACCGCTGGGGGCTGCCACGAAAGGCTCGGCTGCTCGAGGCGGAGCAGAGCCTCGCGGGCTAGGCGCCTTCCCGCCTTCCCGCCTTTCCGCCATCTTGCGGTGAGCCATCCCCATCTCATCCGGAGGATCTGTGCGACCTGATTGGCTGTTTCTGGGACTCGGTCTCGCGCTGGGGCGGACGGCGGCGGCGCAGGTACCCACACCCGAGGTCCAGATCGCTGGTGCCGTGAGCGCGGCCCCGGAGGGCCTCCGGTCCGGGGCCGGGGTGCTCGGTTACCTGAACTACCACAAGCTCGAAGTGCTCCGCCCAGCGACCAACGAGATGATCTGCATCGCGGACGATCCCTCGGAGACCCGCTGGCACGTGGCCTGTTACCACAAGGACCTCGATCCATTCATGCGCCGCGGGCGTGAGCTCGCGGAGGCGGGCACCAGTCGAGGCGCGGTCGACAGCATCCGCCAGGGGGAGATCCAGGCGGGGACGCTCAAGATGCCCGACGGCCCCAGGATGCTGTACAACCTCTATGCTCCGGCCGACAGCGTCGATGCGGCGACCGGTCTGGCAAAGAGCCCTGCTGGACTGCAGGTGGTCTACATCCCGTATGCCACTCCCGAAAGTACCGGCCTGTCCGCCAAGCCGGGCGGCGGGCTTCCCTGGCTGATGTATCCGGGGAAGCCGTGGGCGCATATCATGATCATGAGATAACCTGGGGCCTTCGTTGTCATCCCGAGGGCGAACGCCCGAGGGATCTCCGCCTATCCCTTGGCCGGGACCGGGACGCGCGGAGATCCCTCGCTGCGCTCGGGATGACTCCGAAAGTCTTGTTCCTCCAGCCCACAAATGTTGCCCATCGAACAAGCCTGCTTCTGGCTCGCCCGTCTGCCTCCCCGGGAAGTCACGCCCCTCGCCGGTACCAGTCAGACAGAAATTGCAGTCGTGGGGGCCGGGCTCACCGGCCTGTGGACTGCGCTTTTCCTCAAGGAGCTCGAGCCCGCCCTCGATGTCGCGGTGGTGGAACAGGGGATCGCCGCCTGGGGCGCCAGCGGGCGGAACGCGGGGATGTTGTCCGAGACGGTGGACCACAGCCACGGCCTCGCGGTGCAGCACTTCGGGCCGGAGGAGGCGCGCCGACTGGCGCGCCTGGGCGAGACCAACGTCGCCGAGTTGACAGCGTTTCTCGCCGAGCGGGGCATCGACTGTGGGTACGAGCCGACCGGTCGCCTGACGGTGGCGCTCACCCCGGCCCATGTTGCGGAGGGCCGGCGAAGCGTCGAGCTGGCGGGTTCGCTCGGAATCTCGAACTTCCGCCTGCTCTCGGCGGAGGAGACCAGGGCCGAGGTGCATTCGCCGCTCTACCTCGGCGCCGTGGCGATGGCGGGCGGAGGTATTCTCGATCCGGCGCGGTTGACCGACGGTCTCCGGCAGGAGGCCGAGCGGGTCGGCGTTCGGGTGTACGAACGGTCCCCGGTGGCGGCGGTCGAACCGGATGGCGCCGGGGTCGCCGTCCGCACCGACAAGGGCCGGCTACGGGCTCGCCGCGCGGTTCTGGCAACCAGCGCCTATACCCACCGGCTCCTGCCGGGCCTCACGTTCCGGTTCATCCCGCTCTACGACTACATCCTGGTGAGCGCGCCGCTCACGCCGGCGGAGTGGGAGACCATCGGCTGGCGCGGGCGCCAGGGAATCACGGATGGGCGGTCCTTCTTCAACTACTACCGGCCGACTGCCGATGGCCGGATCCTCTGGGGCACCAGCGAGGCGGCCTACTACGCCGGCAATCGGGTCGATCCGTCCTGTGACCACTCTCCGCCCCACTACGAGAGTCTGCGGGCGAGCTGGAAGCGTCACTTCCCCGCGCTTCAGACCCTCGAGTTTCCCTACGCCTGGGGCGGGGCCATCTGCTCCACCACCCGCCTCACGCCGTTCTTCGGCCGCGCGATGGGTAACCGGATTGCCTACGGGCTCGGATTCACCGGACATGGACTGGGCAGCACCCGGATCGCGGGCCGGATCCTGGCGCACCTGGCGCTCGATCGGCCCGGGGACCTGCTGGATCTCGCGCTGGTCAGGAGACCGCCGTTCCCGTACCCGCCCGAACCGCTGCGCGGCTGGGCGGTCAACGCGGTGACCCGGGCGCTGCGGAAGGTGGATGCGGGGGAACCGCCGAGCCTGCTGCTCAGGGTACTCGACCGGATGGGATTGGGGTTCAGCAGCTGACCGGCGCCACAGGCGCGGGTCAGCCCGAGCGCAGCGAGGCTCCAACAGCGACCGAGGGATCCCTGTGGGTGCGTACCCATAGGGATCCCTCGCTCCGCTCGGGATGACAGCACTACATTCGCGGTCCGCCCGTCCGCCCGTCCGCCCGTCCGCCCGTCCGCCCGTCCGCCCGTCCGCCCGTCCGCGACCGAGCCCCCTTGGGAGCGCCCTGGCGCGACCCGGGGCGAGGGAGTCCTTTAGGGCCCGTCCGCCCGCTACCCCTTCACCTTTCCGATCGCCACTTCGAGCACCTCCAGCGCGAAATCCACATCCTGCGCCGTGAGGCACATCGGTGGCTTGATGCGCAGCACGTTGCCTTCGAGCCCGCCCTTCCCGAGCAGCACGCCGAGCTCCCGCGCATGCTCCATGACGTCCAGGGTCTCCGCCGTGGCGGGCTCCTTGGTTCCGCGGTCGCGCACCAGCTCGACGCCGAGCATCAGCCCCATGCCCCGCACGTCGCCGATCAGCCGGTGGCGCCGCTTGAGCTCCTCCAGCCCCGCCTTGAAGCGCCCGCCGACGGTCCGGGCGTTGGCCATGAGCCCGTCCTCGTCGATCGCCTCCAGCACCGCGAGCCCCGCCGCCATGCTGACCGGGTTGCCGCCGAAGGTATTGAAGTGGATCCGCTGCGTGAGCTTCTCGGCGATCTCCCGCCGGGTGGTCACCGCCGCGAGCGGCGCGCCGTTGCCGATGCCCTTCGCCATGGTCACGATGTCCGGCACCACGCCGTAGTGCTGGAAGCCCCAGTAACTGCTGCCGGTCCGCCCGAATCCGGTCTGCACCTCGTCAGCGATGCACAGTCCGCCGTACTCGTGCGCGACCGCATAGGCCTCCTTCAGATAGTTGGGCGCGCCGTAAGTCACCCCGCCGACACCCTGGATCGGCTCGGCAATGAAGGCGGCGATCCGGCCCGGGGTGGAGTAGCGGATCAGCTCACGGATGTCGGCGGCGCTCTGGCTGGCAATCTCCTCCGGGGTCCCGCTGAACGGGCTCCGGTAGGGATCGGGACAAATGGCGTGGTGGATCCCCGAGTTGAGCTGCTGGGGGAATTTCCAGGTGTAGAGCGAGGTCGCGGCCATGGTCGACGGCGAGCCGCCATGATAGCTGTTCCGCACCGCGATCACATCGTTGTTGCCGGTGTAGGCCCGCGCCAGCATGATGGCCAGGTCGTTGGCCTCGCTGCCGCTGTTGGTGAAGTAGGTCACGTCGAGGCCGGGCGGCAGCTTCGACGCCAGCCTCTTCGCCAGCAACGCGAAGTTGGGGTGCAGGTAGATCGTGGTGGTGTGCACCAGGGTGTCGAGCTGCTGCTGCATCGCCCGGGTCACCCGCGGGTGGCAGTGGCCCACCGACACGGTCACGATTCCCGCGAACAGATCGAGGTATCGCCGGCCGGTCTCGTCGTAGAGGTACTGCATGTGCCCCTCGACGATCATCAGCGGCTCTTTGTAGAGCGTGAAGATCGCGGGGTTGGTGAACTGCTTCCGGGTGGCCAGCACCTCCGCTCTGGAGGGCCCGGTGTAGGGCCGGGGGCGGTGGTCGGTCGGGGGCAGGGTCGGCGTGGGTTTAGCGACGGTGGTCATGGGTCGTTCCGCGTTCCGCGTTCCGAGTTCCGCGTTCGTGGTCACAGGGTCCGGCTCCTATCCCCGAGCTCGTCGTACCAACACGGAACGGGGAACGCGGAACGCGGAACAGTTATTTCGACATCCAGTTCGTCCCAGCCTCCCGATTCCACTTCGTCGTGATCTTCTTGTTCTTGGTCCAGAAGCCGATGCTGTCCCGGCCGGTGATGTCTCCCACGCCGAAGCGGGAGTCGTTCCACCCGCCGAACCCGAACGGCTCACGGGGGACCGGGACGCCGACGTTCACGCCGACCATCCCGGCGCTGGCGCGCTCCATCGCCGAACGGGCGGCGCCGCCGCTCTCGGTGAAGATCGCCGCGGCGTTGCCGTAGGGTGAGGCGTTCTCGACCGCGATCGCCTCGTCGAGGTTTCGGGTACGGACGATCGCGAGCACCGGCCCGAACACCTCCTCCTGGGCGATCCGCATGTCGGGCCGCACCTGGTCGATGACGGTGGGTCCGACATACCAGCCTCCCTCCTTGCCCGGGACCGTCGCCCCCCGGCCATCCACCAGCACCCGGGCTCCGCCCTGCTCCGCCTCGGTGATGGCGTGCTCGATCCGCTCCTTCGCCTGGCGGCTGATCACCGGACCCACGTCGCGTCCCGCCGCCATCCGGCGGGCCTGGTCCGCCAGCCGCTCCACGATATGGTCGGTGGCCGCCACCGCCACCATCACCGAGGCGGCCATGCAGCGCTGCCCGGTGCAGCCCGACATCGCCGCCAGCACGCCGCCGGCCGTCATCTCCGGGTCCGCGTCGGGCATCACGATCACATGGTTCTTGGCGCCGCCCAGGCAGAGCGCCCGTTTCAGCGCCCCGGTCGACCGGCGGTAGACCTCCTTGGCCACCCGGGTCGAGCCCACGAAGGTGATGGCCGCGATGCCCGGGTGGTCGCACAGGGCCTCCACCACCTCGCGGTCGCCGTGCACCACGTTGAACACTCCGGGCGGCAGCCCCGCCTCCGCCAGCAGCTCCGCGATCCGGGCGGCGGAGAGCGGCACCAGCTCCGACGGCTTCATGATGAAGCAGTTCCCCAGCGCGATCGCGTTGGGGATCGACCAGTGCGGCACCATCGAGGGGAAGTTGAACGGATTGATCGAGGCCACCACCCCGAGCGGGTGGCGTTCCACCCGGCACTCCACGCCCCGGCTCACCTCCAGCACCTCGCCGACCGCCAGCTGCGGCAGGGAACAGGCGAATTCCGTCAGCTCGATGGCCTTGAGGATCTCCGCCTCCGCCTCGCCCGCCAGCTTGCCGTGCTCCTCGGTGATCAGCCCGGCGAGTTCCTTGAGATGGCGCTCGAGCAGGGTCTTGTAGCGGAAGAAGACCTGCACCCGTTCCTTGATCGGCGTGGCTGCCCAGCCCGGGGAGGCCTCGGTCGCGGCCTTCACCGCGGCTTCCACCACGCCCCGGTCTCCCAGCGGCACCCGCGCCAGGACCGAGCCGTCCGCCGGGTTATGCACCTCCAGCGCGCGGGGGCCGCCCGCGACGAATCTGCCGCCGATGTAGTGGCGCACGTCCGGGTACTTCACGGAGACGCCGTCGAGGACTGCCGACGAGTGCGAGGTCACGGTGACACCTTCCGGGGAAGCCTGCGGGCAGGGGAGTCTGACCATCCCCGCAGGGCTTGTCAATCGCACGCAACGGTCCTTCAATTCAGGCTGCGGGAACAACGATTCGCAGGCTCCGGCGCGCGGCTTGCTGACCTTCCCCCATCGAGCAGCGACAACCTTCGCTTCTACCCCCCTCTAAGTGCAGGCTGGACTTATGGATAGGATGGACATTCAGTCCGGGACTCCGTCTCGCGCCCGGGCTGGCGCGCCGCTCTCGTCATGGCATTTCCCACTGCTGGCGGTGTTGGGCGCCAGCATCCTGGCGGCCTGTTCCTCCAAGTCGAAGAATCCTGCGGGGCCCAATCCGGCGGCGGCCCTGCAGCTGGCCACCGCCCCACCCTCGAGTTTCGCATCCCGGGCTACCATCAGCCCAGCCCCGGTGGTGCAGCTGGTGGATGCCTCGGGAGACCCGGTCAGCACCTCCGGCACCGCGGTCACCGCGACGCTCACCGCCGGCACCGGAGCCCTGGGAGGAGCCACCGTTGTCTCGACCAATACCGGGGGTCAGGCCGTCTTCAGCAATTTGAGCATCGCCGGAACGGTCGGCACCAAGGCGATCACTTTTTCGTCCCCCGGACTGACCTCGGCGCCCGCGAACGGGCTGTCGCTGACCGCGGGGGCACCCGCGAATGCCACTGCCAGCAGCTCCCTGTCGCAATCCGCCCTGACCGGTTCGGCGGTCGCCCAGCTGCCCTCGATCACGGTTACCGATGCGGATGGGAATCCGGTGGCGGGCCTTAACGTCACCTTCGCCATCACCGCAGGGGGCGGCAGTCTCACCGGCGGCGGCCAGACCACCAATGCCAGCGGCGCGGCCACGGTCACCAGCTGGACCACCGGCGGCTCCGCGGGGACCAACACCATGACCGCGACCGCCACCGGTCTGTCGGTGGTGACCTTCAATGTCATCACGGCTCCCGCCGGCGTTGCGGTGGAGCTCAAGGTCCAGACCGCCCCGCCGGCCACGGTAGCGGCCCGCGCCACCCTGACTCCGGCCCCCGTCATCCAGCTGGTCGATGTCACCGGCGCCGCGGTGAACACCTCGGGCGTCTCGGTCACAGTCGCGCTGACCGGTGGCGGTACTTTGAACGGCTCGGCCAGCGCCAACACCGATGCGGCGGGTCAGGCCACCTTCACCGGCCTCAGCATCGCCGGTCTGGTGGGTGCCAGACGGCTGCAGTTCTCCTCCACCAACCTGGTGGGGGTTCAGTCGGGAACGATCACCCTCACGCCCGGGCCGGCCACGACAATCGCGGCCAACAGCGTGGTCACCCAGAATGGCATCACCGGCGCCGCGGTCGCGGCCCTGCCCGAGGTCAAGGTCACCGACGCCGACGGCAATGGCGTGTCGGGAGTCGGGGTACTCTTCACGCTCACGGGCGGCGGCGGCACCATCGGGGGCGCCAGCCAGACTACCAACGCCAGCGGGGTCGCCACGCTGGGCAGCTGGTCGCTGGGCGGCGTGGCCGGCGCAAACACCGTCAATGCGAGCGGCAACGGCGTGAGCCTGGCCGGCGCGCCCATCACGTTTACCGTGAACGCGACGGCACCCGCCTCGAGCTACGCCATCACGCTGCAGTTCCTGACCTCGGCGACTGCGGCGCAGCAGGCGGCCTTCGCCAACGCCAAGGCGCGCTGGGAAACGGTGATCACCGGTGATATTCCAGATATTGACCTTACCGGTAACCCCAGCAGCTGCGACGGAGTCGTCCCGACCGGGGTCGTCGATGATGTCCGCATCCTGGTCGAGCTCGACTCGATCGACGGTCCGGGAAAGATTCTGGGATCGGCGGGCCCCTGCATCATTCGGCTTACCAGTCGGCTGACGGCCATCGGGGTCATGCGGTTCGACACGGCAGATGTTCGGACGCTCGAACTCAATGGCAGCCTCAACGACGTGATTCTGCACGAGATGGGTCACGTGCTCGGATACGGGACACTGTGGGATCAGCCCCAGTTCAACTTCCTGAACGGCAGCTGCACCGCCGCGCCGAGCTACACCGGGCCCAACGCCGTGGCCGCCTTCGTCGGCTCGAATGGCGGCGCCGGGACCAGCATCCCGGTGGAGAACTTCCCCGGCTCGCCGCCCTCGTGCCCCAACGGCACCCGCGACTCGCACTGGGAGGAGG
>JBGQJV010000187.1:0-8866 GCA_041499215.1 Gemmatimonadota bacterium | reverse complement strand
GACCGGAAGTGCCCGCGCCCGCCAGCTGATCGAAGGCTGGGACCGCATGCGGCGGGAGTTCAAGAAAGTGGTGCCCAATACCACCCCCGCCGCCCCGAGGGCCGAGCTCCGGCCCACCATGCCGGCGCCGGAGCCCGAGCCCGCGGGAGCGCGTTAGGGGGTCAGGGGAGGACCGTCGCCTGGAACATGGCCTGCACCGCACCGGCCGCGGTCGGTGCAGGCACGAGCACCGTGAGACCCGCGCTGCGGCTGAGGCCGGTAGGTGTCGCGGCGGTGATCGAGACGGTTCCGGCCGCGTCGGGCGCCGCCACCAGCCAGGCCAGGCCGAGACCGGAGGGGCGCACCCGCACCATGGCGGTATCCGAGCTGCTGTAGCTCACGGGCACCCCAGCCAGGGGCAGACCGCGCTCGAGGACCACGGCCGCGGCCAGCACACTGTCGCCCGGCAGGATCAGCGGTGGCAGCAGCACGAAGGCCAGGCTGTCCGCCGACCTGCCAGGGCCGACGTATTCGAGACTCAACGGCGGAGTGGTCACGCCGACACCCGCAATCACGGTCACCCTGGTGTCGAGGGCGTAGTACACGGTTCCCCCGCCGACAACCTCCAGATGCAGCAGGAAGTCCTCTGGAGAAACCCGCAGCGGAACCCGGGCCCGCACGATGCGTGTGCCGGTCACCTGTCCCAGCAGGTCGTCCGGGTAGTTCTGTTTGAACGCGACGCTCGAATCGGCGACCCTCCGCAACACCACGACCACATTGTCGGTGGCTACTCCCGCCGCCCTGGCCCCCGCATCCAGTTCAGCAAGGTCGAGTGAGAGTCCCGCCGGACTGTCTGGCGCGTAGACCTCGCTGTCACACCCGCTCGCCAGCGTGATGAGCGCCAGCACTGCCGCCGCCAGCCGACCCGGGGCGGCCGCAATCGGGCGCCGCACGGGGACCCGCTGAAAGGCGGGACCGCCGATCCGCGTGAGCGGATCGGCGGCGTTAGAGGAAACTGCGGGGAGAAGCACACGCATTCAGGCCGTGCGCTTGGTGGGGTACGGCGGAGGGTGTCGGAATCGGGCCGACTGGGCGATCTCGGGGAGTTCGAGCAGGAAGTAGAACCGGGTACCGGAATGCGGCCGGGACTCGACCTTGAGCTCGGAGCCCATGGACGCCACCAGCTCGCGGCACAGCGCCAGGCCCAGGCCGGAGCTGGAGAAGTAGCGCCGGGGCGCGGGTGGGTCGGTCACCGGGAACGGCTGGAACAGGGATCGGATCAGATACGGGTCCAGTCCCGGACCGGTGTCCCGGATGGACAGCTCGACGACACCGGGCCCGGCGGGATCGGCCGTCAGCTCGACGAGGCCTTCCTCGGTGAACTTGAGCGCGTTGGTCACCAGATTCAGCAGGACCCGGCCCAGGGTTCCGAGCGACCCGACCCGCCAGTCCTGGACCCGCACCAGCGTCCGCAGCTCCAGGCCCTTCTCCTCCACCATCGGGGCGACGATGGTCTCCGTCGCCCCGAACAGCTCGGTGAGCGAGAACGGCCCGGGGCGGTCGTACTCCGATCCCCTGTCACCGCGGCCCAGATCCACCACCCCGCTGGCGGTCTGCGACAGGCAGAGCGCCGCGCTGTAGATGATGGCCAGCTGGCGCCGCTGGCTGGCTGTGACCGGGCCGGCACCGCCCCGCTGCAGATGGTCCGCGAGGCTCATGATCGAGGTCAGGGGAGAGCGGAGGTCGTGGGCCAGTTCCACGAGCAGCTCGGGTACGGTTTCCCGCAGGTCGTTGGAGGGCGATGCAGGCGCGGGAGTCGGGTGCCACTGGACAGCGGAATTCATCAGACCCTCGAATTGTGAGAATCGGTGGCCAGCCGCGAGCCTTCCATCGAGTGAAGCCGGCGCCGACCGTCCCGCCCGCCGGAGGACTGACACGCCGCGTGCTTTGTCGGGTTCCTCTTCGAAGAGACCCTGGCGGATGCGCGACATCGTGCTGGGCAGGTTGCAGGCCAGCCACCGGGCGGCTGATGCGAGTGGGCGCATGGCTTGAGAGGGCAACGGGTTGGGCTGGCACATCGGGATCCGCAGCGCATGCCATCCGCGCCCGCTTTTGCGGCGCGCCGGCCGGGGAGGGCGCACCAGATTGTGAACTGGACCGTGCGGCCGAACTCGGTGGGGTCGAATCGGGGGACGGTTCCGGCGTGCCCGGCGTCCGCGCCAGGTCGGCTCAGCGACCCGCCGGCTTGCATCTTCCTGGTGCGCGGCTGAGATTGGCGACGCACCATTTTGCAGCAGGGGTAATCCGCGCTCTGAGCGCAAGCGCAAGCGGTTCCACCACTTCGACCGACGGCATCGGGCCGAAAATGCGGCCCCCGCCTTGCTTCGGTGCTAGCCATTCCCTCTTCGAGGACCTAATGAAAGCGACCACGAGACCGCCCGAGGCCCAACCGCTGGGTGCCGACCCGCGGGGCGACGCCGAGTCCACGGCCGCCCTGCTGCGGGAGCTGGTGTCCCACCTGCGGCAGAACCGTACCCAGCTGCGCGAAGAGTGGGCCCGGCGGATCACCCACGCCCAGCTGCTCACGGCGATGACCGAGGAGGAAATCTTCGCCGAGGCGACTTCGGTCTACGACAACTACGTCGAAGCGCTGGAGACCGGCACCTTCGAGGCCCTGCAGGCCTACGCGCGGAACCTGTCGGAGCGCATTATCCCGCGGGGGGTGGAGACCCACGAAGTGGTCGGCATCGTGCTGCTGCTGCGCGACGTGCTGGCCCGCTCGCTGTTCGCGAAGTACCACGAAGACTTCACCAAGCTCAACCGGATTCTGGACGCGTACGAGCCGGCCGCCAACCGGATCGCCAACACGGTGGCGGTGGGTTTCGTGCAGGAACGGGAGCGCATCATCCGGGAGCAGCAGGAGGCGATCCGGGAACTCTCCACTCCGGTGCTCCAGGTGCGCGAGCGGCTGCTGATCCTGCCGATCATCGGACTGATCGATCCGCAGCGGGCGCGACAGCTCACCGAACAGCTGCTCCGCGCCATCCGCACCAACCGGGCACGGGTGGTGGTCATCGATATCACCGGCGTGGCGGCGATGGACTCGAACGTGGCCAACCACCTGGTGCTCACGGTGGAGGCCTCCCGGCTGCTGGGCGCGACGGTCATCGTGACCGGTCTGTCGCCGGAGATCGCCCAGACGCTGGTGCAGATCGGGGTGGACCTGACCAAGATGAACACCGTGGGTGACCTGCAAGGAGGCATCGAAGAGGCGGAGCGGCTGCTGGGCTACAAGGTGGTGCTGCTGGGCGAAGCCGCGCAGCAGGTAGGCGAAAGCACCGGCCAGAAGTGACGTAAGGACTCGGGCCCCATGGAAGTGCCCATCCTCAAGCTGGGGGCCTATCTGATGGCCTCCATCCAATCGGCCCTCACCGACGCCGACCTGCTGCACCTGCGCGATGCCCTGGTCGATCAGGTGGGGCGGTTCCGCTCGCGGGGCGTGATCGTCGATGTGACGGCCCTCGACGTCATGGACTCGTTCGCCGCGCGCACCCTCAGCGACATCGCCCACATGATCCGCCTGCGCGGTGCGGACACCGTGATCGTTGGGATCCAGCCGGACGTGGCGATGGCGATGGTCCAGCTGGGGCTCCGGCTGGAGGGAGTGGCGACGGCGCTGGATCTCGAAGAGGGGCTCGCCTTTCTGGCACGGAGCACCCGGGAGCGGATCAGCGGTGGAGCCTGAGATCGCCGTTCCCATCACCTCGGACGCGGACATCCTGACCGCGCGCCAGCTGGGCCGCCAGGTTGCCGCCCGGACCGGCTTCGGAGAAGGCGATCAGACGGTCATCGCGGCGGCGATCTCGGAAGTGGCGCGCAACATCGTCCGCTATGCCACCCGGGGGGAAATCCTCCTGCGACCGATCAACCACGGCTCGCGGCGCGGCCTGCTGGTGGTCGCCCGGGACCAGGGACCGGGCATCCCGGACCTCACCCTGGCCATGCAGGACGGCTATTCGACCGGCAACGGCTTCGGCGTGGGGCTCCCGGGCACCAGACGCCTGATGGACGAGTTCGAGATCGCCTCGGAGCCCGGCCGCGGCACCACGGTCACCATGCGGAAGTGGGCCCGGTCGTGACCGCGTCGATCGATCGGATGCGGGGAGTCGACTGGGCGGTGGCCACCCGCTCCCTGCCCGGTGAGATCGAATCGGGCGACCTGCACCTCGTGGCGCCGTTTGCCGGCGGGGTCCTGGTGGCCGCGGTGGACGGCCTGGGACACGGACCGGAGGCCGCGGCCGTGGCCCGGCTCGCGGTCGCCACGCTGCAGGCGCACGCGGGCGAGCCGGTCGCCACGCTGTTCCTGCGCTGCAACGAGGCGCTTCGCGGATCCCGCGGCGCGGTTATGACGGCCGCTTCGTTCCACAACGAAGACCGGCAGCTGACCTGGCACGGGGTGGGCAATGTCGAGGGGCTGCTGCTGTGGCGCGGGCCGGATGGACGGACCATGCGGCGTGGCGTGATCACCCAGCGCGGCGTGGTCGGGGGCGATTTGGCGCCCGGCCGGTCCGGCACCCATCATCTGGGCCCCGCGACCCTGCTCATCCTGGCGACCGACGGCATCGAACGCCCGTTCGCCGAGGACCTCCTCACCGGCGAGCCGGTGCAGCGGATCGCCGATTCGATCCTCGCCCGCCACGGGCGAGCGTCGGACGACGCCCTGGTCCTGGTCGTCCGCTACCTGGGTGCCCACCCATGACTGCCTCCCGCCCAGCCTCGGCGGCGGCCCTGCGCGGGCCGGCACCCTCCGTCACCACGCCGCGCGTCCTGGTGGTTGGCTCGGCCGAAGGCCTGGCGGAGAGCCTCGCCCGCTGGGCTCCCGAGGCGGAAATTCATCTCGAATTCGCTCCCGATCTGCCGCACGGCACGCGGCTGCTCACCCACGCCACCTGGCACTTGGTCCTGGCGGTGGTCGACGACCATCCCGAGGAGGAACTGGGATGGTGGGTGGAGACGCTGCGGGCGCTCAAGGGCTTTCCCCGGCTCATCGGCCTGGTCTCCCACCCTTCCATGGGACTGGCGGTGCGGGCCGAGCGACTCGGCGTGCAGCACCTGCTGAAGCTGCCCCTGCAGAAGGACGCGTTTCTGAGTGCGGTCCGCCGGGCGCAGTCCTCGGTGGAGGAAGTTCCGGTGCCGCTGCCGATGGTTGCGGCCGAGGTCGTGGGCCAGTACGCCCTGATCGGTCAAAGCCCGGCGATGCTGGAGGTGTACGGCCTCATCGCCCGGGTCGCGGCGAGCACCGCGACGGTGCTCATTCTGGGAGAATCGGGCACCGGCAAGGAGGTCGTTGCCCGGGCGATCCAGCTGAACGGCCCGCGGGCAAACCGGCCGTTCGTGGCGGTCAACTGCGCCGCGATCCCGGACAATCTGCTGGAGAGCGAGCTGTTCGGGCACGAGAAGGGCGCCTTCACCGGTGCGGTGATGACCCGGGTCGGGCGGTTCGAGCAGGCCAGCGGAGGCACGCTGTTCCTGGACGAGATCGCGGACATGAGTCTCCCGCTTCAGGCCAAGATCCTGCGGGCGATCCAGGAGCGCGAGGTGGAGCGGGTCGGCGGCCGCCAGGTGATTCCGGTCGACGTGCGCCTCATGGCGGCCACCAACCACGATCTGCGGGCCGCGGTGGCGAGCGGGCGCTTCCGCGAGGACCTGTACTACCGCCTGGCAGTGATGACGCTTCGCCTGCCGCGACTGACGGAGCGGGGCGACGACCTCCGCCTGCTGATGGCCCATTTTGCGCGGCAGTTTGCCGAGCGCTATGGCAAGCAGATCGACTTCATCTCCGACCGCGCGCTCGAGCTGCTCCAGGGGCATCCCTGGGTCGGTAACGTGCGCGAGCTGCGCAACGTCATCGAGCGCGCGGTGATCGTGGCCGACGGCGGCCTGCTCTCGGTTGAGAGCCTGCCGGACGAGCTGCGCGGGGCCGCACCGGCCGCGACCCGCGGCACCCTGCCCCTCAGCCTCGAGGAGGCGGAGGCCCGGCACATCGCCCGGGTGCTCGAGCATACCGGCGGCCAGATCAATGCCGCCGCCGCGATCCTGCGGATTCACCGCAATACCCTGGCGCGCAAGATGCGCGAGTATGGGATCTGACCCCGTGGGCGAGGAAACGACCCTTCCGACCGGGTCCGGAGTCGCTCCGCCGCTCAGGGTGGAGCAGGCCCTCCGGTTGATTCCGGATGTCGAGCTCCTCGGCCCGCTTCGGGCGCTGCTGCTCGCCTCGTCCCGGCAGGACAACCAGGATGTCTGGGCGAGCTCGGCGCCGTATCTCACGGTGGGCAAGCGGTTCGTGCAGGCGGCCGAGCTGGAGCGGCGCATGCCGGAGGCGCTCGACCGGGCGCGGCAGCACCTCTCACTGCTGTACGGGGCGGTCATCACCGCGCTCGAGGCCGAACAGCGGGGTGAGACGGCGGCGGCGGTGGCCGCATTGCTCGAGGCCGGGAATCACGAAGAGCTCATCGGGCGCCCCGGCCAGGCGCGGGCCTGGTACGACGCTGCCCAGGGGCTGAGCGAGGGACTGGCCAACCGGCTGCCCGAGTTGTCGGTGCTCAACCGGCTGGGCCGGCTGGAGCTCGAGGTCGGCCACTATGCCGCGGCCGCGCGTCACTACCAGCGCGCGCTCGCCCTGGCGGAAGCAGCCCAGGCCGCCGGAGAAGCCATCGACGCCTGCCAGGGCCTGGGAGCGGTCGCAATGGAGGAGGGGAATCTGTTCGGGGCCCAGGCGTGGTATCAGCGCGGTTTGCAGCTGGCCGAGCGGGAGAAGGACCCGCTGCGCAGTGCCAAGATCCAGCACCAGCTTGCGCTGGTCGCGTTGGGCCGGGCCGACCTGACCCGGGCGGGGGACTACCTGGACCGGGCCCGGGAGGGATTCGAGCGGCTGGGGGCCTCGCTCGAAATGGCGCGGGCGATGAACAGCCAGGGGCAGCTGGACGCGGCGCTCGGCCGCCCCCATCGGACCTCGGGCGCCTACCGCGAGGCGCTCGCCTGGTGCAGACGGTCCGGCGGGGCTCCCGATCTCGAAGTGACGATCCGGCTCAATCTCGCCGAGTTGTACCTGGCGGCCGAGCGGGTTCTCGAGGCCGAGGAAGAAGCCCGGCGCGGAGAGCAGCTCGCGATCGAGCGGAGCCTCACCCGCCGCCTGGTGCCCATCTACCTGTTTCTGGGCCGGCTCCGCGGCGGCCAGGGAGATGACGGGGGATTCGTGTTCTTCGAGAAGGCCCTGGAGCTGTGCCGGCAGCTCTCGGTGCCACCCGGGGAAGAGGGCCAGGCCTACCATCAGTACGCGATGTTCCGGGAGCAGCTCGGCCAGCGGGAGGAGGCCCGCGCGCTGCTCGAGCGGGCCGGAGAGATCCTGGCCCTGCTGGGCGAAGTGCCGGAGCTGAAGCGGGTCCGGGCGGGGCTCCGGAGACTCTCGGCCTGAGTCGTTCGAGAGGCCTGCTCGTCGGGGCTACGGCCTGCGGTGCCGGTCGAGCAGCTCGCGAACCCGACGGGCCAGCAGCGGACCGGTGAACGGCTTGGGGAGGAGGCTGGAATCGGCCGCGAGATCGTCTCCGAACGCCACCGACTGTTCGGCATACCCCGAGGTGAAGAGCACACGCAAATCGGGCCGCTCGAGCCTGAGGGCGTGCGCCACATCCGTTCCGCTCCTGAGCGGCAGTACCATGTCGGTGAGCAGGAGAGACAGCCGCCCGGCGTTGTCGCGGCCGCGGCGATCGCCTCGTCGCCATTGCGTGCGGTGATCACGGTGTAGCCCGCCGAGCTGAGCGTGCGCCGGATCAGCTCCCGCACCTGCGGCTCGTCCTCCACCACCAGCACGGTCTCCCAGCCGGGTGGCAGGCTGTCCTCGACCGAGCCCCAGACAGAGGGCGCAGGCACCCCGTGAGCGCGCGGCAGGAATACCAGGAACCAGGCGCCCTCTCCCACCTCGCTGTCCACCAGAATCCGGCCGTTGGCGTGCTGGATGATCCCGTAGCAGGTGGCCAGCCCGAGACCAGTCCCCTTCCCCACTTCCTTGGTGGTGAAGAACGGCTCGAATACCCGCCGCTTCACCTCGGGTGTCATTCCCGCGCCGGTGTCCTCCACCGTCAGCACGACGTAGTCACCTTCCGGCACTCCCGCCGGCCCCCGGCCCCCCTGGGGCTGCACGATCCGGTTCTCGGTTCGGATCGTGAGGGTCCCGCCGGCAGGCATGGCATCGCGGGCGTTCACGGCCAGGTTCATGAGCACCTGCTCCAGCTGCCCGGGGTCGCCGTTCACCGGCCAGAGGCTGGTGCCGGGCACGGTGACCAGCTCGATGTCCTCCCCGACGGTCCGGCGGAGCAGACGGTCGAGATGGAGTACCAGCTCGCTCAGACCGCCGCCAGAGAGGGTACACGACGAGAAGCAGGCGCGAGACCAGTACCCGGGGGGCTGCTGACTAATCTATGGGGCCCGCCGAGACGCGATAGGGCGGGAGTCAGCGATGGTAGGAGAGCAGCCAGGTGTAGATGTCGTGCCCCGCACTGCCGTCGTAGGTGCGGGTCCAGGAGTCGTAGCCCACGGCCGGGTAGATGGTGCTTTTCGGTGTCACCCGGGGCACGGGGACGCAGGCGTTGAGGGCGTTGATCATGTCGACTGACCCGGAAAACGTTCACCGTGCCGTCCGCGTCACCATGGAACGCCCAGACGGGAAGATCCCGCATGGCGCAGGCCTGGCCGGTATTGCCGGCGCCGGCGATTGGCATCGCGGCAGCCAGGTGCCGTACCCCCCCATGCTGAGTCCGGTCAGATAGATCCGGGTGGTATCCACCCGGTAGTCGGCGCGCCACCGCGCGATCAATTCGTCGACCAG
>JBGQJV010000186.1:0-8887 GCA_041499215.1 Gemmatimonadota bacterium | reverse complement strand
GCCGCTGCCGCCGGACAGGGTGATGTCGCCCGGGGCGTACACCAGAGGGAAGTAGTTCCCGCAGGGGCTCGAGGGATCGTCCGGGTCGCCCCAGTTCTGCTGGTCGCTGAAGCGACAGGTGACAGGTGTGCCGGCGTTGAAGGTGGGGCCCAGGGAACCAAGGTTGCTGCCTGGTGGAATGACCTTTTCGGCCGCTGCCGAAAGGCTGGCGAAGGTCTGGACTCCAAACTGGGTGAACGTGCCCATGCTTACGGCGGGATCGGTTGCGACCTTGGGGGTGCCCGTGAGGCAGGTCTGGCCCACGCAGCCGCCGGAGGTGACCACAACACCAGTGGAATCACGGATGGCCGCGACATCGGGGCCCGGCGAGGAGCACACGCCGCCCCACGCCGGCGGATTCACGTCCGCCCCGCTGACCTGGGCAGCGCCACCCACCTCGAGGCCGATGCGGGTGGTGACCGCGCCTTGGGGATCGATGGGGGGCGGATCCAGTCGAATCAGTCGCGCCACCTGCCTTCGGGTAAGCGTCTGGCCGGCCACCAGAAACCGCCCCTCGGACCGAATCAGGAAGAGGGTGGAGTTGAGCCGGCGGACCGCTGTGTTGTACATCGAGTTGCTGCCAACGGGAGTGCTTGGCAGCACCAGGGAATCGCCGGTGGCCATGCCGTTGTAGGACGACGGGCTCCAGGCAGTCAGCGCCGCGGACACGCCGGTCTCCGCCGCCTCGAAGGCCTGGGCCGAAGCAATGCTGTTGTACCCCATGCGCTGCTCAAGCCGGCCGACATAGAACACCGCGGTGATCATCACGGCGGCGATCACCATGGTGAAGAGCGCCAGCGGCAACGCCACTCCGCTCTGATCCGGATGCAGAAGATTGCGCGATGGGCTCATGGGACCGGTGCATTCCTCAGGCTCACCGTGGTGACCAGACTGTCCTGCAGCGGCTGGAGGGGCACGCCGAGCGCGCCACCCGGGCGGACGTCCCAGTCGGTCTGGCCCCGCAGCGTGATCCGGATGCTGCGGATGTTGGCACGAGACCCCGTGATGTTGCCATCCCTGTCGAGGTAGGCAAAGGTCAGCCCCGCAACCGTGATCGGCCCGGCTACCGGGGTGAGCGCCTCCCCTGCGGTGATCGAGCGGGCGCCGAGCCAGTTGTGCCCGCCTGCCAGGACTGGCGCAAGCTCCATGATTTCGAAGGTCCGCACCGGCGCGTCCGGGAACTGGATCTCGGCCAGCGGCAATCCGGCGGTCGTCGACAACCGGAGCGCAGCCGAGCCGTCCAGGCAGGTGGACGCGGAGATGCTGTTGATCGGGAGGCTGATCCACGCGTCATCGCCCGAGGTGGTCGGATCGTGCTCCACGAAGAGCAGCATCGAATCGCGAGTCGTCGAGATGGGCCGGGCCCCGTAGAGCGGCGAGGCGCGGAGGTAGACCCGGGAGCTCGTCACCCGGCAGGCCAGCCCCAGGCTGCGCATCGCTCGGTACCGCAGTGTGGTGGCCGTGAAGGTCTGGATATCCGGACCGCTGGAGAGACCCGTCGCCAGCTCCCTGAGCTCGTTGGAAAGGATCAGCGTGCCGGTCCGCACGTTGGCTTGCATCGAGGCTTGTTCGACCTGCGCCACCGTCAGTCGCTGCTGGCTGATGAAGATGCGCGCGAGCGCGGTTGCCACCAGGCCCAGCACCACAAGGGCCATGATCAGCTCGACCAGGGTGAACCCTCGACGGCCGCTCATCGGCACTCCAGCACCGCAAACAGGCTGTCCTGGGCCGGACCATGGCCGGACGGAGTGGTCACTACCTCCACGACGGTGCGGCTCAGGCCGGTACCGGATACAGTCCACCTCTCGGTGATGCCGGGCATCACCGTGTCGGATCCACCGCTCAGGCTGCTGCACCGAGGCGTGGTGCTGTTGGCCTCCCGCCGGAGCAACTCCAGACGGGTACTCCCCACATGCGCGGCTTCGGTCGAGAGCTTGCCGTAGCCGAGCATCCGGTACACCGCACCGGAGCTGGCGGCGATGGCCAGCACGCCAACCGAGAGGATCAGGATTGCCACCAGCACCTCGGCCAGGGTAAAGCCTCGCGTGGACTGGCTCACTTCACAACCCTTCCGAACCCGCTGACCGACATGCTGTCGGTCTTCCCCAGCCGCGTGAAGTAGATCGTAGTTGCGTTGGAGCTCCCCAGGCCGCGGGGGTCCACCGTGAGAGTGCTGGATGGGTTGCCGGTCACGGTCACCCCGTACAGCGCCTGCAGGTCGTGTGGACCACCCAGCGTGTCCTCCGTGCTCCCCGCGAGGGGCACCAGTCGCGGGGTCGCCGTGACCGCGGCCACGTTGCCGTTGAACGTCAATGTCGTCACCCGTCCGGTCTCGAGCGCGCTCGACCGAGCCCGTTGGTAAAGCCCGATCGACAGGGTCCGGGCATTGCGGACGTTGGCACTGGTCAGGGCCCGCTCCAACCGCGGGAATGCGATCAGCACCATGAGCCCCACAAAGACAAGCACAATGAGCAATTCGATGAATGTGAATCCGCTCTCGGTGGATGCCGCGTTTCCAGCGTCAGGGGTCACGTCACACGTCCCGGGGGGCTGTCGGACCTGCCGCATGACTATGCAGTCGGCCGGGCGACTCCGCCACCCGGAGAGGGACCGCACTTATTGCGCCTGGGCACCTAACTGAATCATAATCAGACACAGGATTCAGCGCGGGGCGACCGGAAATCGGGCGAGGTCGGCTCCCACCACCGTCGTCCCTGAATACCCGCCCGACCGGATTCCGTCGAGCAGTTCCCGGTCCGTGGCCCCCATCCGCACGACGTGATAGAGAATGAGCAGGCCCGGACGGGCCCGGGCCGCGATCGCGCCCAACTCCCTGTCGGACGTGTGAAAGGCCCGCATATACTCAGGCCAATCCTCCCCGCCGGGGCGGGGCTCGGGTCCGAGGTGAGCCCCGGAGTACACCTCATGGATCAGCAGGTTCGCTCCGCGGGCCGCCTGTTCCAGCGCGGGGCAGGGACGGGTGTCGCCCGAGATGACGATGCTGCCACCCGGAGCGTCGACCCGATAACCGAAGGCCTGCGCCCAACTCCCGTGGTCTACCGCGATGGCGGTGACCCTGACTCCGGCGGAGTCGTAGACCACTCCGCCACCGGTCTCGCGCACGTCTACCGCATACCCCCCGGGATTGCCGTGCTCAAGTCCGTTGGTCCGGATCGCGATATCTTCGCTCCAGGCCGCGAGCAGGTGGTCGGTCATGGCCTGCGTTCCACTCGGACCCACCACCCGGAGCGGGCGCCGTCGACCCATGACCCAGGAAGTGAAGATCAGGTCGGGGTAGCCAAGGGTGTGGTCGCTGTGGAGGTGGGTGAGGAAGAGGGCAGTAACCGGGCCGGCTCTCACCGGAAGGCCCGCGGCGGACATCTGGCGCACCACACCGGGACCGGCATCAAACAGAAAGATGCGATCGCCGACCGTGACGGCAATGGAGGGTCCCTGTGCGTGCGGATCGGGATAGGGTGTGCCGGTGCCTAGCAGGATGACGATCGTGGAGTCCGCCACCCTCGTCCTGGCGGCAAGTGAACTGCTCACCAGAGAGGCGCCAAGAACGCAGAGGGCGGAGAGGAGCCCCGGCAGGCCGGCAATCCATCTGATCCGCTGGGCGGACGAGCTACTGTCCCTGGCTGGCACTTTCTCTGCACCCTCCCAAGTCTCTGCGACTCTCCGGTCAAGAGCTCCCGAAGCGGATCAGGTCAAGATCCCCAGCACTTCGTATGCGGCGTTGCGGCCGTTGATGCCGATGACACTGCCGCCCGGATGGGTACACGCGCCGCACAGATAGACGCCGTCCATCGGCGTGCGATACTCCAGCCGGTTGCTCCACATGTGCTGCGGCAGGCACTCTCCCTGAAAGATGTGGCCTCCGGTGAGCCCGAGCCGGTGCTCCACATCCGGGGGCCCGAGGACTTCCACCGCCGAGATCGCGGCCGGGAGATTGGAGCAGAAGCGGCCTATCGACTCGAGCACCACCCTGCCGGCGTCCTCTCGATGATCATCCCAGGTGCCCTGAGCAAAGGCGTGAGGCATGTACTGGGAGAACACGCTCATCACGTGCTTCCCGGGCGGAGCCACCGAGGGGTCGTAGGCTGTCTGCAGGTAGATCTCGGTCCACACCCGCTTCGGCATTCTCCCGGCCACCGCGTCGGCGTGTCCCTCGCGCCATTCCGCTCGGCTGATGGGGGTGTTGATCGTCGCGAGGTGGTGCGGCATCCGGGTGCCGGGACGGGCAAGGAAGTTGGGCAGCTCTTCCAGGGCGGCGTTCACCTTGACCGTGAGGCTCGTCATAGGCACCGCCTCGACCCTGCGCCGCCAGCCGGGGTTGGCGGCGGCGCCGAGCAGCCGGCAAGTGACCACCGGATCGGCGTTGGAGACCACGATTGGTGCCCGGATCCGCTCACCACCGGCCAGCTCGACGCCCTCTCCGGGGATGATGCGGGCAACCGGGACACCCGCCGCCACGGTGGCGCCCGCCTCGACGGCCGCATCGTGGATCAGGAAGGAGACCATTCCCATACCGCCGGTGACGTACCCCCACCCACCGGGCTCCCCGCCGTCGAGCCTGCCGCAGTAGTGGTGGTAGTACAGAGAGGCGGTGCCGGGATCAAACGGGCTGGCGGCGCTCCCCACCACCCCCTGGCCCATGTACGCCAGCCGCATCCGTTCGTCCACCAGGAACTGGTCGAGCATCCCGGCGATCGACCAGTCGAACAGGAGCGCGATGGCGTCCGGGTCATGACCCAGGCGCTCTTCCAGCTCGGCCCTGGTCGGTCCGCGGTGCAGCCAGACATCACGGTCATCCAGCGGCCGGAGCGCGTCGCAGATCTGCCTCATCAGGCCGTGCATGTCGTGCCGGCCCTTCACGTCCCGCGGACTGAACTGGCAAAGCTCCGCCTCGGCCAGAACCTCGTCATCCCATAACTGGATGCTCGAGCCGTCCTCGAACGGGACGAAGTAGCCGCCTGCGGCGGGGCACCAGCTGAAGCCGCGGCGAGGGAGCTCCAGCTCGTCGATGACGCGAGGGTGGAGCAGGCCGACCACATAGGCGCAGGGGGAGACCCGGTAGCCTGGCCAGGTGTCCTCCAGGGTGCAGGCACCTCCGATCCGGTCCCTGGCCTCCAGCACCAGGACGCGCTTGCCGGCCTGCGACAGGTAGAAAGCGCAGGTGAGTCCGTTGTGGCCCGCGCCCACGATGACCACGTCCCACGATCGGCGAGCCAGCTCCGCGACGGGAGCGGGCAGGCCGACCTTGCCCAGACGCGGGACCGCGGATGTAGTCATGACACTGTCTGCATTTCAGCGACGCGGCCAGAGTGAAGGGAAATCGTCGATTGACAGCACAGGTACCGGCCTTAACGTGGAGACTGCTTCCCTCAGGAAGGGAGGGCGTTGGCGCGCTGGAACGATGGGGGTACACGTCTCCGGCGGCCGGGTATGGACCACGCTCGAATCAGCAACGGGGCAAAGAGCTGATCAGCACTAACGGAGCAGGGAGTCAGCAACGCCCGGTGCTCCACCACAGCGGCATGACCGCCGCAAGCCAACTGGCTGGGCCTCCCGAATCACACGATCGTGGGGGCCCTTTGCGTTCCCCCCTTCGAGTTCAAAGTTCCGAGTTCCGAGTTCAATCGCTCATTCCAGATCTGATCGGTACCATTGTGCCCTGCGCTCTGTTCTGGCACCTCAGAACGTGGAATTCGGAGCTTCGAACGCGGAACGCGGAACTCGGAACTACTTCCTGATGTACTCTCCATACCAGGCGAGATACTGTTCAAGCCGGTGCTTCTGGTAGCTCGGCTTGGAAATGCCGTGGTACTGGTCCGGATAGATCACCAGCTTGGTGGGGACGCCAAGGCTCTTCAGCGCCTGGTACATCTGCTCCGAGTTGAGCAGCGGCACGTTGAAGTCCTTCTCGCCGCACAGGAACAGCGTCGGGGTGCGAATCCGGTCCGCGTGCAGAAACGGCGAGGAGAGCCGGATCCAGGTGGCGGTGTTCTTCCACGGCACGCCCAGCTCGGCCTGATACTCCCGCACATACATGTCGGTACCGTACCCGGCCAGGATGTTGGAAATGCTGGCGCCGCTGGTCGCCGCCTTGAACCGGGTGTCCTGCGCAATCACATAGTTGGTGAGGATGCCGCCATAGCTCCACCCGCCAACGCCCAGGCGGGCGGAGTCGGCCACGCCGATCTTCACGGCGTAGTCCACGCCGGCAAGCACGTCCTGCGCATCCCGGTTGCCCCAGTCTGCCCAGATGGCGAGGGCATACTTCCCGCCGCGGCCCGAGCTGCCCCGCGGATTCATGCCGATCACCGCATAGCCCCTGGCGGCGAGCAGCTGCCAGTAGAATGTGAATCCATCCTCGAACTGGGACACCGGGCCGCCGTGGATCTGCAGGATCGCCGGGGCTTTGCCGGCCGCTCCGAGGGGGCGCACCAGGAAGCCGTTCACCGGGGTTCCGTCCTTGCTCTTGACGGTGATCTCCTCCACCGGGGCCACCTGCCTCTCGGCCAGCAGCGAGTCGTTCTGATGGGAGAGCGCTCGCAGGACCGAGCCTTCCACCGCGAAGACCTCCGCCGGGTGGTCGGGGGCGTCCACCAGCACGACCATGCGGCCATCCCGGCTCCGACTGTAGGCGCTCACCACCCGGCGCCCATCCAGCACCCGCTCGATCGGCCCGCCCCCCGCCGCCATGCTGGCGAGGTACCAGGTTCGGTCGTCCTCGACCCGGAAGTACAGCGTCCGCCCATCGGCGCTCCACTCCGGCTCCGCCACCGCCCGGTCCAGGGCCGAGGTGAGCGGGGTGGGCCCGCCGCGCGCGCCCCAGGGGATCACCGCTAGCTTCGGAGCGGCGTAGTAGATCAGTGAGTCGGGTCCCCCTTCCAGGTACGCGATGAAGCGCCCGTCGGGACTCCAGGCGGGGTGGCTTTCCCAGTCGGGGTGGTTGTCCGATCCGGTGAAGGTAGTGAGCTGCCGGGCGACGGCCCCGGGCGCCGCCTGGATCACGTACAGATCCCAGTTGTCGTGCCGATCAGGGTCGTCGCCGACCCGTTTGCTGGAGAAGACCAGGTATTGCCCGTCCGGCGACCAGGCCGGCAGCAGCTCGTCACTCTCCCCCTGGGTCAGCTGCTTCAGGCTCTGGGTGGCTGGGTCGAAGAGATAGAGATGTTTCCGCTTCCGCCTCACATAGCCAGTGTAGTCCTCCTTGAAATAGAAGCGGTCGATCACCAGCGGCGGCGTGGTCTTGTGCTCCGCGGTGCTCCGACCCGGCTGGAGCGTAGGGTTCCCCTGCAGATCGGTCACCTCCAGGACGGCCGGGTCCACCACCGTGCTGACCTCAACCGAATCGTCGTCCTGGATAACGCAGACCAGTCGGCTTCCATCCGGCGACCACGCATAGTCACTGATGCCGGCCTTCACGTGGGTGATCAGCTCCGCCTCGCCTCCACGACGGTTCAGGAGCCACAGCTGGTCGGCGTCGGCGGAGTCGCCGCGGCTGGAGAGGAAGGCCAGGTAGCGCCCGTCCGGGCTCCAGCGCGGAGTGTGCTCGCTGACTTTGGGTGTTGAGGTGAGCCGGATGGTGGTCTGGCCGTCCCAGCTCGTCATCCACAGATCGCTCACATTCTGGTCGTCCGCGACATCGTCGGTGCCAACGGTGTAAACGACCCAGGCCCCGTCGGGTGAGATCTGGGGATCGCTCACGTCTCTGAGCGCGTGCAGATCCTCCAGCGAGAAGGGCCGTCGCTCTGGCGCGGGAGACTGGGCCTGGAGTGAGCCGACGAGGACGAGGCAGAGGGAGAACGAGGCGACGCGGATCATCGAGGCTCCGGAGGGGAACGGAATGCCGCATGATCGCCGCCCCACCTGAGCCCGGCAAGGGGGCCCGCGAGCTGGCCGGGGTCGCACGGAGCCGGTGATCAGATCGGAACGCCGGCCGGTCACGCCTCCGCGATCTGCATCTCCGGGTTGGGTCCGATCTGCCACAGCCGGGAGAGCACCTGCTCCGCCTGCCACAGGTGCCGCCGCTGGTGCGTGGGCAGGACCCGGAAGCAGGAATAGAGGTGATACCGCAGCCGGCCATCAAACGGGGACACGATGACCAGGCTGGTCAGGTCCACTCCATCGGCCCGGTACAGCCGGCTGGTCAGCTCCTGCTGGAGGCGCACGAACTCGGCCAGCACATCGGCGCGGCTGCCCATGCCGCCCGGGATGAACTGGGCCGTGGTGCTCGCCCGACGGCGATACGGCGGCTCTGCCATCAGGCAGAGCAGCCAGCCGGTGAAATCGCGCCGGAGGCGGCGGCGCAACCGCATCGGCAGGAGCCGGCCGATCTGGAGAGCCTCGTCGATCAGCGGCAGATAGGCGATGGTCGTGAGATTGAGGTGACCCAGGCACTCGGCAATGGACCAGTGCCCGGGCTCCGGCCGGCGCCGAAAGCCGGCCTCATCGACCTGATCGACCAGTCGGGCGGCGCGGGTGGTAGCGGCGGCGAGCTCCCGTTCGATGGCGTGGAGCCGAGGATGCAATGTGTAGTCCTGTGGCACCTGGCACTTCCCTTCTTCCAGCGACCGGCCCGCGCCAACCGGGCCGGGCGCTACTTGCTCCGCCCTGAGGGAACCCCTCAGGCGGTGACGACCGGCACCGCACCCGATGCCCGGCGACCGGCGGGCTTCATGATCGAAGCGATCAGCGTATAACCCTCGACCCAGGCCTCGTGCAGCTCCTGGCTCCAGGCTCTTCCGAGCGTCACCCGGAGGGTCCCGAGCAAGGCGTCGCCCAGCACCTCGTAGTGGCGGTCGGTCACGCCGTACCCCTGGTGCTGCCGGCCGAGTCG
>JBGQJV010000185.1:0-8897 GCA_041499215.1 Gemmatimonadota bacterium | reverse complement strand
GGAGGAGTGCCGCCGGTCTGGATCTCCACACAGGTGAGACCGCATACCCCGGTGGGGAGGTTGGCGATGCTGAGAGGATAGGGCTGCGCCGGACCAGGCTCATAGGGCACCCGCAGGATCGAGATGCTGTCGCTCCAGACAGCCAGGGTCCCGAAGTCCGCCAGCGACTCGATGTCCACCCCGGTCTCCGCCAGATCCCGCTGCAGGGTCAGGCCGACGAATCGAGCATTTCGGTCGATCCCGTCGCGCATCTGCAGGCCGGACATGCTGCGAAAGGTGGTGAGCGCGAGGGAGGTGGCCGAGGAGAGCACCAGCACTCCCACGATCATGGCGATCATGAGCTCGAGCAGGGTGAAGCCGGAGCGGGAAGGGCTGGAGATTCTGGCCATGGGTCACGAGCTCCGGTAGATGAGCGTGACGATGTCCACCGGGACGGTCGACCGGGGGTAGGTCACCAGAACCTGCACCTGCAGCAGGTTGTTGGCGAGCACCGTCACGTTGGTAGTGCGGCGATAGGCGCCGCTGGCCAGCGGCTGGCCCTGGGCATCCACCGCCACTGGCGCCTCGGAGACCAGGGTCCACGGGCTGCGGGACCGGAGCACTTCGGCGTAATCCCTTGCGATGGTGAGCGCGGTGGTCCGGTTGGCGGTATTGCCCTGGCTGGCGACAATCGACGCCTGGGCCCGGGCCAGCGCCAGCAGGCCGATCGAGAGGATCGCCAGCGCCACCAGGACCGACACGAGAGTGAAGCCGCAATCGCGGCGCGGTGAGTTCATCGCCAGGTCGTCCCGTCGTAGAGCCAGGTCCGGATTCCCGCGCCCCCGGTGACGGTCACGGCCGCAACCGCAGTTGGGTCATCGGAGTGGGTGAGGTAGACGACGCCCTTGGTGCCGAACGGATTGGTCAGCCCGCGGGCATCGAAGTCGATGATCAGACCGGGAAAGGTGATGTCGCCCGGCCCCAGGGCGGAGGGCACGTCCGGGGCAGTGCCCCGACCGAAGATGACCTTGTCGGTGAGCGTGCGGGACCGGAACCCTCCGAGGGAGTCGGTCTCCTCCGTGGTCATGGCGAAGATCGAGTCGCGGTTGAAATCCTGGTACCCGGTGTATTTCTCGTTGGCCGGATCGAACACCACCCGGGTCCAGCTGCGGGTGCTGAGGGCACGGCCCCGGGCCAGCTCCAGATCGCGCACCAGCTGGTCGGCGGCCTGACGCACCCGGGTGTGGGTCGAGACCCGGAAGCGCGGCATCACCACCGCGGTCATCAGGCCGATCATGACGATCACGACCAGGATCTCGATCAGGGACATGCCCCTGATCCGGCGGCGTCGGTTCATATACCTAATATACTGGCCGGAACGCGATCTGGGTCACGCTGCCGGCGGTGGGAGTACCCGGGGGCAGGTTGGCCGGGTCCCGGAACCGCATCTCGAACTGCCAGTCGCGCGAAGGCGGGTTGTAGTAGGTCCGCCAGGACCAGCGGTGCAGCTTGGCCTGCTCGCTCTCGAACAGGGAGACCAGCGAGCCGCGATAGTGCAGCACCCGGCCGGCGGCACTGCCGCCCCAGTTCTCGAGAAACCGGGGGAAGTTCTCCAGCCCGCCACCGTAGCTGCCGTTGGCAGTGAGGGCGGGCGGCACGGTGAGGGCGGCGTTGCAGCCGGCATTCTGCCAGTCACACGGCGTGGCCGAGTGCCCCGCCGCGACGGCGGCGTACACCCACATCTCGGTGGCGTTGGCCGTGTAGGCAAAGGCGTTGTGGGCCGCGTCGGTCCACTCGTTGGACAGGAAAGTGATCGCGTCCGACAGGAAGGACGCCGGCTGCCAGCCGATGTCGTTGAAGTTCTTCCAAATGTAGAGCGGCGCGCTGGTCGCCAGAGTGAACGGGTGAGTGAGGGCCCGACCGTTCGTTATCCGGACGGCCGGGTAATCCCGGTTGGGATCGCCCGCGCTGCCGTTGATGAAGGTGATGTACATGATGCTGGTCCGACGGGCGGCCGGGGCCACATCGATCCACGCCATCAGCCGGCCCATGTCGATGTCCAGCACATCCACGCCGATATCCTCCCGACCGTCCACGAACCGGTCGCGGAAGCCCTTGAAGATCTGATCGCAGTCGGAGCCCGGGGTCGGATCGGGGGTCACCCGGGCGGGCAGCACGCTCATCGCGCCGGGCGCACACGGGGTGGTGAGCAGGTTGAGGTCCACCACGATGTAGTAGTCGGCCTTCCAGGCCATCTTCACGTTCTGGACAGCGGGCGGATCGCCCGCCACCCGGGGCTTGATCAGCTCGATCGGCGGCATCCCGGCTGGCAGCGGCAGCCGGAGCGGCGTCACACCCGTCGCGCCCGTCATCAGCCGGCCGTTGAAACTGGCGTTGCTCTTGGCCGTGAAGGACGCGGGCGTCGGGTCGGAGCGGCTGTCGAAGTCGAGCCGCACCGGCGTGCCGGCGGCGTTGTTGATCCACACGCCGTTGCGCTGCTCGTTGTAGGCCTTGCGCTGCCAGAACACGCTCTGCGGCGTGGTGATGATGTCCTGGAAGAAGGTATTGTCCGACGACAGGTACAAGTTGCCGTTGGTGTGCACCCACCCCGCGAAGGTCATGGGCGGGCCGTTGTGGATCTCGAGGTCCTTCTCGTAGAACACGCCGAACTGGAACAGCGGAATCGACTGGGCATTCACCGACACCACCGCGTCACTCCGGTTGCGGGTGGCGTCGACGGCACTCACGGAGATGTCGATCTGCTGGTTCAGGCCGATCAGCCCGGCATATGGTCCGTTGGAGATGGTGCGGGGCGTGGGGAGACCGACCCTGGTGGCCCGGGTGGTGATGGTGAACCCCGGCAGCACCGGCGGCGTGAGGGCGGCCAGCTCCGGATCGGTGATCAGGCCGTCCAGCATGGCGGTCTCCAGCTGGGCCATGACGTTGTCGGCGCCGGCCTCGGCGGCGTAGTTGACCCGGGTGCCGCGGTAGTCCACCCCGGCATTGCGCTGGACCATCGCCGCACCCATCACCGCGGCGGCAGCGAGCGACGCCATCAGCACCAGCAGGATCAGTGTGGCCTCGAGCGCGAAGCCCCGGCGGTCGGTGACGACTCGCATGACGGAATCCCTCCGGACGGACGCTTGTCCACCGGGCCAAACGCCCGGCGGGTCCCAGACCCTCTCTGCCAAGGCAGATGATGCGGCTGGTGAACTACCCGGTCAATGGTGCAGAATTCTCGCCGTCGAGTTCCTGGCCACCGCGGGTGTGATCCACGTCTCATTGGTACCATCTAAGATATTGCAGTCGAGCCATATAGGCGATCAGCGCCGAGCGCCTCCCCGGTGCCACATGTGGCAGGACCGCCGCAGACGTCAGTCGCTTGCCCACGCCTCGAAGGCCCCCTAGGTTTCCCGCTCCCTGAAACGCCCCCCACCCTCGCAACCGCAGCCGCACAATGGCCGAAACCACGCTGATGGAGAAGCTCGTGTCGCTATGCAAGCGCCGCGGCTTCGTATTTCAGTCGTCCGAGATCTATGGCGGTCTCGGCTCGGTGTGGGACTACGGCCCGCTGGGGGTCGAGCTCAAGAAGAACGTGAAGGAACGCTGGTGGCGGGCCATGGTCCACGCTCGGGATGACATCGAGGGACTCGATGCGGCCATCCTCATGCATCCCCGGGTGTGGGAAGCCAGCGGCCACGTGGCGGGCTTCACCGATCCGTTGATCGACTGTCGCACCTGCAAGGCCCGCTTCCGGGCGGATAAGCTGCAGGACTCGCAGTGCCCCCAGAAGCCCAGCAAGCATCCGGGGGAGCACAGCACCTGCGATCTGACCGAGCCCCGGATGTTCAACCTGATGTTCAAGACGTTCATGGGGCCGGTGGAGGAACAGGCGGCGGTCGTCTATCTACGACCGGAAACCGCCCAGGGGATCTACGTCAACTACCAGAACGTGCTCAACTCCTCGCGCCAGCGGATTCCGTTCGGCATCGCCCAGATCGGGAAGGCGTTCCGCAACGAGATCACCCCCGGGAACTTCATCTTCCGGACGCGCGAGTTCGAGCAGATGGAGATGCAGTTCTTCGTCAAGCCCGGCAGCGATGACGAATGGTTCGAGCGCTGGCGGGAATGGCGCCTCGCCTGGCATCACTCGATCGGCCTGACCCCGGCCAAGCTGCGCTGGCACCAGCACGGACCCGGGGAGCTGGCGCACTACGCCAAGGCCGCCTACGACATCGAGTACGAATTTCCGTTCGGGTGGAACGAGATCGAAGGGATTCACAACCGGAGCGACTTCGACCTCGGCCGGCACCAGGAGTATTCCGGCAAGAAGCTGGAGTACTTCGACCAGGCCGCCAACGAGCGCTACCTGCCGTTCATCGTGGAGACCTCCGCCGGCGCCGACCGGGTGACGCTCACCCTGCTGGCCGACGCCTACCGGGAAGATACGGTCGAGGGGGAGACCCGGGTGGTCCTGGCCTTCCATCCCTCCGTCGCGCCGATCAAGGCGGCCCTGCTTCCGCTGGTCAAGAAGGATGGCATGCCGGAGCTGGCGGAGCGGATCTACCACGATCTGAAGCGGCAGTTCCCCTGCTTCTATGATGACAGCGGTGCGATCGGGCGACGCTACCGCCGGATGGACGAGGCCGGAACCCCGTTCTGTTGCACGGTGGATGGCGAGACGCTCAAGGACGGGACGCTGACGGTGCGCGAGCGGGACGCGATGACCCAGGTCAGGGTCCACCAGGACCAGCTGATGTCCCATATCCGGGAGAGGGTCGGGTAGTCACCAGTTCTGAGTTCGAAGTTCCGAGTTCCGAGTGTAGCGGTGTACAGCTGTGCTGCGCCTACGCGAAACTCGGAACTCGGAACTCGGAACTCGGAACTTGAAACTTGCCTGCCGTCTCAATTCGAAACTTTCCTCGGACCTCTGCGTATGCGGTCCACGCTTCTCAATTCCGCGGAGTCGTTCATGCGCATGGCTCTCCTGGCGGCCGCGGCGGTGGTCTGTGCGCCCGCGGCACAGGCCCAGCAACCCGCCACGTTCGACACCACCGCCCTCACCGCCGCCCAGCGCGCCGCCCTTCGGGTCGAGTCGCTTAAGATCTCTCCCGAGCAGATCGAGGTCACCGTCGGCGACACCATTCCGCTGCAGGGCACTGCGTACGATGCCGCGGGCCGACCGGTCGCCGGCGTGCGGGTGCTGTTCAACCTGCAGGGGAAGCAGGGGGTCCTGGTGGGGAGCGATCGGCTCGCCGCGACCAAGCCGGGGAAGACCGACCTGCGTGCCTTCGTGGTGAAGCCGGCTCCCCCGGGTACCCGCGGGCAGCTGGTGTCGGCGACAGCCTCCCTGGTGGTGAAGGACCTGCCGGTGACGACGGTGGAGCTGCAGCCGGCCGAGGGGACGCTATACGTCGGAACCACGCTGGGCTTCGGCGCGCGCGCCCTGGTCAAGGACGGGCGCGAGAGCGAAGACGCCGAGCTGGCCTGGTCCACCGACCGCCCGCGGATCGCGACGGTCGACCGGCTGGGGAACGTGACTGCCGTGGCGCCGGGGATTTCGGTGCTGACCGTCAAATCCGGTAACGTCGGCGCGAAGCATACGCTGCGGGTGCTGCCCAGCCCGGTCGCGCAGCTCAGGATCTCCGGCGGTGCCGACAAGGCCCGCACTGGCGATGTGCTCCGCTTCAAGGTCGAGGCGTTGAACGTCGCCGGGCGGCCGGTAGCGGGTGTGGTACCGTTGTGGAGCGTGAGCGGGGTGCAGACCGGGGACGACCTCGGCGCCCGGGTCTGGCCCGACGGCGGCTTCGTGGCCGAGAAGCCCGGGATCTACACCGTGGTGGCCACGGTCGGACCGCGCTCGGTCCGCGTCGCGGTGAAGGCCGAGGCCCGCGAGGTCGGGCGGCCGGTCCGGCTGGTCGGGCGGGGACTGCAGACCGATCACTCGACCTCCGAGGTGCATGTGTGGACCGGCAGCGACGGCCGGGACTACGCCTACCTGGGCACTCATGCGGCGGGAATAAGGCCCAACGTCACCGGCAATGTCCTGTTCGTGTATGACGTGACCGACGCGGCCAACCCGACGCTCACCGATTCGGTGATGGTGAACGCCCGGGTCATCAACGACGTGCTGGTGAACGAGGCCGGAACGGTCGGAGTGCTCACCCGCGAAGGGGCGGCCGACCGCAAGAACGGTCTGGTGGTGCTCGACGTCAGCACGCCGGCACATCCCCGGATCCTGTCGGAGTTCACCGACAGCCTCACCTCCGGGATCCACAACACCTGGTTCTACCGGAACGTGGTGTACGTGACCAATGACGGGACCGGGGCGATCAACATCATCGACATCAGCGATCCGGCAGCGCCGAAGATGGCGGGGCGGTGGGAGACGGGCGACCCGAACAACCGCTACGTCCACGATGTCTGGGTGCACGACGGCATCATGTACCTCTCCTACTGGGACGACGGAGTGCAGATCCTGGACGTGGGCGGCCTCAACCGGGGTGGCAGCGCGGAGAAGCCGGTCTTCGTCTCCAAGTTCGTCTACCCGATCGGCAACACCCACAACGTCTGGCGCGACCGGAACTACCTCTTCATCGGCGACGAGATCTTCGGCTGCCCGCAGTGCATCAACGGGCCGCGGGGCTACGTCCACGTGGTGGACCTGAGCGACATCGATCACCCCGTCGAGGTCGGCAAGTACGAGGTGCCGGAGGCCGGGGCCCACAACATGTGGGCGGAAGACGGGAAGTTGTATATCGCCTACTACAACGGCGGCTTGCGGATCGTGGATATCAGGGGCGAGCTGCGTGGCGATCTGTACCGGCAGGGGCGGCAGATCGGATACTTCCACACCGCCAACGACAAGGGCTACGTTCCCAACGAGCCGATGGCCTGGGGCCCCCAGCCGTTCAAGGGGAACATCTTCGTCTCCGACATGAACAGCGGGCTGTGGGTGGTGAAGCTGGACGAGAAGGGGCCGTTGATTCCGTGATCCGTAGCCGTCAGCCGTGAGCCGTCAGCCGTCAACCTGTCCTCGTGCTGACGGCTGATGGCTGATGGCTAACGGCCAAGCGAGGACCCATGCTGTCAGCACTCCACTTAGCGCTTCTACTCCAGACGGCGGGCACGCCGCCCCCGAGAATCACCCTCTACGTCGCCTCCGAGGCGGTGGACCAGGTGAGCCGGGTGCGGTTCGGCTCCGGTGGCCCGGTCGTCGAGCGGGTCATCAAGGTCGACCCGCGGCCGTCGGAATCGGACGGCCCGCACAATCTGAACATCTCCCCTGACCACCGGTACTGGTACACCAGCGTGGCGCACGGCACGCCCAACGGCTCGCTGTGGAAATTCGACACCGCCAATGATTCGCTGGTGGGCATCGTGGCGCTGTCGCACTTCCCGGCGACCATCAGCTTCTCGCCCGACGGTGACTACGCCTGGGTGGCCAACTTCAACCTCTTCGGCGACATGGTACCGTCGTCGGTGTCAGTGGTGTATACCCCGGCGATGCAGGAGATCGCCCGGATCCCGACCTGTCTGATGCCCCATGGCATGCGTGTGGCACGCGACGGAAGCCGGGCGTGGATGACCTGCATGATGGATGACAAGCTGGTGGAGATGGACCCAGCCTCGTACGGGATCACCCGGTTGCTGTCGGTAAAGCCGGGCGACGAGCATGTAGTGACCACGGCCACCGCCATGATGCCTGGGGAGCAGCACGCCCATGGCCCGATGTCGCACGATGCCCCGGCTTCGGGTGCTGCCAACAGCTGCGCCCCGACCTGGGTGCAGCCCTCGGCCGACGGCAGGAAGCTCTATGTGGCCTGCAACCGGCACAGCGAGGTGCTGGAAGTGGACGCAGCCACGCTGACGATTTCCCGGCGCATCGCCACGGGAAAGACCCCCTACAACCTCGCCATCAGCGATGACGGCAGGGTGCTCCTGGCTACCCTGAAAGGGGCGCAGGCCCTGAGCGTCATCGACCTGGTGACGGGGAAGGAGACTGCCCAGCTCAAGACCTCGCACACCGTGCCGAGTGGGGTGCAGGTCACCCCCGACGGACGCTACGCGCTGGTCTCCTGCGAGGGGAAGGGCGCCGAGGCCGGCGCCGTGGATCTGTTCGACCTCTCTACGGGCGCCCTGCTGCAGACTGCCGTGGTCGGCGCCGGAGCCGGGGGTATGCAGATCCTGACCTACGAGCCGTAGCGAGGTGGCGTAACGGGACGATGGCGGTGAGGGGTGAAGGCACGCGTGGTGGTCGCGGTCGGGACTCCGGGGGGGCCAGGTGGCTCCCCCTCGTTCATTCCGGGAGGTGCACGCCGACCAGCCCGACGCGGGAATGTTCTCCGCGATGGTGCGTCTCTCTCTTGAACCCCGGAGGGAGGATCCATGGCACCAGTCCCCTGCGGGGTAACGGATGACGGGTACGTCCAGTCGATCATCCACACCCGAACCCTCACGCTGACACTGCTCGCAGCGTAGAGGGCGGAAAGGCGGACAGGCGGACGGGGCCGAAAGGAGCCTCCCGCCTCTCCGCCTTCGTGTCCCGCCTTTCCGCCCGTCCACCTTTCCGCCTAGTTTTTCGGCATGCGCTTCGACGACTTCGAACGCCTGGTTCGCCGTCTGGCGGACGAGGTGCCGGCCGAGTTCCTCGATGGCGTCGCCGCCGTCGAGGTCTCCCGCAAGACGCTCCCGCATCCAATCCGGGCCGAGGTGTACACCCTGGGGGAGTGCATCCCCCTGCCCGCCGAAGGCGATGGAGGGCCGGCCGGGATCCAGAGCCGGGTGGTGCTCTATCACGGCTCGTTCTCCGCGCTGGCGGACCTGGACGAGGCCTTCGATTGGCGGGAGGAAGCCTGGGAGACCCTGACCCACGAACTGCGGCACCATCTCGAATGGCGGGCCCGGGCCCCGGACCT
>JBGQJV010000184.1:0-8897 GCA_041499215.1 Gemmatimonadota bacterium | reverse complement strand
GGCGCGGCCTATCATCGCCGACTTCGGCGGGAAGAGCCCGACGGTGAACGACGCCAGCTTCACCACGGTCATCCCGATCATGCCCGGCACCACGGATACCGTGTCGGTGGAGGTTCGCCGGGCCCTGACCCTGTGGCAGGGGACCCGGCCTGTGCCCCCGGCCTTGTCCCTGTCGCTCATCCCGGAGGCGAGCAGCTTCACCCGGCCCACCTTCGGGTCGACCCGCACTCCCGGACTCGTGCCGCGGATCATTGTCACCTACGCCCTCAAGTTCCCGTTCAATGAGCCTTGACGTGCGCGCCCTCAGGCTGGCGACGGTTCTGCTGCTTCTCGGGCTGGTCCTCGCCGGGCCGGCGGAGGCAGCGGCGCAGTCCTCGATGTTCGGGGTGCGCGGCCTCGGTCTGCCCGGACGTCCCCTGACCCCGCGCAGCCGGGCTACCGGTGGGAGCTTCGGTCTGTTCGATCCGGAGAGCGACCTCAATCCCGCCGCCCTCACCGCCCAGGCTGCGGTGACGGCCGGATTCGTCCTCACTCCCAGCCGCCGCAGATGGGAGTCTCCCGCGGGCAGCTCCTCTATCCGGGAGACCCGCTTTCCCCTCATGTACGTCGGCGGGCCGGTCCCTGGCACCCGGATCGGTCTGGCCGCCTCGATCGGGAGCTATGCGGATCGCGACTTCCGCCTGGCCTCGACCGGCACCGAGACGATCCGCGGGCAGCCGGTCGAAGTGACCGATACCCTCGGCTCGCTGGGTGGCCTCAACGAGATCCGGCTGGCGGGGGGAGTGGCGCTCGGCAGCAAGACCTCGATCGGCGGTGCCTTCTATTTCATCACCGGTTCGAGCCGGCAGGACGCCAGACGGCATTTTGCCGATACGGCGTTCATCGCCATCCGCCAGACGGCCGAACTGAGCTACAGCGGACTCGGGTTCTCGCTCGGCGTGACCCATCAGCTCACCCCGGCGATCCGGCTTGCGGGGCTGGTCCGCTCCGACACCAGAGCCAAGGTGGATGTCGATTCCACGCACCTCTTCAACGTCGACCTCCCCTACACCTTCGCCGCGGGCGTCCAGATCCGGGGCTCGCGCCGGCTCACGATGGCGGTCTCGGGCGCCTACCGGACCTGGTCCGGCGCCAACAGCGATCTGCTGGCCCAGGGAAGTGTCGGATCACGCAACACCTTCGAGCTCTCGGCCGGCGGCGAGCTGACTCGCAACCTCCGCCGGCCCACCAACCTGCCGATTCGGCTCGGCGTGCGGTACGCCCAAATTCCCTTTCCGGTTGCGGTCGGTGGCAAGCCGAAGGAGTTCGGTATCTCGGTCGGCAGCGGCACCCGCTTTGCGCAGGAGCGCGGCGGTGTCGACCTCTCGCTGGAGCAGGTGTGGCGCAGCGAGGGTTCGACTTACAAGGAGCACGCCTTCACCCTGATTCTGGGGTTGTCGATCAGGCCCTACGGGGAAACCAGGCGGTAAGGCGGAAAGGCGGGAAGGCGGGAGTGTCGTTCCCGCCCTCCCGTCCTCCCGCCCTTCCGCCCCCTCCTGCCACAGCCCATCTTACGCCCCATGAAGCGTCTATACATCGAGACCTACGGCTGCCAGATGAACGTGGCCGACTCGGAGCTCATGCTTGGGGCTCTCGGCCGGGACGGCTATGTCCAGGTCGAGTCTCCCGAGGGCGCCGACGTGCTGCTGGTGAACACCTGCGCCGTCCGGGACAACGCCGAGCAGCGGGTGATCGGGCGGCTGGGTGAGTTGCAGCAGTACAAGCGTCCGGGCGGGGTGCTCGGTGTGGTGGGGTGCATGGCGCAGCGGCTGGGTCCGCGTCTGCTCGAGCGGGTCCCCCGAGTGGATCTGGTGGCCGGGCCGGACGCGTATCGCAATCTTGCCGCCCTGGTGGCCCAGGCGCGGACCGGCGACCGGCTGACCGACACCGAGTTCCGCACCTGGGAGCACTACGAGGACGTGCCTCCGCAGCGAGAGGCGGGGCCGAGTGCCTTCGTCACGGTGCAGCGTGGCTGCGATTACAAGTGCACCTTCTGCATCGTTCCGTATACCCGGGGGCCGGAGCGGAGCCGTAGACTCGAGGACGTGGTTCGGGAGGTGGACGGACTGACTCGGGCCGGCACCAGCGAGGTGACCCTGCTGGGCCAGACGGTCAACAGCTACCACGACGGCAGCAGCGATTTTGCCGACCTGCTGCGCGCGGTGGGCGGCGTGTCCGGGCTCAGCCGCCTGCGGTTCACCAGCCCGTACCCCACGGATTTCAGCGATCGGGTGGTGCGGGCAATGGCCGAAGTCCCGGCGGTGTGCGAGCACGTCCACCTGCCGGTGCAGAGCGGGTCCAACGCGGTGCTCCGGCGGATGCTCCGGCGCTATTCCCGCGAGCAATACCTCGAGGTGGTCGGGCGGCTCCGGTCAGCGATTCCGGGAATCACCGTCTCGACCGACATCATCGTCGGCTTCCCGGGCGAGACCGACGCGCAGTTCGAGGAGACCCTGACCCTGGTCGAGCAGGCAGGGTTCGACGACGCGTACACCTTCCGCTATTCGGTACGCGAAGGCACCCCCGCGGTGCGGCTCAAGGATCACGTTCCCGATGCCGTCGCGGGCGAACGGTTGGAACGGCTGATCGAGGCGGTGCGCACCCAGGCGCGGTGCAAGAACCTGGCACGGGTGGGGACCACCCACGAGGTGCTGGTGGAGCGGCCCGCCCGCCGGGGCGACCTCATGCTCGCGCGGACTCGCTCCAACCTCATGGTGCTGGTCGACCTCCCGCCCTCGGCTGCGGGAGAGTACCACCAGGTCCAGCTGACCGGAACCACCGGCTCGACGTTTACCGGGACTGTCGTCCGACCCCAGCTCGTGGTGCTGGCATGAGCGCTCCAGGTCTGCACAATCTCATCGAGCATCACGCTACCGAGGCGTACGATCACCTCGTCGGCCATTTCCCCGAGTTCTGCGGCTGCGAGACCTGCCGGCTCGATGTCCTGGTCTATGCCCTCAACCGCCTGCCGCCCAAGTACGTCATCGGGCGGGAGGGAACGGTGGTGACCGACGTCAACCTCGACAAGGACCAGAGCCGTGCGGCCATCGACGTGGCCATCCTGGAAGGGATCCGCAAGGTGAACCTGGCGCCGCGCTGCGAGCGCCGGCGGAGCGGGGGGTGAGGCCAAGGCCCGCTCCCCTTCTCCTGTGTTGCTTCGGGGCCGGTCTCGCGACCGGCCTCACGCGTTTCTGGGACCCGCTGTGCGTTTGTCTGGGACTGCTGCTGATTCTGACGTGGGGCCGGCGCGGTTTGTCCGGGTTCGCCGCCGCGGCCGCCTTATTGGGCCTGGGAAGCGGTACCTTGGCCGTTCGGCTGGATCAGGGGCGCTGTGCCGCACTGCTCCGCCCCGGACCCACCTGGCTCGTCATCCGAATCATAGAACCGGTACTTCCCGACGCGCGCCTGGCCCGTGCCGAGCCGCGTTCCGCCACCTGCGCCGGCGAGCTGCTCACCCATTGGCCGGCGGGAATCACCCTCGCGGCCGGCAGCGTGGCCCGGATCGAAGGCCGCTGGCTTCCGCGAGCGGAAGGAATCGGGCGGCCGGATGGGCTCCTCCTGGTCGCCCGATTTCAGCTCCAGGGCGCCGACCCCGACGTAGTGACCCGGCTGCGCACCTGGCTCGCGGAATCGGTGCGGCGGCTGTATGGCAGCCGCTCAGGCACCGTGGATGCCCTGGTGGTGAATCGGCGTGGGGCCATGACTCCGGAGCTCCGTGATCGCTATGCCCGCGCCGGGCTGGTCCACATCCTGTCGATTTCGGGGTTCCACGTCGGTGTCATCATCGGCTGGATCGTCCTGCTTGCGCGGGCCGCCGGGCTTTCGGGTCCGAGGGCGGCGGTGGTGGCCGCCGTCGCGGCGGCGCTCTACGTCCTGTTCCTCGACTGGCCTCCTCCCGCGGCCCGAGCCGCGCTGCTTGCCGCGCTCGCGGCCCACCTGCACCTGCGTCAGCGCCACGTGCAGCCGCTATCCCTGCTCTCCGGCACCTGCCTTCTGGTGCTGCTGCTCGATCCCTGGGCGGTACTGGATCCGGGCGCCTGGCTGTCTGCCAGTGCCCTGGCCGGGGCCCTCATCGCGACCCGGTGGAGCGACCGGGCCCTCGGCACCAGCTGGTTCTGGCGCACGCTCGCCGGCAGCTTCGGCGCCACCCTCGCAACCGCTCCGATCACGGCGGCGGTGTTCGGGACCGTGTCGATCGCCGGACTGGGCCTCAACTTCGTGGCGATTCCACTGGCTGCCGTGGCCGTGCCCGGGATTCTGCTGAGTCTGGTGGCCGCCGGATTCCTGCCCCTCCTGGCACCGCCCCTCGCGGCGGGGTCAGGAGCGTTGCTGGGCCTGCTGGATCAGGTGGCGTGGTGGGGCGGACAGTGGGACGGTGCGGCAGTCACCGTCCCGGCGGAGCCGTCCGCGGCACTTCCGTGGCTCGGAGTCCTCCTGGTTGCGGGCTGGGGCATCGCCGGCCGGGCAGGGCGGTGGGAGGCGCTCCGGCGCTGGGCCCTCGGCGCCGCCGCCGCATCCTGGACCCTCCTGGCCGTCGACGGGGTCCGAGGCGCTGACGTCGATTCCGGGCTGACGTTACATTTTCTCGACGTTGGTCAGGGAGACGCAGCGGTGCTGCACACTCCCGGCGGGCACTGGATCCTGGTCGATGCGGGGCCGGTGGGCGACGGGTGGGACGCGGGCAGGCGCGTGGTGGTTCCCTTCCTGCAGCGGCAACGGGCCGGCGGACTGGCCCTGGTGCTGCTCTCCCACGCTCATGCCGATCACCTGGGCGGTCTCCCGTCGGTGATGACCCGGTACCCGGCCCGAGAGGTGCGGGAACCCGCTGAGCTGGTGGCCGATCCACTGTATGCCGGATGGCTGGCGGAGCTGGAGGCACTGGACGTCCCCTGGCGGCCGGCCAGGGCGGGACAGACCTTCGAGCTCGACAGCGTGCGGTTCACCGTGCTCCACCCCGACACGACCTGGCCCGGTTGGCAGGAGGATCTCAACGAGGACAGTGTCGTCCTGCTCCTGGAGTACCACGGTTTCCGCGCCCTCTTCTCAGGCGATGCCGGACTGCCGGCAGAGGCATGGCTCGCGGGCAGGGTCGGACGGGTCGACCTGCTCAAGGTGGGCCACCACGGCTCCCGCTCCGCCACCGGCGCCGCCTGGCTCGATGAGATCGCACCGCGGATCGCCGTGATCAGCGCCGGCCGGGGAAACCACTACGGTCATCCCCACCGTGAAGTGGTAGACCGCCTGCTCCAGCGCGGGGTCTCGCTGTGGCGCACCGACCAGGACGGGACGGTGACGGTGACGGTAGACAGCGCGACCATCCGGGTCTCGGGACGAGGCCGGCGCGAAACGGTGGCGGTGAGGAGGAAGGAGTGAGGAGTGAGAAGTGAGAAGTAAGAAGTGAGAAGGCAGGGGCGCAGAGGGGGCCAGCGAGGGGCGAGGGCACGGCCGGGAAGGTGGTGTCACCACCGCTCACTTCTCACTTCTCACTTCTCACCCGTCGGTCGACTCAACCCGAGGAAGACACGTGCTGCCAAGCACCATGGTCACCACCATTGAGCGCTTCATTCTGGACCAGGAGGAAAAGTACCCCGAGGCTACCGGGGAGCTCTCTAACCTGCTCTACGATATCGCGCTTGCCGCCAAGATTATCGCCTCCAGCATGCGGCGCGCCGGGTTGGTGAACATCCTCGGCAGCGCGGGGGCCACCAACGTGCAGGGTGAGGAGCAGCAGAAGCTCGACGTCTTCGCCAATCAGACCATGACCAACGCGCTCAACCATACCGGGCGCGTGTGTGTCATGGCCTCGGAGGAGGACGAAACCATCATTCCGGTCCCGGACAACTACCCGGTCGGGAAGTATGTGGTGCTGTACGATCCATTGGACGGGTCATCCAACATCGACGTCAACGGGGCGGTGGGCACGATCTTCAGCATCTATCGCCGGGTCAGCATGGAGGGCCCAGGAAGCCTGGCGGACGTGTTGCAGGCGGGGTGCAAACAGGTGGCCGCGGGGTACGTCATCTACGGCTCGAGCACCATGATGATCTACTCCACGGGCCAGGGAGTGGCGGGGTTCACCCTGGATCCCTCCATCGGCGAGTTCCTGTTGTCGCACCCGAAAATCGTCACGCCCCGGGTGGGCCGGTACTACAGCGTCAACGAGAGCAACTTCGCGCGGTGGAGCAAGGCTGTGCAATGGGCGGTGCGCGGATTCCACGGCGACCGGCCGGAGGAGATCAAGGGGAAGAACAGCCGCTACATCGGGTCGCTGGTGGCGGATTTCCATCGCAATCTGCTGGCCGGCGGAATCTTCATGTACCCCGCGGACACCAGGAACACCCGGGGCAAGCTGCGGCTCTTGTACGAGTGCAGCCCGATGGCGTTCATCGCGGAACAGGCCTCCGGCAGCGCCACCGACGGCCTTCGCCGGATCCTCGACATTGTGCCCACCGAGCTGCACCAGCGTACTCCCCTGGTGATCGGCTCGCGGGAGGACGTGGGGTATGTCGCCGATACGCTGCGACGGCTGGGGGAGGGGTGAGAAAGAGTTCCGAGTTCCAAGTTTGAAGGGTCGGAGCCTGGTGCGGGATCGTGCGACCGGAGAGCAGGAACTCGGAACTCTGAACTCTGAACTTGGAACTCGGAACTGACATGCCCGAGAGCAAGCAGACGGTCTACGGTCCAGAGGACTGGAAAGGCACACCGGAACGGGATCTGGGCGCGCCCGGAGAATTCCCCTTCACCCGCGGTGTCTATCCGGCGATGTACACCGGCCGGCTCTGGACCATGCGGCAGTATGCGGGGTTCGGTACCGCGGAGGAGACCAACGAGCGGTTCCGCCACCTCCTGGCCGCCGGGCAGAGCGGCCTTAGCACCGCCTTCGATCTGCCCACCCAGATGGGCTACGACTCCAACCATCCCATGGCCGAGGGCGAGGTGGGTCGGGTGGGAGTTGCGGTGGACACCGTGGAGGACCTGCACGATCTCTTCCGCGGCATCCCGCTGGATCAGGTGTCCACCTCGATGACCATCAACGCCACCGCCGCGATCCTGCTGGCGATGTACGTGGTGGTCGGGGAAGAGCAGGGTGTGGAGCGCGGGCGGCTGCAGGGGACGGTGCAGAACGATGTGCTCAAGGAGTACATCGCGCGGGGCACCTACATCTTCCCCGCCGCACCGTCGCTCCGCCTGGCGGTCGAGCTGTTCCGGTTCGTGGCTGACGAGGGCATGAACTTCAATCCCATCTCGATCAGCGGCTACCACATGCGCGAGGCCGGCGCCACCGCGGCGCAGGAGGTGGGGTTCACCCTGGCCAACGGGATCGAGTACGTCCATCGTGCGGTTGCCGCGGGGCTCGAGGTGAATCGGTTCGGCCCCCGGCTCTCGTTCTTCTTTGCCGCGCACAACGACCTGTTCGAGGAAGCGGCCAAGTTTCGCGCCGCCCGCCGGCTGTGGGCGCGCCTGGCCCGGGAACGGTTCGGCGCCGACGACCAGACCTGCCGGCTCCGGTTTCACACCCAGACCGGCGGCGTGACCCTCCAGGCCCAGCAGCCGCTCAACAACGTGGTGCGGGTCACCGTACAGGCGCTGGCCGCCACACTGGGCGGCACCCAGTCGTTGCACACCAACGGGTACGACGAGGCCCTTGCCCTGCCCAGCGCCGCGGCCGCCACTCTGGCGCTCAGGACCCAACAGATCCTGGGGTATGAGAGCGGACTCGGCACCGCCGTCGACCCGCTGGCCGGCAGCTGGTACGTTGAATCGCTCACCGACCGGATCGAGGCCGAGGCGCGCGCCATCATCGCGGAGGTGGATGACCTTGGCGGCGCCGCGCGGGCTATCGAACGCGGCTGGTTCCAGGAGGCCATCGCCCGGAGCGCCTACCAGCAGCAGAAGGCCCAGGAAGACGGCTCCCAGGTGGTGGTCGGAGTAAACCGTTTCACCGATGACTCGTCCGTTCCCGCCATTACCCGTCCCGATTACTCGGTGCTGGCCGAGCGGCAGAAGGCGCGGCTGGCGGAGGTGCGCGCCCGGCGGGACGAAACCGTGGTCCACCAGACGCTGCGTGCCATCAAGGCCGCCGCCAGCGGCACCGCCCCGCTCATGCCTCCCATCATCGCGGCGGTGCGTGCCCGGGCGACGCTGGGAGAGATCTCCGACACCCTGCGGGACACCTGGGGAGTCTTCCGGCCCGGGGGGTAGGTCTCACCGATGGCACGGCGGCCTGACAACGCGGAACTCGGAACGCGGAACCCGGAACGGGCGCTCCCTCTGGGGATTCTCAAACCTTCGTGATTGCTGCGGCATCCAAGCCGCATGGTCCAATCCTTTCGATCGATTCGCCGCGCCCCCGGATACTCCGCCGCCATCGTTGGAATGCTGGCGATCGGCACCGCCGTCCTGGTCACCACCTTCACGCTGACTGACTCGGCGCTGTTCCGTCCACCACCGTTCCCGGCGGTCGATCGTCTGGTCATGCTCTACAACATCCGATCCGCACCGCGCGAGCCGGCCACGCGACTGCGCTGGTCCTTCCCCACGATCCGGCTGTTGCGCCGCCTCTCGACGGACCTGGCGACGACCGCCAACTATTCTCCCACCCTGCTCACCCTGACGCAGGAGGGTGAGCCCGAGGCGGTGCCGGGGGAGGTAACCTCCACCGGCTACTTCCCGCTGCTGGGAGCCGTTCCCGTTCTTGGTCGGACCTTCCTGCCCGAGGAGGACTCGATCCCGGGTTCGCATCCCGTGATTCTCCTGGGACACGGTCTGTGGCGCCGGCGTTTCGGAGCCGACTCGGGTGTCGTGGGCCGAACGGTGCGGATCAACGGGGAGCCACTGACCGTTGTCGGTGTCCTGAG
>JBGQJV010000183.1:0-8962 GCA_041499215.1 Gemmatimonadota bacterium | reverse complement strand
GCGCTTCGGGGTGCTGGTCCTGTTCGCGGTGTTCGAGTTCTGCTTCTATGTCGTGATCAACGTGGTTTCGACCGAGGTCGGGTCACTCTTCCCGTTGTGGACCGTGGCCGGTGCCAACCTGCTCGCCGCGGTGGTGATGGGCGCCTACTTCTGGCTTCGCTATCCGGAGCTCAAGCAGGTGCTGCACGACGAGCCGCTGGGGGCTTGAACCGTTCCTTGTTCCTCGTTCCGCGTTCCGCGTTCGAAGTTCCGAGTGGACGACATGCCCCCAACTTGGAACTCCGAACTCTGGGGCCTTCACTCCGCGCCCAAGCCTCTGCGGGGGCCGGTAGACCCGTTCCGGCCACTTTCCAACGCGGAACGCGGAACATGGAACGCGGAACGCGGAACTCTGAACTGAGAACTGGGAACTTCCCCCGGACTGGTTTAGGTTAACCCCCGACTCTACTCCGGCCGGCCGTCGTGCCCTGTAATCCCAGCGCGCTGGTCCCTCTTCGCCGTCTGCTTTTCGCGTTTCTCCCGCTCATTCCCTCCCTCGCCGTCGCTCAGCTGGAACCGCCCTCGACCGGCGGGATCGTGGCGCTGGATCAGCAGCTCAGACGGCTGGGCCACCATCAGCGGGTGCTGATGATCGCGGCCCATCCGGATGACGAGGACACCGAGCTCCTCACCGTGCTGGTGCGGGGGATGGGGGTCGAGGCGGGGTACCTCTCGCTCAACCGCGGGGAAGGAGGCCAGAACCTCATCGGTGATGAGCTGGGTGAGGCGCTGGGGCTGCTCCGGACCGAGGAGCTGCTCGCCGCCCGGCGGCTGGACGGCGCCCGCCAGTTCTTCACCCGGGCCTACGACTTCGGCTTTTCCAAGACGCTGGAGGACACCTGGGCCCACTGGCCGCGGGATTCCGTGCTCAAGGATGTGGTGCGGGTGGTCCGCCGTTTTCGCCCCCAGGTGGTGGTATCCATCTTCACCGGCACGCCCCGCGACGGCCACGGCCAGCATCAGGCCGCGGGCTGGGCCGCGCAGGAGGCGTTCCGAATTGCGGGGGACTCCACCCGATTCCCGGAGCTCTTGCGCGAGGAGGGACTTCAGGCCTGGACACCGCTCAAGCTCTACCGCAGCGCCCGGTTCGACACCGCCGCCACCACTTTGAAGCTGGATGGCGGCGTGCTCGATCCGGCGGTGGGTCAGTCCTTTCACCAGATCGCGATGCGCGGCCGCAGCCTGCACCGCTCCCAGGACATGGGACAATTGCAGGGGATCGGGCCATCCCTGGTGCGGCTGCAGCTGGTGGAAGACCGGACCGGCAGAGGTCGCGATGGGCTCTTCGCCGGGGTGGACACCACGCTCGATGGTCTGTGGGAATCCGGCGAGCCCGCGGAGCGGAGCGCCTACCTTCAGGCCGTTCAGCGCTACCGGCAGCTGGTCGATTCGGCGGAGGGCGTCGGTAAGGATGGGCCGGCTCTGGCATCGATTCTCCTCGCAGCGCGAACGGAGCTGTGGACGGCGATGGCCAACCGGCGCACGGCCTTCTCCTTCGGCGGAGATCCGCTGCTCGAGGAGGCTGACCGCCTCGCGGACCTGATCCAGCGGGTCGAGGGCCTGGTGGTCGATGCCGTGGTCGATGACGAACGTGCCGTCCCCGGCCAGCGGGTTACGGTGACAGTATCCGGCTGGAATGCCGGGCGGGACACTCTGGAGGTTCAGGGCCAGGTCCGGCCAGGCACCATCGATCTCGCGGGTCCGCAGGATTCGATCATGGTGCTTCCTCCGGGTGCCGTCGGCCGGTGGGTGTACTCCGGCGCGGTCGTGGGCGGACCGGAGGAGAGCGCACCGTACTTCCTTCGGCGGCCGAGAACCGGGGACATGTACCGCTGGCCGTACGACGCGCAGCACGACGACCCACCGCCCGGCACCGACCTCCGGTTTCTTCAGGTGCTCCCGTTGGGATTCGAACTCAAGGGCGTTCCGTTTCAGCCGCCGCCCAGCGCCAGGTTCCGGTTCCGCCGGGTGGGCAGCGGCGAGGCGGGCTGGCTCGGCACCACCCGGGAGCTCAGCTGGCGGACCAACGATCAGGCCCGCGGGGAGATTCGGCGTCCGGTGGTCATCGTACCCCGGGTGGATGTGCGGCTCGATCCGGAGAACGAGGTGTGGCGGGCGGGCGCGCCGACGCCGCAGCAGTTCACCGTCACTCTGACCCACGGTGCCCGCGATACCACGACCGGCGAGGTGACCCTCGAGTTGCCTCCGGGGTGGGCCCGGGTCACACCCCGGCGTTTCACCCTCACCCGGGAGGATGAGCAGCAGCGGTTCAGCTTCTCCGTGCATGCTCCTGCCCTGAGAGAGGGGGCCTACGACGTGCACGCGGTGGCCACTGATGCTCACGGCGCGAAGTACGGCCTCGCCGTGCTGCAGGTGGACTACCCCCACATCCACCCGCGGAGCTATACCCGCACGGCCACGGCGTCGATCCGCCTCGCGCCGCTGGCGCTGCCCAAGGTCACCAGCGTGGCGTATCTGCGGGGCGCAGCGGACCGGGTGCCGGAGGCATTGCGGAGCGTCGGGCTGCCGGTGGAGATCATTACCGGGGCGGATCTGGCCACTCGCTCACTCGCCCGGTACGACGTGATCGTGATCGGATCCCGGGCCTGGGAAACCGATCCTAATCTGCCCGCTGCAAACGACCGGCTGCTCGCCTATGCCCGGGGCGGCGGGACGGTGATCGTGCAGTATCAGCAGTACGGCTACTTCCTCGGCAACTATCCGCCCTATCCCCTCACCGTCGGCAGCCGCCAGCCGGGGACCGTGAACACCACCACCATGGTCACCTCCCGGATCTCCGTCCAAGCGGTGCCGAGCACAGCGCTGCTCGGCGGGCACGACCGGGTGACCGATGAGAACGCGCCGGTGAGGATCGTCGACCCTCGGAGTCCAGTGGTGCTCACCCCGAACCGGATCGGCGCCCGTGACTGGGAGGGATGGATACAGGAGAGGGGACTGTACTTCGCGCGGAGCTGGGATCCGGCATGGGGGCCGGTGCTGGAGTTGCACGATCCGGGCGAATCACCGCTCGAGGGGGGCCTGCTGGTGTCCCGGGTGGGAAAGGGGACCTACGTCTACACCGGCCTGGCCTTCTTCCGGCAGCTGCCGGCCGGGGTTCCCGGCGCGTTCCGCCTGTTCGCGAACCTGCTCGCGCTGGGCCGGAATCCTGCCCGGTGATCTGCTTTGTGAGACATTCACCACGGAGACACGGAGAACACAGAGTTGCGGTGGAAGCCCTGCTTCACCGATTCGTCGCGGTGACCTCCGGTTCCTCCGTGTCTCTGTGGTTGGCGCTCGTGACCGGCGGATGCGGGGACGGACGAATCCCGCTGACGATCTATTCGCCCCACGGACGGGATCATCTCACGTTGCTCGAGAAGGACTTCGAGCGGCTCCATCCCGAGATCGATGTCCGCTGGCTCGACCTCGGCAGCCAGGAGGTCCTCGACCGGTTGCGGCTCGAACGGGTAAACCCGCAGGCCGATCTCTGGTTCGGCGGGCCGACGACCCTGTTCCAGCGCGGGGTGGCGGAATCGCTGCTCGCGCCCTACCGACCCAGCTGGGCGGGAGCGGTCGACTCGGGCGGCATCGGCCCGGCGGACATGTACTACCCCGCCTATCGCACGCCGGCAATCATCGCCTATAACAGCGATGCCGTGCCCGACTCCCTGGCGCCGAAGGACTGGGATGACATCCTGGAGCCGCGGTGGCGGGACAAGGTCCTGATTCGCGATCCAGTGGCCAGCGGCACCATGCGGGCGATCTGGGGGCTCATGATAGAGCGGGGCCTCCGACTCACGGGTGACACCGCCTGGGGCATGGCCTGGCTCCGGCGGCTGGACGGACAGACTCGGACGTACGCCCTCTCCCCGGCACTACTCGACGCCAAGCTGGCGCGGCGGGAGGGGCTGGTGACCCTGTGGGACCTGCCGGACATCCTGATCTCCCGCAGCAAGGGGATGCCGTTCGGGTACACCTTTCCCTCGAGCGGTACGGTGGTCATCGACGACGCGATCGCGCTGGTCCGGAACGCCCCGCACCCCGACGCGGCCCGGCTGTTCTACGAGTACGTCGGCAGCGTGGACGGCCAGCTGCTGGCGGCGGAGCGGGTGTTCCGGCTCCCGGCGCGGCACGATCTGCCACCCGAGCGGGTGCCGGGCTGGGTGGCGGAGGTGGAACGGACGATGAAGGTGGAGCCGGTAGACTGGGACCTGCTGGTACGCGAGGGAGCAAACTGGATGGGGTACTGGGACCAGCATGTTCGGAACACGGGAAGGTCCCGATGATCGTTCTGCGTTCCGCGTTCCGCGTTCCGCGTTGGCGCAGCCTGGGGCCCGGCACACGTGGGGCAGTCGGCTCATGCGGGCTGGTGGAACTGCGAACGCGGAACTCGGAACGCGGAACGCGGAACAGCTGGCGATGACGTACCTCAGCCTCGAGCGGTTGTCGCGCCAGTACGGGCCGAATGCCGGGGTGTTCGATCTCTCGCTCGGCCTGGAGCGGGGGAAGATCCTCGCGCTGCTGGGTCCGAGTGGCAGCGGCAAGACCACGACGCTCCGGCTGCTGGGCGGGTTCGAGGTGCCGGATGCCGGCCACATCACCGTGGAGGGGGAGGACGTAACCCCGCTCCGGCCGGAGCACCGGCGGTTCGGGATGGTCTTCCAGCACTACGCCCTGTTCCCCCACCTCGACGTGGGCGAGAACGTGGCCTTCGGGCTCGAGGCCAGGGGTGTGTCCCCGGCCGAGACGATGCGCCGGGTCACCGAGGCGCTGGCGCTGGTGGATCTGGCGGGGTTCGAGCGCCGTACGGTCGGGGGTCTGTCCGGTGGACAGCAGCAGCGGGTGGCACTGGCACGGGCCCTGGCGCCGGCGCCGCGGGTGCTGCTGCTGGACGAACCCCTCTCCAACCTCGACCCGGCGCTCCGCGAGCGCACCCGGCGCGAGCTGCGCGGCCTCATCCGGCGGGTGGGGATCACCACGGTGATCGTCACCCACGAGCAGGAGGATGCCTTCGACCTGGGTGACGTGGTGGCGGTGCTGCGCGATGGGCGGTTGCAGCAGACTGGGGCGCCGGAGGCGCTCTATCGGACGCCGGTCAATCCCTTTGTGGGCGGGTTCATCGGGCGATCCAGCTGGCTCACTGGGGCCGTGGTGTCGGTCGATGGGAACGGCGCACGCATCAGGGTGGAACAGGCGGAGTGGCCGGTGGCGGCGCGGCCGCCGGTGGGTGTAGGGGAGCCGGTGCGGGTGATGCTGCGGCCTGAGGCGATGCGCATCGTCCCGTTCGAGGCCCAGGGACTCCGCGGCACGATCACCGACCGCCGCTTCACCGGGGCCAGCGCCCATTTCCTGGTGAGCACCGAAGGGGGCGCCGTGGTGGAGGTCAGCGCGCCGCCCGAGAGCGCCGCGGCCGGAGACCGGGTCAGCCTGGTGCCGCGCCACGACCCGGCCGACCGGGAATTCGTGCTGCACTGCTTCCCGGCGGAGGATCGGTGAGCGCCGGGCCGAAGCGGTGGGGCGCGCTGCTGCTGGTGGCGCTCCTGCTGTGGCTGGTGGCGTATCCGCTCTTGCTGGTGGCGCTGGAGAGCGTGCACGGGCCGGGCGGATGGACCCTGGAATACCTGCGACGCTTCGTGGTCGAGTCGCGGGAATGGAAAGCGCTGTGGGCCAGCCTCTGGACCTCGGTGGCGAGCGTGGTGCTCGCGGGCATGCTGGGGATTCCGCTGGCCTTCCTGTTCCAGCGGTTCGAGTTCCCCGGCCGCCGGCTCCTGGGGGCGCTGGTGGCGTTGCCGGTGGTGCTTCCGCCATTGGTGGGGGTCATCGCCTTCCTGTTCCTGTACGGCGAGACCGGGTTCGTGGCCCGGCTGGTGCAGGCGGTGCTCCGGCTCGAGGATCCACCCTGGAGACTCGAGGGAGCCTACGCCATCCTGCTGGTGCACGCCTACTCGATGTACGTGTACTTCTATCTGTTCACCCGCGCCGGGCTGGCGAGCCTGGATCCCGCGGTGGACGAGGCCGCGGCCTCGCTCGGCGCGGATCGCTGGCGTACCCTCCGGCGAGTGACGCTGCCGCTGCTGGCGCCGTCGCTCAGGGGAGCGGCGCTGCTCACCTTCATGACCGCGCTGGCCTCGTTCAGTGCGCCGTACATCTTCGGCGGTGGGTTCCGGGTGATGACCACCCAGATCGTTTTCACCCGGCTGAATGGCGACTACGGCATGGCGATGGTGCAGACGATGGTGTTGAGTCTGGTGGCGCTCGCGGGGTTGTGGCTGACGGGCGAGGGCAGAGCGGCCACGGCGAACGGTGGCGGCAAGGGGGTGGCACCCGCGCCCCGGCTCATTCAGAGTCCCGGGCTCCGCCGCGCGGCGACGGTGGGCGGCTGGGGGCTCGCCCTGCTGCTCCTGCTGCCACACCTCACCCTGGTGCTGCTGTCGTTCGTGAAGCCGGGAACCTGGACGGTGGAGACGCTGCCGCCAGCCTACACCACCGGCAATTACCTGGCCCTTGCGGGAGACCCGGAGCGGCTCCGGCCGCTGGTCAACAGCCTGTGGATGGCGACGCTTTCCACCGCGGCGGCTCTGGCCGTGGCGATATTCGCCGGGCAGGTGACCGTCCGGCGGCGGGAGCCGGGGGCGGCGCTGGTGGAGCGGCTGCTGGCGGTACCGTGGCTGGTGCCGGGAACGGTGTTCGCGGTGGCGCTGGCGACCGCGTTCGGGGTGCATGCGCCATGGGTCGGGCGAATCGTCCTGGTGGGGACGATCTGGATCCTGCCGCTGGCCTACCTCATCCGTAACCTCCCGATCGCGAGCCGGGCCGTGCTGGCCGGCTTCCGGGGCCTCGATCCCACGCTCGACGATGCTTCCGCCTCGCTCGGCGCGGGGCGCTGGCTGACGCTCCGCCGGGTGACTCTGCCGCTGCTGCGGCCCGCAGTCGCCGCTGGTGCTACCCTGGCGTTCGTCACCGCCCTGGGAGACTTCGTGACCTCGATCATTCTGTATACCTACGACACCCGTCCGCTTTCGCTCGAGATCCTCGCCAGCCTGCGGCAGGGCGACGTAGGGGTGGCCTCCGCCTATGGGGTCCTGCTGATGGCCCTCGCCGCGCTGGTCTTTGCCCTGGGGGGTGAACGCCGGGTGCTGACTCGATGATGACCCGCCGCCTGCCGACCGAGCTGCTGCAACTCTCGGTGCTCATCGCGACCTGCTGCATCGACATGATCGGCTTCGCGATGGTGCTGCCGCTGTTGCCGTACTACGCGTTGCGGCTCAAGGCCACGCCGGAGCTGATCGGGCTGATGACCGCGGCGTTCTCGGTGGCGCAGCTGCTGGCGGCCCCGTTCTGGGGGCGCTTCTCCGATCGCTACGGCCGCCGCCCGGCGCTCCTGATCGGCCTGTTCGCCTCGGCCGTCGCGTATGTCATCTTCGGCCTGGCCGACGCCCTCTGGCTGCTGTTCCTGTCTCGCCTGGTCCAGGGCGCGGGCGGCGGCACTACCGGAGTGGCCCAGGCCTACGTGGCCGACACCGTGAAGCCCGCCGGGCGGGCCCGGGCGCTGGGGTGGCTCTCCGCGGCCACCAGCGCGGGCGTGGCGATTGGTCCGACCATCGGTTCGCTGAGCCACGCCTGGTTCGGGCCCACGGCGCCGGGGATGGTGGCGGCGGGACTCTGCCTCATCAACGTCGTCTTCGCGTGGCGCTGGCTCCCCGAGTCGCGCAAGCCCGGCGGCTCGGTCACCAAGCGGAAGCCGGTGCTGCACGCGGCGACCGAGGTGCTGGAGCACCCCGCCCGCCCGGTTTCCCGGCTGATCTGGATCTACAGCGTGGGGATGCTGGCCTTCGCCTCGCTTACCTCGGTGCTGGCATTGTTCCTCGATGCCGAGTTCGGCGTCACCGAGAAGACCATCGGCTACTTCTACAGCTATGTGGGGTTGCTGTCGTTCGTGATGCGCTCGCTCCTGCTGGGGCCGATCGTGGAGCGGCTGGGGGAGACCAGGACGATGCGCTACGGCACCGCCATCCTGGTGCTCGGGCTTCTGGCCTACACCATCGCGCCCAACGTCTGGGCCCTGGCGGTCATCATCCCGCTGGTGCCGATCGGCACCGCGCTCCTGTTCCCCTCGACCACCGCGCTGATGTCGCGCGCGGCGGCGAAGGAGGATCTCGGCACGACGATGGGGGTGGCGCAGACCTTCGCGGGTGTGGCGCGGGTAGTGGCGCCGCTGCTCGCCACCGGGGCCTTCCAGCGGGTGGGGCATGCCGCCCCGTTCTACTTCGCGGCGGGGACGGTGGCGGTCGTGGGACTGATGGCGCTCCGCATCGAGCCGATCTCGATGCATACGGCGGAGACGCCGGTGCCCGCGGGTGCCGCGGAGCCATCAGCCATCAGCCTTCAGCCATCAGCGGACCGAGGAACGACAAACCCCGGAGCGAAACCCGATGGCTGACGACTGACGGCTGACGACTGACGACTGACGACTGACGACTACAGCTTGAAGTTGATCCCTCCGCCAAACTCCACCCGGTCGGCGTCACCGATCACCACCCGGATCTGGGCGAAGGGCAGGATACTCACCTGCTTGAACATCCATCCACCCAACAGACTCAACCCGATGTTCGAATCGGAGACCGATCCCGGGCCGGGGGGATTGAAGCTGGTGTGGGTCCAGTTGAGGCCCGCGCCGGCGTAAAGCCCCGGGTCCTTCATGTTCAGCTTCGGCCAATACCGTACCGATCCATCCAGGCTCAACACGTGCACGCTGTTGCCGGGGAAGTAGTAGTCGAAGGTGGGATAGATGTCGAAGCGGTCTGCGACCGGGTACGAGAACTGCGCACCGATGCCGAAATCGAGATCATTGGTGGCGAATTCGACGTGCGGACCGAGCAACGGCCGATCCCCCTGTGCTTTCCCTTTGGACTGCGCTGCAGCG
>JBGQJV010000182.1:0-9006 GCA_041499215.1 Gemmatimonadota bacterium | reverse complement strand
TGGCGCTACATGCAGGACTCCGCCTTCAAGATGCCGGAGCGGTACTTCCAGGGCGAGGAGTGGGTCCTGGGCCAGAGGCCGAGCGAGCGGGAGCGCTACACCATCGTCGATTCCATCCGGAACCGGTATCGCCGGGACTACGCCGACCACTGGCGCAGGGTCCTGGCGGAGGCCAGGGTCGCCCCGTTCGCCAACCTCACCGACGCCGCCCGGAAGCTGAAAGTCCTGGGCAGCAACACCTCCCCGCTCATGCAGCTGATCAACGCGGTGTCGCTCAACACCGCGGTAGACCCGGCCCTCGCCAGCACGATCTTCCAGCCGGCCCTGGCGGTGTCACCGCCCGATTCGACCAGGCTGATCGCCGTGCAGACCAGACCGTATATGGGAGCACTGCAGGGGCTCGGAGCGGCGCTCGAGGCATTGGAAGCGGCCGGTCCGGCGGAGCGCGAGGGGCAGGCTCAGGACGCCAAAGAGCAGGTCGCCGCAGCCAAGAACACCGCCCGCGCCATCGAGGCGCTCTTCGCCAGAGTGCCGAATGGGGTCGGCCCGGACATTACCCGGCTGCTCCAGGCGGGCTTCTCCTCCATCGAGGATATGCTGGGGAAGGCAGGCCCGGCGGTGGTCGACCAGCCGAGAGAGGCAGTGGTTGCCTCGGTGGCGCTCACCACCCCCGTCACCTCGCTGGCGATCGGGGAGACCACCACGTGGATCGCCGTGCCCCGCAATGCGGGGGGCAAGGAGCTGGCTGATCGGGCGGTGGTATGGCGATCCAGTGCTCCTCTGGTCGCCACGGTCAGCGGCGACGGCCATGTCACTGCCCTCACAGCAGGCACGGCGGAGATCACGGTCGAAGTCGAAGGGATCTCCGCCAGCCAGCGAGTGATAGTGACTCCAGCAGCGCCGGCCCCTCCGCGAGTGAGTGGGCCCGGAGCAGAGGCCCAGAGTTCGTATAACCGCGCGCTCCAGTTCGAGGACCAGAACCTGCTCGCAAAGGCCAGCGACGCTTATCGCGAGGCGCTCCGGGCTTTCCCCGAATACGCCGAGGCCTCCGCAGGCCTGACCCGCGTCGTCGTGAGGTTGAGGGTGTTCGACTGGGCCAAGCACCTGGAGCGGCGGAGTCTCACAGGACTGCGGCAGATGTACCCCGACATGCCGGCCAAGGACCAGCAGGCGTGGAAGCGCCTGCTGGAGAATCCGAGCCTGACCCGGATCAGCGTCGAGCCGAGAGATCTCGCGGTGGAGCTGACCGGCCCCGAGGCGCGGGTGCGCTACGCCCTGGTGTACACCATGATGATGCGTCCCAACGGGCTGCAGACCTCGGTGAACCGGTATGCGGCGACCTTCAAGCTGCTGCGCGGGGCCTGGCTCATCACCGCCATGCAGGGCGTTCCGTGACGGGCGCGCCGCTGCGCCGAGCGCTGCTGCTCGGCTCGGTCCTTGTGCTGCTGGCGGAATCCGCCGGCGCGCAATCCCTGCAGTCCCGGTTCAACGAACTGTTCGTGTTCGGGGATTGCGGCGTACCGTTGTGCCTCTCGGGGTCCCAGGGCTTTCACGTCTTTCATTTCATTCCTTCGTCCGACAGCAACGTGATCACGCTCGGGCTGTTGCGAGGTCTCCGCAGCTCAATCGTGACCAGCGTCTCGAACATCCCAGCCAGCGTGGGTAGTGGAGGCGCCGCCGTGGTGTTCGTGCAGGGCCTGCCGGTGACCACGCCGATCTCCTCCGGACCGGTGCTGGGGGAGCGCGCCCCGACCCTGGGACTTCATCGGCTGCTGGTCGGCGTCAACGTCACGGGCGGCCGATTCGACCGGCTGAACGGCATCCCTCTCAAGGTCGTTCGGCTGAACTTCGTGCATCAGGACATTGGCAACCCCGGCCTGGGCGACCCCCAGTTCGAGAACGACGTGATCACCGTGACCCCCGACTTCCATTTCAGCCTGCTGGCCACGTCCCTGTTCGCCACCTACGGTCTGACCAGCGCGCTGGACCTCGGCGTGATCATACCCGTCATCCATGCTTCGCTGCATGGCCGCAGCATCGGGGTCATCACCTGCACCGATCCCTGCCTCCATGCGTTCGGCACACCCGCAGCACTGCAACTCGAGGATACCGCCCGGGTTGATGCCTCAGCCACGGGATTGGGGGATGTGACCCTGCGGACCAAGCTCGCGCTGCCCACGCGGGGCCGGTGGAACTTCGCCCTGCTGGCCGAAGCACGGCTCCCGACGGGCCGCGAAAAGGACTTCATGGGTGACGGCCACCTCGACCTGAGGGCCCAGGCCATCACGTCGGCGACTTGGGGGGTCTTCACCGGCCACGCCAATGGCGGATACTTCGCCCGCGGTGGAAGCGAGTTGAACGACGCGGTGCTGGCCACTGTGGGGTTCGACGTTCTGGCCCTCCCATGGCTCACGGTCGCGGGCGATGTGGCCAGTCAGTGGCAGATCGGCAAGGAGGTGTTCTCGTTCGGAACCTCGGTCAGCTACACATATCCGGTGGTACGGACGCTTGACCTCGCCAATGTCCCTGACCGCCGTGATGACCGTCTGGACGGTTCACTGGGGATCAAACTGAGCAACAACCGTGGGCTCACGGGCCTGGCAAACCTGTATTTCCCCCTCCGCGGCGCGGGACTGCAGGCTGCGCTGATCTGGACGCTTGGCGCGCAGTACGATTTCTAGACGATCGCCCCCGAGCGGGCCCCCGTGGTGGAGCGAGTCACTCCGAGTTGAGTGCCGTCGCGGGATCGAGTCAGGTGACGCCCAGGGTGGGAATCAGGACCGCCAGCAGCGCCACCCCGAGCAGCAGGGCCAGCACCAGTAGATACGTCCCCGGGTCGAAGGGGGTGACATCGACCAGCAGAGACTGGAGCAAGCGGCTGAGCCCCAGCGCCGCCCCCAAGCCGATCAGGGACCCAAGCAGCACCAGTCGGATGCCACCCATCGCGGCGGCACGCAGGAGCTGGTGGCGCCGCGCGCCGAGTGCCGCCCGAAGGGCCAGTTCACGCGACCGCCGGGAGACCGAGTAGGACAGGAGACCATAGAGGCCCAGCGCGGTCAGGAGGAGGGCGAACACTAGCTACGGCCGGCCCCGAAGCCCGTCAAGCAGCGCGGCGCCGGAATGTGGCGGCCTGAAACCGCCCGCCGACTATGTGCGTCCGTGCGGTCGATTACTTTCCCTCACCCTTATCCGACCGCTCTGATGCCCCGTCATTCACGTTTCCGTCCTCTCGCCTTCGCCGGGCTCGTTGTCCTTGCGCCTTCACCCGCCCGGGCCCAGGCCGACGCCGATTCGTCGACCATAACGCTGGAACGGATCTTCGACTCCGACTTCTTCAGCACGCAGCCGGTCCCCCCGACCCGGTGGACGCCTGACGGCCAGGCCTACTACTTCTACCAGCGTCGGCCGGAGGCGAAGGGGCCCGACATCGTCCGGGTGAATCCGGAGACCGGCGCCGCCACGGTCCTGGTCCGGAGCGAACAGCTGATTCCCGCGGGCGACTCCGCCCCGCTCCGGCCGCAGAGCTACCGCTTCTCGGACGACGGGCGGAAGCTGCTGCTGTTCACCAATACCACCCGGGTCTGGCGCATCAATACCCGCGGCGACTACTGGGTGCTGGACCTCGACCGGGGGATGCTGCGGAAGCTGGGCGGTCCGAAGAGCCGGCCTTCGACCCTGATGTTCGCCAAGTTCTCCCCCGAGGGAGACTGGGTCGCCTATGTGCGGGAGAACAACCTGTACGTCGAGCGGGTGAGCGACGGGAAGATCACCCAGCTCACCAAGGACGGGTCGACCACGCTGATCAACGGAACCTTCGACTGGGTCTACGAAGAGGAGTTCGACGACCGCGACGGGTTCCGCTGGAGCCCGGACGGGAAGCGGATCGCCTACTGGCAGCTCGATGCCGCCGGCGTGCGCGATTTCCTGCTCATCGACGACACCGACAGCCTGTACAGCTTCGTAAAGCCGGTGCAGTACCCCAAAGCTGGGACCACCAACTCGGCGGTACGGGTGGGCGTGGTGAGCGCCAGCGGCGGCTCCACCCGATGGATGCAGGTCCCGGGTGATCCGCGCAACGTCTACGTCGCCCGCATGGAATGGGCCGGCAACAGCGACGAGATTGCGCTGCAGCACCTCAACCGCCAGCAGAACGCTCTCACCGTGATGCTGGCCGACGCGAAGACCGGCCGCAGCATCCCGGTGTTCGTAGACCGGGACAGCGCCTGGGTGGACGTGGTGGATGACTGGAACTGGCTCGACGGCGGCCGCCGATTCCTGTGGATCAGCGAACGGGATGGCTGGCGCCACGCCTGGACCATCTCGCGTGACGGCGGAGAGGTAAAGCCCATCACGCCCGGGGACTACGACATCGACAAGGTGCTCTCGGTCGACGTGGCGGGCGGATGGATCTACTTCACCGCCTCACCGGAGAATCCCACCCAGCGCTACCTGTATCGCGCTCGCCTCGACGGCGGCGGTCCCGCCGAGCGGCTCACGCCCCACGGTCAGTACGGCACCCACGGGTACCAGATCGCCCCGGGCGGGAAGTATGCGATCCACAACTTCTCGAGTTTCGGTGTCCCGCCGGTGGTGGAGCTGGTGAAACTCCCGTCCCACGAGCTGGTCCGCACCATCGCGGACAACGCCGAGCTGCGGCACCGTCTGGGACTGCTGCGGAGGGGGCCCTCGAAGTTCGTCCGGGTGGATGCCGGAAACGGGAACATGCTGGACGGGGTGGTCATGTACCCGGCGGGCTTCGACTCGACCCGCAAGTATCCGGTGCTGTTCTCCGTGTACGGCGAGCCCGCGGAGCAGACCGCGACCGACAAGTACTTTGCCTGGGACGCGTGGCACGCCATGCTCACCCAGATGGGCTACGCCGTCGTGACGCTGGACAACCGGGGAACGCCCTCCCTCCGCGGCCGCGCCTGGCGCAAGTCGATCTACCGCCGTATCGGCATCGTCAATTCGGAAGACCAGGCCGGGGCTGCGCGCAGCATCGGGCGCTGGTCGTGGGTCGACTCGACCCGGATGGGCGTCTGGGGGTGGAGCGGCGGGGGATCGACCACGCTCAACCTGATGTTCCGCGATCCCGGGCTCTACCGCATGGGGATCGCGGTAGCGCCGGTACCGGACCTGCACCTGTACGACACGATCTACCAGGAACGGTACATGGGTCTGCCGCAGGAGAACGAGGAGGATTACCGGCAGGGTTCCCCGATCACGTTCGCTGACCGGCTGCGTGGTGACCTGCTGGTGGTCCACGGCTCGGGCGACGACAACGTGCACTACCAGGGCACCGAGCGCCTGGTGAACGCCCTGGTCGCCGCCAATCGGCCATTCCAGCTGATGGTGTACCCCAACCGCACCCACGGGATCTTCGAGGGTCAGGGGACCACCCTGCACCTGTTCTCGCTGCTCACCCATTTCGTGACCGAGCACCTGCCGGCCGGAGGTCGATGAGCGCCGACGTGAGACGTGAGACGTAAGATGTGAGACGTGCGAAGTGCGAAGTGCGAAGTGCGAAGTGCGCCCGACAACATGGGGAGACCGGGCGCGGAGTCAACCCTCGACCGCACGACGGTCTCCCTTCTCCCTTCTCACTTCTTACTCCTCACTCCTCACTCCTCACTCCTCACTCCTCCCTTCCCACCTGGCCCGTTCAATCGCTTCTCAGCGCGGTCATCGGACTGACCCGTGCCGCCCGCCATGCCGGGAGTGCGCCTGCGATCCCCGCGATCAGCAGGAGAACCAGCCCCACCGTGAGATAAACGCCCGGCTCCAGTGGGGAGGTGTGGAACAGCAGGGGCCGTAGCGCGCCGGCCGCCGCGAGGGCCACCGCGATCCCCATGCACAGACCCGCCAGCACCAGCCCGATGCCATCGCGCGCCACGAGGACCATGATCCCCGACGGACGGGCTCCCAGTGCGCTCCGCACACCGATTTCCCTGGTCCGGCTTGCCACCCCGTACGACAGCAGGCTGTACAATCCGATCCCCGAGACCAGGAGGGCCAGCGCCCCGAACGCGGTGAACAGGGTGGCGCCCAGCCGCCAGAAGCGGGACTCCGGATCCACCAGGGCCTGCAGCGGCTCCAGGTTCACCCAGCGCAGTTCTGGCGCCAGTTCGGCGAGCGCCGCCCGCACTGGTCCCATGTGCGCGATCGGATCTCCCTGCACCCGGAGGAAGAACGCGCTCGGGGTGTTGCCGAGGAACTGCGGCAGCGGAACGTAGTACTGCATCCGGTCGCCCGACACGAAGCTGTTCCGCCGGGCGTCCCGGGCAATGCCAACAACCTCGCTGCAGGGCATGGTGTCGCCGCCGATCTTGAGGCACTTGCCCAGCGGTTCCCGGCCGGGCCACAACAGCCGGGCCATGGTTTCCCCCACCACCGTCACCCGGGCGGCGCCGGCGCGATCTTCCGCCGTGAACCCTCTGCCACGCACAATCGACGTGCCCATCGCCTGGAAGTAGTCCGGCGAGACGCCGTCGACGTATGGCCCCCCGGTGCTCACCCGGGGCAGGCTGTCGAGCCCCGGCACCTTCAGCTCTTCCGCCCAGTTGCCGCGGAAGGGAACCGCGGTCGAGTAGCTCACCCGTTCGATCCCGGGGAGGGCCGAGAATCGCGCCAGGGCGGCATCGAACACTTCGGCCACCCGGGGGGCCGGTGTGCCGCGCGGGAAATCGGGAGTGACGAGCAGCACCCGCTCCGGCTGCATGCCCAGGTCGAATAATCGGACCCGGTGGAAGCTGAGCAGAAACAGCCCCGCGCCGACGAGCAGAGTCACCGAGAGGCCGGCCTGAAGGATTACCAGTCCGGCCCGCACTCGAGACCGCTGCGAACCGACCTGGGCTCCGCCTTCCTTCAGCGCGCTCAGGAGATCGGGGCGGCTCTCGAGCCAGGCGGGCACCAGGCCCGCCGCAAGGCCGGCGACCAGGGAGACCAGGACCGTGAAGCCCGCGATCCGCCAGGAAAAGACGTCGGCCGACCAGTCGACCTGTGGAAAGAGCAGCTGCCGGATCGCCCCGCTCCCCCACACGGCGAAGAGAATCGCGCCGGCACTGGCCACCACGGCGAGGAGCGAGGTTTCCACCAACAGCTCGCCGATGAGACGCGTGCGGCCAATGCCGAGGGCCAGCCGTACCGCCGTTTCCCGCCGCCGGCGAATCGCGCGGAACAGCAGCAAGTTGGCCACGTTGGCACAGGCAATGAGCAGCACGACCAGGGAGACTCCGGCGATCCACAGAGACACCTTGGCCTCCGGAGGACTGTCTGGGCCCAGCGCCTCAAGCAGGGGTCCCGCGATGACCCGGGCCTTTGGATCGTAGTGCTGCTCCTCTGCCCGCCCGGCCCGGTGGAGGCCGGTCGCCTCGGCCCCGGCCTGCCCCCCGGTGTAGCCTGGAGCCAGCCTGGCGATTGCGTGCAGCCAGTGGATTCCCCGGCTCGACTCCCACGGGCCACTGACCATCTCTGTGGCCGCGGTCCGCACCGGCAGCCACGCATCCACGCGATCGGGCGTCGCGCCGGTGAATCCCTCCGGAGTGACCCCCACCACGCGGTAGCGGCCCTCCCCCAGTTCCAGCATGCGGTCGAGCACCTGCGGGTCGCCGCCGAACTCGCGTTGCCAGAACCCGTGGGAGATCACCGCCACCCCCGTCGCGGGAGTCAGGGAATCGTCCGCCGGAGTGAACCCGCGGCCCAGCATCGGCTGGACCCCGAGCAGCGGGAAGAACCCCGGACTCACCAGATTCACCGGGATCTTCCGGGCCGTGCGTCCTTCGCCATAGGTGAGCCGCACATCTCGCACCACCGACACGCCCGAGAAGGCCTTGGCCCGGTCAAAGTCCCGAATATCGCTGTATGTCAGGCTGGAATTCACCGTCAGGCGGCCGAGCCATTCTCGCTGGACATACAGCCACCGCAGGGCCGCGGGATCCCGTATCAGGGCCGGGGGGCGGAGCATCAGCCGGTCGAGCACGCCGAACATGGCGGCATTGACGCCGATGCCCAGACCGAGCGTCACCGCGACCAGGACGGTGAACGATGGCCGGCGCCTGAGGCCACGCCAGGCGTGGCTCAGGCTGTCCGTCAGGAACTCCAGCAGGTCGGTGCGTCGCCGCAGGAGCCGGAAGTCCTCGTCGATCTCGCGGAGCTGGTCCCGATAGTACCCCAGGTCGCCGAACCGGCGGTGCACCTCCGCCCGGGCCGCATCGCGGGAGTGCCCTCGACCGACCAGCTCCTCCACCGCCAGGTCGAAGTGCAAGCCGAGCTCTTCATCGATCTCCTCAACCACGTCGCGGTCGAGATGCAGCCAGCGGCGGATCCCCGCGATTCGGCCCATGATCAGCCCTCCTCGGCGGCGCGGAGCACCTTGAACACCGCCTCGGCATAGCGGGTCCAGCGGCGGGTTTCTGCATCGAGCTGACGGTGACCTTCGCGGGTCAGCTGGTAGTACTTCGCCTTCCGGTTGTTCTCGGACACGCCCCAGTCCGACTCGATCCGGCCGCGGCGCTCAAGCCGGTGCAGCGCGGTGTACAGCGCGCCTTCCTCGATGGCCAGCGAGTCGTCGCTGGTCTCGCGAATCCAGCGCGCCACTGCGTAACCGTGTCGGGGGCCGAAGATCAGGGCCTTGAGCACCAGCACATCGAGGGTACCCTGCAGCAGGTCGAGGGTGTGAGGAGCGACAACCATGGGCGGGCGTCCCCTGAAGTGTTGAGGGGAAGATGGGGGCGGGTCTGGGCCCCGTCAAGCAGGCCGGTGAAACGGTGAAGGGTGAAGGGTGAGCGGTCAGTACAGTGCGCTCACTGTTCACCGATCACCGTTCACCCGTCATCCTTCACCTCACGCCACACCAGAAGGCACACGCTCGTGACGGGTCGAAGACCTCGTCCCGGTGCCGAGCCCGCGAAACCGGCGGCGCGTCACCACAGTAGTGTCCCGGTCTGCAACTTGGTCCCCAGGTGCAGCACGGCCAGCTGGGTCTTCGTGGCGGGCTCACGCCGGACC
>JBGQJV010000181.1:0-9036 GCA_041499215.1 Gemmatimonadota bacterium | reverse complement strand
GGGGCGCGTGGAGCCGCGACCCGGCAACCTCGGTCCGCCGGTGCATCCCTCGGTGACCACCCGGGTGGTGGAGTTCAACGACCTCCCGGCCCTGGCCGCGGCGCTGGCACAGCGCGACGTCGCCTGTGTGCTGGCCGAGCCCGCGATGACCAACGTCGGGATCATTCACCCGGAGCCCGGCTACCATGCCGCGCTCAGGGAGCTGACCCGTCGCGCGGATGTACTGCTCATCATCGACGAGACCCACACCATCTGCACCGGTCCGGGTGGCTATACCGGGACCCATGGGCTCGAGCCCGACCTGCTCACCCTGGGGAAGCCGATCGGCGGGGGAGTGCCGGGCTCGGTCTACGGGTTCTCCGCCCCTGTGGTGGAGCGGCTCAGGGGTCGGATCGCGCTGGCCGATTCCGACACCGGCGGGATCGGCGGCACCCTCGCGGGCAACGCCTTCGCGCTCGCGGCGATGCGGGCGACGCTGGAGCACGTGCTCACCGAATCGAGCTACGCCCGCACGATCCCGCTGGCGGAGCGATTCCAGGCCGGGATCGAGCGGGTGATCGCGGAGTTCCGGCTGCCGTGGATCGTCAAGCGGCTGGGGTGTCGGGCCGAGTACTGGTTCCGTCCCACGCCGCCGAGGAACGGCGGCGAAGCCGCGGCGGCGGCGGACCCGGAGCTCGACCGGTTCATGCATCTGTTCGCGCTCAACCGGGGCATCCTGCTCACGCCGTTCCATAACATGGCGCTGATCGCGCCGGACACGACGGAGGCGGACATCGACCGGCACACCGAGGTGTTCCGGGAGAGCGTGGTGGCCCTGCTGGGGCGGTAAGACGGGGAGGTGGACCCTTCCGCCCTCCCGCCACTCAACGTGCACCCCTACGTTACCCGAAGCCCCACTCGTACAGGATCCCCTGCGTGGCCGTTCCGCCGCCCGACCAGCCGATCGTCCAGTTCACCCGGGTCAGCAGGTCCTTCGGCGCCGTCAAGGCCGTCAACGACATCAACCTCGAGATTCGCCGGGGGGAGTTCTTCTCCCTGCTGGGCCCGTCGGGCTGCGGCAAGACGACCACGCTCCGCCTGCTCGCCGGGTTCGAACAGCCGGATCCTGACGGGGGAGAGGTGCGCATCGCCGGCGAGGTGGTGAATCACCGGCGGCCCTACGAGCGCCAGGTCGGCATGGTGTTCCAGAACTACGCCATCTTCCCGCACCTGTCGGTCGAGAAGAACGTGGCCTTCGGCCTGGAGCAGCATAAGGTGCCCCGGGCCGAAATCCCCGGCCGAGTGGCGAAGGCGCTCGAGATGGTTCGGCTCGATCCCGGCACCTTCGGCCTCCGGAGGCCCAACCAGCTCTCCGGTGGTCAGCGCCAGCGGGTGGCTCTTGCCCGAGCGCTGGTGCTCCGTCCGGCCATCCTGCTGCTGGACGAGCCGCTCGGCGCGATCGATCTCAAGCTCCGCAAGGAGATGCAGCTGGAGCTGAAGCAGCTCAACAAGAGCCTGGGCATCACCTTCGTCTACGTGACCCACGACCAGGAAGAGGCGCTCACGATGTCCGACCGCATCGCGGTGATGGACAACGGGAGGGTGGCCCAGCTGGGAACGCCGGCGGAGATCTACGAGAACCCGCGCACCGCGTTCGTGGCCAAGTTCATTGGAGAGTCGAACTTCGTCGCCGGACAGGCGGACAGGCAGACAGGCGGACAGTGGCTGGTCCAGGGCCCGCTCGGCGCGTTCCGCGTCCCCGATCATCCTCGACTCGCCGAGGGAAACTCCATCCGGATCGCGGTTCGTCCGGAGTGGATGGACCTGTTCCGGCCCGAGGCATTGCCGGCCGGGGAGAACGGCCTGGTGGGGACCATCCGGGACGTGATCTACCTGGGCGAGACCATCCACGTAATCGTCACGCTCGCGGACGGCTCCGATTGCACCGTGGCGCTCCGCAACGAGGGACAGCTGATCAAGCCGCTCCCATGGAGGAAGGGAGACCGCGCGGCAGTCACCTGGCTGCCGGAGGACTGCCAGGTGCTGGAGGAGGAGTAGATGGCTGGACTGCGACAGCGGGTCCTCGCCCTGACGCACCGGCGGGCCGAGCTGCGCGCCTGGGCACTGCTCGCGCCCGGGACGCTCTGGCTGCTGCTGTTCTTCCTGGTGCCGATCCTGATCATGTTCGTCTACAGCCTGATGCCGCGCGGGGTCTACGGCGGAGTCGAGCCAGGCCTCACGCTGGAGCACTATCGCCGCTTCCTCAATCCGCTGTACCTGCAGATCCTCAACCGCACCTTCCTGTGGTCCATCGCCGCCACCATCATCTGTCTGCTGATGGGCTACCCGCTGGCCTACCTCATCGCCCAGAGCGGGAAGTGGAAGAACCTGCTGATGTTCCTGGTGGTGCTGCCGTTCTGGACCAGCTTCCTGGTGCGGACCTTCGCGATGATCTTCCTGCTGCGTGATACCGGCTTCATCAACACCTTGCTCCTGCAGGCCGGGCTGATCCAGCAGCCGATCGAGATGCTGTATACCCCGTTCGCGGTCATGACCGGCCTGGTCTACGGCTTCCTGCCGTTCATGGTGCTCCCGGTCTACGCCTCGCTGGAGAAACTCGATTTCTCCCTGCTGGAGGCGGCCGAGGTGCTCGGCGCCCGCCCGGCCGCCCGGTTCTTCAGGGTCACGCTGCCGCTGTCGCTGCCCGGCGTGGTGGCCGGCTGCCTGCTGGTGTTCATCCCCTCGCTGGGGAGCTTTCTCACCTCGGACCTGCTGGGCGGGGCCAAGCAGGTCATGATCGGAAACCTGATCCAGAATCAGTTCTCCGCCGCGCGCAACTGGCCGTTCGGGTCCGCCGCCTCGTTCATCGTGATGGCGCTGGTGCTGGCGGCGGTGGTGACATACCTGCGGGTGCGTGACCGCTCGCCGGGTGGAGGAGGGGTCGCATGAGGCTGCCCCGCTGGCTGATCGGGTTCTCGCTCCTGGTGTACCTCTTCCTGCACCTGCCGATCATCGTGCTGATGGTCTTCTCTTTCAACAATTCCAAGTACGGAGTGAGCTGGGCCGGCTTCACCTGGGAATGGTATCGCCGGCTGGCGGAGCGCGAGGACATTCTCAATGGTCTCCGGGCCAGCCTGATCGTGGGCGTCGTGGCGACGATCGTCTCGGCGGTGTTCGGCACCCTGATCGCGCTGGCGGTGGCACGGCACCGGTTCCGCGGCCGCACGGCGCTGGAGGCCTTCCTCTACGTACCGCTGGTGACGCCCGAGATCGTGGTGGGCATCTCCCTCCTGATCCTGTTCGTGCTGCTGGGGTTCCCGCTCGGGATTACCACCATCACCATCGCCCACATCGCCTTCTGCATATCGTTTGTGGTGGTGGTGGTGCTGGCCCGGCTTCAGGGGATGGATGAACACCTGGAAGAAGCTGCCATGACCCTCGGCGCCGACGAGATCACGACGTTCTGGAAGATCACCGTGCCGCTGTTGTGGCCCGGAATCATTTCCGGGTCCCTGCTCGCCTTCACGATGTCATTCGACGACTTCGTCATCACGTCGTTCGTCTCCGGCGCCGGCTCATCCACTCTGCCTATCGTGGTATACGGCATGGTCCGCAAGAACATCGAGCCCAGCATCAACGCCATCAGTACCATCATTCTGCTCGCCACCTCCCTGCTGATCTACCTGGCCGACCGGCTGGGGCGCGATCGGCCACTCAAGGCGTGAGCCGGCGTCACCCTTCGGAGCCTGAATGCACCGCGACACCTTGATCCTGCAGGCCGGTCTGCCCAACCACCGGACGCCGGGCGCGTTTCTGCCCGGGCCGCAGTTCGCCTCAACCTTCGTCTCCCCGGGTGATCCGGCGGATCACGCCTACACCTACGGCCGGTTCGGCAATCCGACCTGGAGCGCTTGGGAGGCAGCGCTGGAGGCGCTCGAAGGCGGCCCTGCCCTCGCGTTTCCTTCGGGGATGGCGGCCTGTGCGGCGGTGTTCGGGGTGTGTCTGCGGGCGGGGGATGCGGTGGTGCTGCCCTCCGATGCGTACTACACCACCCGGAGCTTCGCCCAGAACTGGCTCGCGTCCAATGGCGTCCAGCTGCGGCTCGCCCCCACCCGCGACGAGGCCCAGGCCGCCCTCCTCGAGGGCGCCAAGCTCCTGTGGATCGAGACGCCGACCAATCCTGGGCTGGAGGTCTGCGATCTCAGGGAGCTGATCGGTGCGGCCCGGGAAGCTGGAGTCCTCGTCGCCGTCGACAACACCACCGCCACCGCGGCGCTGCAGCAGCCCCTCGCCCTGGGGGCCACCTTCTCGCTGGCGTCCGATACCAAGGCCCTTACCGGCCACTCCGACCTGATCCTAGGCCACGTCGCCACTGCCGATCCGGACTGGCTGGCCCGGCTCAAGACCTGGCGCACCCAGTACGGCGCCATTCCGGGACCGATGGAGACCTGGCTGGCTCATCGCTCCCTCGGCACCCTGGCGCTCCGGCTGGCCCGCCAGTGCGGCAACGCCGAGGCGCTTGCCCGCCTGCTGCACCTGCGCTCGGACGTGCGCGGCGTGCGTTACCCCGGTCATCCGGAGGATCCGGCCCACGAGATCGCCCGGCGGCAGATGTCGGCCTACGGCTCGGTGCTCAGCTTCGATCTCGAGACCCGGCCCCGGGCCGAGCGGTTTCTCGGTGCGCTGGAGCTGGTGCGGGAGACGACCAGCTTCGGGGGCATCCACTCGACCGCCGAACGCCGGGCCCGCTGGGGCGGTGACCCGGTGAGCGAGGGGTTCATTCGGTTCAGTGCGGGGTGCGAGGCGGAGGCGGATCTGCTCGCGGACGTGGACCAGGCGCTGGGGAGGGCGGGGTGAGGATGGGTGCACGCCGTCTCCCGAGGGTGCTCGCGCCACGCCCGAGATGACACTCGTCGTGACCCCCGACTCCATCCTCTGGGCCGCCACCGCACGCCCGTCCGTCATCCCCAGCTCGTCCCTGCCGGCCCGGGCGGATGTGGTCGTGATCGGCGGCGGCTACACCGGTCTCGCCGCCGCGCGGGCGCTGGCGCGCGCCGGGGCGTCGGTCGCGGTGCTCGAGCGCGAGCGGGTCGGGTTCGGGGCCAGCGGGCGGAATGGCGGATTCGTGCTGCCGGGGTACAAGGCCGACCTCGCCAGCATCATCCGCCGCTTCGGGCTGGCCCGGGCACGAGACCTGTTCGAGGCCAGTCTCGCGGCTCTCGGGTTCGTCGAACACCTGGTTGCCGAAGAGCGCATTGAGTGCCACTGGGGACGGGTGGGCGGGATTACCCTCGCGGCGCGACCCGGCCACCTTGCGGCGCTCCGGGCGGAGCAGGGCCTCCTGGCGCGGCAGTTCGGGCATCATACGACCCTCCTCGATCCCGAGGAGCTGCGGAGCGAAGTCGGTTCCTCCCGCTACCATGGAGGGCTGCTCGATCCGGCCGCTGGCGCGGTGCAACCGGTGGAGTACCTTCACGGGCTGGCGGCGGCGGCGATCCGCGCCGGTGCCCTGCTGTGCGAGCGCTGCGGGGTCCGGAGCATGAGCCGGACCGGCGGTCGGTTCCTGCTCCAGACCGAGAGCGGTGCGGTTGAGGCCGGCGAAGTGCTGCTGGCGACGAACGGGTATGGCGGTAGGCTGGTACCATGGATCGGGCGGCGGGTGGTGCCGGTCGGCAGCTTCATCATCGCCACCGCCCCGCTCGACCCGGCGCTCGCCGGGCGGCTGATTCCTCGCGGCCGGGTCCTGAGCGATACCAAGCATCTGCTGTACTATTTCCGGCTTTCCCCGGACGGGCGCATGCTGTTCGGGGGTCGGGCGGCCTTCCGACCCGAGGCAGTGGAACGGAGCCTGGAGATCCTGCGGGCCGGCATGGTGGAGGTCTTTCCCGAGCTGAACGGGACGCCGGTGGAGTTCGGCTGGGGCGGGACTCTGGGCTTCACTCTGGACCAGCTGCCGCATGCCGGCCGGCGGGACGGGATCAGCTACGCGCTCGGGTATTGCGGCCACGGCGTGGCCGGCGCCAGTTGGCTGGGCGACCAGGTAGGGACCGCGCTCGCCGGACGGGGCCCCTGGCCGCCGCTGGCCGACTTGCCGTTCCCCGTCATCCCGCTGTACGCCGGCCGACCATGGTTTCTGCCTCTGGCCGGAGCATATTACCAGTTGAAGGACTGGCTTGGTTGATCGTTCCGAGTTCCGAGTGACGCTCCGGGACCGAATCACGACGCGGAACCCGGAACGCGGACCCATCAGGGGAGAAGCCAATGCTGCGAGAGCGAGACGTGGAGCGCCTGGTGCAGGAGCTTGAGTCCGGCGCCGTAACCCGGCGCGAGTTCGTGAGCCGGGCCGCCGCTCTGGGGTTGAGCTTCGGGACCATCGGTCTGGTCCTGACGGCCTGCGGCAAGCGCGGGGAGAAACCGGCGGGGCAGGAAACCGTCGCGGATCTGGGACAGATCGAGAAGGAACTGAACATCTACAACTGGTCGGACTATATCGCGGAGGACACCATCCCGAACTTCGAGAAGGAATTCGGGGTGAAGGTGACCTACGATACCTACGAGAGCAACGAGGAGATGGTGGCCAAGCTGCAGGCGGGCGCCTCCGGCTACGACATCGTCGTTCCTTCGAATTACATCGTGCCGGTGATGACCGCGACGGCCCTGGCCTCGGAGCTCAACAAGAAGTACCTGACCAATCTGGCCAACCTCGCGCCGACCTTCGTCAATCCGGTGTTCGACCCGGAGAACAAGCACGCCATTCCGTACCAGTGGGGCACGACCGGATTCGCCTATCGCACCGACAAGATCCCGGCGCCGGGGGACAGCTGGGGCGTGTTCCTCGACGCCAAGTACAAGGGCAAGATGACCCAGATGGACGACATGCGGGACGTGATCGGCGCTTGGCTCAGGTACCGGGGGCATTCGCTCAACTCGATCGACCCGGCGGAGCTCAGTGGGGCCAAGACCGACGCGCTGGCGGCCAAGAAGAATCTCAAGGCCTACATCTCCGCGCCGGTGAAGGGCCAGCTCATCTCGGGCGACGTGTGGCTGGCGCAGCTGTGGAACGGCGACACCGAGCAGGCCAGGGCCGAGCAGCCGGCCATCGGATACGTCCTGCCCAAGGAAGGCTGCACCATCTGGACCGATTCGCTGCTCATCCCCGCCAGCGCGCCGCACAAGCGGGCGGCACACGAGTTCATCAACTACGTCCTGCGGCCCGAGGTCGGGGCGGCGATCTCCAACTTCACCGGGTACGGCTCGCCCAATCAGGCGGCCCTGGCGCAGATGAAACGGCCGGTGCCCTATCCCACCGCCGAGGAATTCCAGCGGCTGGAGTACCAGAAGGACCTCGGCACCGCGGGCGCGCTGTGGGACCAGGTCTGGACGGAGATAAAATCTGCGTGAATCCAGCAGTGATGAGTGAGGAGTGAGGAGTAAGGAGTAAGGAGTGACGGGGAACGCAGCGCAGGCACGGTTCCTCGAGAGGCCACTCTCTCCTTTCACATCTTCCTCTTTCTCCTCCCCCCTCACTCCTCACTCCTTACTCCTCACTTATTCAAAAGGGGCGCCGATTAATTGCGTTTGCCGAATCAAGATGTCCTGAAGCTGAGTAACCGGTACCTCGGCCTGATCGGGGGCCGGGAGATGGCAGCGGAAGAGAAACACGCGTTCATCGCCGAGACGGTCGAGTCCTACGAGAAGTTCGTCAATCGCGGATTCCTCACCTATCGCAAGTCGGTGACCCAGGCGGGCCAGTTTGCCGCCGTGGAGTGGTCCGGACAGGGAGCGCTGCTCTACGATCTGCTGGGCCGGGAATACATCGACTGCCTCGGCGGGTACGGCATCTTCTCGGCCGGGGTGAACCATCCCAAGATCGTGAAGGCCGTCCGCGACCAGATGGAGCGGATGGCGCTCAACAGCCAGGAGCTGCTGGAGCCGTGGCGTGCGGCCCTGGCCCGGCTGCTCGCCGCGGTGACGCCGGGCGAGCTGGGCTGCTGCTTCTTCATCAACAACGGCACCGACGCCATCGAAGGGGCCATCAAGCTCGCCCGGCTCTATACCAGGCGAAACACGTTCATCTCAACGCTGGGCGGCTTCCACGGCAAGTCGATGGGTTCGCTCTCGCTGATGGGAAAGGCCTCGTTCCGGCTCCCCTTCGAGAGCGGGCTGCAGGACGTGCGGTTCGTGCCCTATGGCGACGCCGACGCGCTGGACCAGCAGATGCTGGTGCTGGAAGCGGTAGGCCAGCTGCCCGCGGCGGTGGTGCTGGAACCGGTGCAGGGGGAGGCGGGGGGCGTGGTCCCGCCCGACGACTACCTGCCGCGGGTGCGGGAGACGTGCACCCGGCACGGCGCGCTGTTCATCGCCGACGAGATCCAGACGGGTATGGGGAGGACCGGCAAGCTGTGGGGAGTGGATCACTCCGGCGTGGTCCCCGACGTGATGTGCCTCGGCAAGTCCATCGGTGGTGGGGTCATGCCGCTGTCGGCGTTCATCGCCACGCCCACCGTGTGGGAGGTGATGATCCCCAACCCGATCATCCACTCCACCACTTTCGGCGGCAATCCGATCGCCTGTGCCGCCGGTATCGCGGCGATCGAGGTGACCCTGGAGGAAGACCTCCCCGGCCAGGCGGCGCGGAAGGGCGAATACCTGCTGCGCGAGCTCCGGACCCTGCAGCAACGCTATCCCGGAATCCTGACCGATGTGCACGGTCTCGGCCTGCTGATCGGGATGGAGTTTCCCACCGACCCAATCGGCTTCCACTGCGCCGCCGGGCTGTTCAAACGCGGCGTCCTGGTGGCGGGCACCTACTCCAGGGCCCGGACCATCCGCATCGAGCCGGCCCTGGGAATCCCCGACGCGCTGCTCAAGGAAATGCTGAACCGGCTGGAGGACACGTTCAAGGAGATCGCGGCGGGGCAGTAAGCGGACAGGCGGACGGGCGGACAGGCGGACAGGCGAACAGTGGGTGGGGGGGACGGATCCGTAAGGACGCTCGTCATCCCGAGGAGCGAAGCGACAAGGGATCCCTATGGGTGCACACCCAAAGGGATCCCT
>JBGQJV010000180.1:0-9059 GCA_041499215.1 Gemmatimonadota bacterium | reverse complement strand
CTGGGCCGGCTGGTAGCGGACGGGAAGGTCGAGCTGCTCCTGGCCGGGATGTACGAGCCGGTGCTGGCCGCCCTGCCGCGGCCGGATCGGGTCGAGCAGATCGGCTGGCTGCGCGAGGCGATTGCCCACCGCTTCGGAGTGAAGGCCACCGGCTTGTGGCTCACCGAGCGGGTATGGGAGCCGGAGCTGGCCGCCGACCTGGCGGACGCCGGGGTCCGTTACGCGCTGGTCGACGATCGCCACTTTCTGGTTACCGGCTTCGAGCGCCACCAGCTGCATGTTCCCTACATCACCGAGAGCGACGGCCGCCGGGTCGCCCTGTTTCCCATCGACGAGCGGCTCCGCTACCTCATCCCATTCCGCCCGCCGGAGGAGACCGCGGCGTATCTCCGGGAGCTCGCCGCGCAGGGGGCGCCGCTGGCGGTGCTGGCGGATGACGGCGAGAAGTTCGGGGGCTGGCCGGGAACCCGCGAGTGGGTCTACCAGCGCGGTTGGCTGGACCGGTTCTTCACCACCATGGCCGGGCTGGTGCAGAGCGGCGAGGTGCGGCTCACCACGTTCACCGAGACGCTGGACGCGGTGCCGCCGGGTGGCCTGGCGTACCTGCCGACCGCCTCATACCGGGAAATGGAAGGGTGGTCGCTGCCCCCCGGCCCGGCCCGCCGGCTGGCCGCGCTGGAGCAGTCGTTCGGGGAGGAGCGGCTGGCCGGGCCGGAGGGCGCCCTGTTGCGGGGCGCACATTGGCGCAACTTCATGGTGAAGTACTCCGAAGCCAACCGGATGCACAAGATGATGGCGGCCCTCTCGGTCCGTTGCCGCGCGGCCGGCGACCCGCCGGAAGCCCGGCGGGCCATCGGCCGGGCCCAGTGCAATGACGCCTACTGGCACGGCGTGTTCGGCGGCCTCTACCTGCCGCACCTGCGTCACGCCATCTGGCGCGAGCTCGCCCGGGCAGAGACCATTCTCCGGCAGGACCAGGAGCTCGATTGGGAGGTGCTGGACCTCAATGCCGACGGCGCGCCCGAGATCTGGATTCACTCGAGCGCATCGAGCGTCGTGATCGCCCCGACCCGCGGCGGTGCCATCGAGGTGCTGCTCCACTTTGGCCGCGGCCTCAACCTGGCCGACGCGCTCACCCGCCGGCTGGAGGCCTATCATAGCGACGTGCTTGCCCGCGGCGGTCAGCCGGAAGGGGGCGACGGGGCCCCCGCCATCCACAACAGTGAATCCGGCCGCAACCTGGACGAGCGCCCTCCCGTCGATCCGCACGACCGCGCCCTGTTCGTCGAATGGCTCGCCCAGGAGGCGCCCGCCCACGCTCAGCTGATTGCGGGGTCGCAGCCCATGCTCCGCTCCTGGGCCCGGGCCCGCTGCCGCTTCGAGGTGAGCCGCGCCGGGAACGAGGTCGTGACCACGCTCACCACCCCCGACGGTCTGGCAAAGACCCTGCGCGTCTCGACCGACGGAAGCGTGAAGGTGGACTATCGCTGGGACCCGGCCTGGGCACCGGAGGGATGGTTTGTCGCCGAGCTGTCCCTGGGTCACCCCGCGCTCGCGCATCCCGAGCCGGCGGCGCAGACTGTTGCCTATCCCATCGAGACGTTGGCCAAGTCGGAGCGCGGCTTCGACCGGACCCGCCAGGGAGAGTGTCTGACGTTCGCGTGGCCGGCGCGGCAGGGCCACGCCTCGATCCGGCTCCTTCCGCACGCGCCGTGACCCGAACCGCTGGCTCCGGCACCGCCTGGCTGGGCCGGGCCCGGATCATCGCGCGGCTGGGCTACCTCGCCATTCTGCTGCTCGCCACCCTGACGCCCTTCGTGACCGACACCGACTCCGGCGAGGTGAGCCAGCGGCTCAGTCGGGCGCTGCACCCCACCCTCGGCGGTGGTGATGTCATCGACGGGGCGAGGAACATCGTCCTCTTCGCCGGCTGGGGTGCGGTCTGGGCCCTGACGGCGAGCACCACGCTCCGCCGGATCGTGCTGGATGCGACCCTCACCGGAGCCGCGGTCAGCACGCTGGTCGAGACCCTCCAGCTGTTCTCCAGCAATCGCGTGGCCAGCCTGGTGGACGTGGCCACCAACACGGCCGGTGCCTTTGCCGGAGCATTGGGCCTGCTGATGGTCGCCGCACTCGCCAACGAGCGCCGCGGGGCCAAGTCTTTCGTCGGCATGCCCGCCCTGTTCTTCGGGGCGAGCTACGGCACCGCGGCCTGGCTGGAGGCGGTGATCCCACTCTTCCGGCACGACAGCCTGGTACTCTCCGGGGGACCGGCTGCACGCCTCGCCGCGGCGCTGTCCGCCTTCCGACCGGACTCGGTGCTCGACCTCCCCTTGACCGACCTTCCCCTGTTTGTCCCCGCGGGCGCGCTGGCGGTCGCGGCGCTGGCGGAGCTCGGCGTCCCTTACCAGACAGCGAGAAACCGGGTCATCCTCTGGGGACTGGTCCTGGCGGGAGTCGCGGAGTTGCTGCATGGACCTGTCGGGCAGCCGATCAGTGCCGGCTCTGCCCTGCTGCACGCGCTCGCCATCGCCATCGGTGCCTGGGCCACCGCCCGGTGGCTCTCCCGACTGACCGTGGCACTGCGCGGCCCCGACCGGCCGCGGGCCCTGGTCATCGTCTATGCGGCCGTGCTGGCGTGCTGGGCCTGGCGGCCGTTCCTGCCGGAGGACCAGCTCGGCTCGATCACCGCCAAGCTGACGCGCGACTGGTACGTTCCCCTCCGCGCGCTGGGTGGCCAGCAGGACTTCTTCAGCGTGGTGGACGTCTGCGCGCCGTTCTTCCTGTACCTCCCGCTGGGCGGACTGCTCGCCGTCTGGCCCTGGCGGCGTCAGGGTGCCTGGTCCGGTCCGTGGCCCGGAGTCTGGCTGGCGCTGGGCCTGGAGTTCTCCCAGGTCCTGGTTCTCGGGCGGTTCCTGGACATCACCGATTGCATGGTCACGGCGAGCGGCGTGCTGGTGGGGTGGGCGATCTTCCGGCGGGCGGGGTACCGGACTTACGGAGAGATGTTTCCGGTCAAGTAGTTCCGCGTTCCGAGTTCCGCGTTCCCCGTTTACGAGTCCCCGGAGTTGAGAGTTGAAGGTGTAGGGCCGCCGCATAGCCCGTCCGGCCCTGCGCCGCCTTCAACGCGGAACTCGGAACTCGGAACGGGAACGCCTTTCCCTCAGCCGTACCCCGTCTCCTCTTCCAGCACTGCCAGCGTGCGGCCATACAGCTCCTCTACCTCGGCGTGGCTGTTGCCCACCGCCGTGAGACCAAGCTTGCCGTGCTGGGACAGGGCCCCGATCAGGTGGAAGAGCACTCCGGATTCGCGCGGCTGGTCGTATCCCAGGCGGTTGATGGTGAGAATCTCGATCAGGTCCTCCGGCAGCAGCCCGCGATACCGGGGCGAGTGCAGGTTGTCGGTGGCGCGGTAGAACTTGGGCCGGCCGCTGGCGGAGAGATACTGCCCGGTGGGGACATCGAGTTCCCCACCGGTGAGAAACCGGAGGGCGAGGAACGGGTGGGTGGTCCCGCCGAGCCGCAGGTTGATCTCGATCGCGTAGGTCCGCCAGGCATCGGCCGGACCATCGCGCGCCACCATGAAGTCCACCCCGAATCGGCTCACCACCCCGTGCCGGGCGAGTACTTCGCCCACCCGAAGCCCGGCCGTCTGGACATCCACCCGGTAGTCGTCATCGGCCGGGAACCGGCAGCCCTCGAACACCTGGCCGGACTCGCCACCGAGTATCTGGTCGTGAGTGGAGATGGGGAGCACTTCTCCGTGCGGTCCGGTGCGGAGCTGCGCGCTGGGTGAGCGTACCTCCGCCCCCTCGACGAACTCTTCCACGATCCCGCCCTCTCGCGTGAAGCTGGCGAGGAACGACTCCGCCGTTTCCCCCGGCGCCACACAGCGGACCTCCCGGACCGCCTTCTCCAGGGCACCCTTTCCCTGCCCGGGCGGATAGCGGAAGATCGCGTTTCCCTCTCCCGAGAAGCCGTTGTTCTGCTTGATCACGGCCCGCCGGATCCCCGGCCGCCGCCGCCGGAGCTGCCCCAACGCCTCCACGATCTCGCGCGCGTCCCGCAGGTCTTCGAACCCCTCGGGAAGCGGCACTTCCGCCTCGCGAAACACCTTCCTGCTGCCGGACTTGGTCCCCAGGTGCGCCAGCCCGGGGTCCACTCCATTGAGGGGAATGCCGAGCAGCACGGCGAGCCGCCGCTCCAGCGGGGTCGCGTTGAAGACGGTGAGGTAGGCACTGCCCGGATCGGGGATGCCGCAGCGGATCCGCTCGATGAGGCGGGGGCGCTCCAGGATCTTTTGGGTCAGCGGGCGGGGCGACGCGTCGTAGGCCGAGAGCATGGTGAGCCGGTTCCGGGCATGGCTCGCCGGCACCCCTGGGAGGAGCTGCAGCAGGTAGTCTACGATCATCGGGTGGACCGGCTGCGAGGTCACGTATACCACGTGGGCCCGCGGATTCCGGAGCCGGATGAGCAGGTAGAGCAGCCGCTCCTCGTAGTAGACCGCGCCGTCGAGCTTCCGCAACCCCTCTTCCTCGAGGGTGAGGGAGGGCACCACCACGGTGGTGCAGGCGGCGCTGCTGTCGGCGGTGAGCAGGTCCCACACCCGTGCAAGCCGCGGCTTGAGACGCTCGAAGGTCGCGAGCTCCTCTTCCAGGGACAGCTGGCTGGCAAACGGCGGATGGGGAATCACCGGGAATCCGTGGCAGCGGTGTCCCTGATCCTACCCGTGACCGGCAGGAGGTCCGATGAGTTGGGTGTGAAGAGTGCTTCAGGGGCGCGACGCCGCCGGGCTCAGCGTCCCAGGTCCTCCAGCAGGCGGCGGATGCGATCCCGTTCCGGCACCAGCGCAGGATCGGGATCGGCGCGCAGCTCCAGGTAGCGGCGCCAGGCCACCCGCGCGCCCGCGGTGTCTCCGGCCGCGAGGGCAAGACGGCCTTCCTCCTTAAACGACTGCGCCAGGAAGGGGAGGCCGGTCCAGGCCCGGTAGGGCCGGCGGCGCAGGGCGCGGAGCGCCGCCGCGGCGTCGCCCCGCCATTCGAGACAGCGGGCGAGCAGCAGCGGGCGATACCCGAACCAGTCGGACGGCTCGCCGGCCAGCGTGAGCGAGTCGAGCCGGGCCACGCCCGCCCCGGCCCCGGACGGCGCCGCGCCCGGCCGACATCCCGCCATCCCATCGAGATCGATCACGGCCCGCTGAATCCAGGCCTCCCGCGTTGCTACCAGGTCCCGCCGGAGGCCGGCCACCTCGGCCTCCGGCACTGGCTCACCCCGCCACAACCGGCCGAGCAACACCTCGTACCTGGGGTAGAGCACCGGGTCGCGGGCCAACCGCGACCGTTCCGCCGCCTGGCTGCCGGGGTCACCGTCCCAGAATTCCCCCGCGACGAACAGGGCGATGTCCGGCCGCCAAGACTGCCGCGGCATCAGCTGGGCGGCCGTGCGGAACCGGCCGGCATTGAATGCGAGCAGGAGCAGGAGTCGCTCGGCCCGCGCGACCTCTCCCGGCGTCGCGGCGCGAGCCAGCAGTCGCTGCGCGGCCACCCAGCCATCCGCGATGCGCACGCCGTCAAGCTGGCTGGCGACGGCGATGCGATAGAGCGCGATCGGCGGCACCGAATCAAAACGTGCGCGCATCGCCTCCAGAAAGCGCCGATCGTCGGTCGCGGCCGCGAGCCGCCAGCGCAGGTAGTGCGCCAGATCACCGGTGGAATCCACCCCGAGGTAGCGCGCGATCAGGCCCCGCGCGGCATCCAGATCCCCCTGGACGAAGGCTTGGTCGGCCAGGTGCGCCAGCGGGGCGGCGTACTGCGGATCGAGCGCCAGGGCACGCTCGAAGGCTTCCCGCGCCCGGGCCACCGCCTCGGGCTCGCCTATCGCCGTCCCGTCGTGGTGCAGCACATCGCCCAGACCGAACCAGGCCTCGGGACGGTCGGGCGTCAGCTGGACCGCCGCCTCCCATGCCTGCAGCCGTTCACGTGGCGTGGTGGGGCCGGGGAATCCCGGACCGAGCACGCCCACGAGGTACGCCCGGTCAGGCGGCAGCAGGTGATCGCGCAGGGCGAAGGCCCGCTGCTTCGCCTCGTCCTCGCCCGGACCACCGATCCAGTCCATTGCGTCCGCCAGATGGAGCGCCGCCAGGGCGAAGGTCGAGTCGTACTCCAGCGCCCGCCGGAAGTGCCCGGCGGCCTCGGCGTAGCGCGCGGCACGGTAGGACCTCCGCCCGGCGACGAAGGCCTGCAGCGCCGGAAGCGAGCTACTAGTCAGGGCGGCCGAGCGCTCTGAGGGCTCCCCGGCCTCGTCGAGCAGCAGCTGGACCGCCAGGCGATCCACCAGCTCCGGGAGGCTGTCGGCCGGTCCCTCGACGCTTGCCCGAGCCAGCTCCCGCCCGGAGGGCACGGTCCGGATCGACGCGTTGATCATGAGCCGGTCCGCCCGTCCGACCACCGCCCCGAGCACCAGCCGCTGGGCACCGAGACGGCCGGTCAGGAGGAGCGCGTCCTCGGGGGTCAGGTCCCCCCGATCGGTTCCAGTGGCGCCGCGCCACGCGGCAAGGACCGCCCTGGGATCCAACGCCCGCGGCCCGTCGGCACCGCTGAGCTTCGCGGCGAGGAGATCCACCATCCCTTCGCGCAGGTACACCAGCCCGGGATCGGCCCCGCTCAGACGGAACGGCGCGATCGCCACCCGATCGCCACCACCGGCGGCGTCCGTGGGGCGGGCGCTGCCCTTCAGCAGGCGCTGGCCGCCCGTCACGCCCGCCACGGCGCCGAGCAACGCCAGCGCAGCGAGCTGCAGCCGGCGCCGCCGGGGTCCGCGCCCGGTCAGGGCGCCGGTCGACGGGCCAACCGGCACGGCCGGCTGGAGCGGGGCCGGCCCGACGGCATCCTCCTGGGTCGGGACCGGGGCGCGCGTCGATGGAAGGGACGGGCGGGCCCGAGCTCCGGGCGTCCGCAGCTCACGGGCCATGGCCTGGGTCTCGGCGGACGGCTCCACCTCCAGCTCGCTGCGGAGCCGGCCGGCGAACTGTTCGTACGCCCGGAGCGCGCTCGGGCGGTCACCAGCCCGGTCGAGCAGATGCATCAGCCGGCGGAGGGTGGCCTCGTCTTCCGGACGCAGCTCGGCCGCCCGCCGCAGCGCCTCCGCCGCACCAGCGATGTCTCCGGCGGACTCGCGCGTCCCGGCGATCGCGGTGGCGGCCAGAAAAGCCAGGTCGCGGAACCGGCGCCGTTCTCCCTCCAGCCAGCGCTCGAACTCGGGAGCGTCGGCCAGGTAGAGCCCCGGGGCCAGGTCGCCATGGTAGAGCTCCAGCGCCTCGGCGTGGCGGCCCTCCCGAACCATGGCCTCGAATAGGGCGGCGTCGCAGGCGAGTCGCTCCGGCTCCACCCGAACCAGGTCCGTGCCCTGCCCGGGAAGGGTGTCCGCCCCCAGCCCTCGCCGCAGGTGGTGCAGCGCCTGGGAGAGGGCGTTGCGGGCGTGGGATTCGTCGAGATCACCCCACAAGAGACCCAGGAGAGTGTCGCGCCGCTGCCACCCTGCCGGCTGGGCCAGCGACAGGTAGAGCAGAGCCGCGACCCGCTTGGGCTGGGCCATAATGGGCCCGGCTTCGGCGGCAGGCAGACCGGCGATCTGGAGGGTTCCGAGGCTGTTCAGGCGATGCATGGGACGATCGGTGGGCCGGCCCCAGGGCGTTCGGGGCGGTCACCGGGACAAGATAAGGGTCAATGAAGAGCCGGATAAGGAGGATGGTGCATAGTTGGGGCCGTGCGACCCAGAGCCCGCCCTGGCGCTCTACTTTCGGCCCCGCCCTGTCCCCTTTAAGGAGTCCTTATGAAGCCTGGCCCCCTGGCTACCCTCGCCGTCCTGACCCTCCTCGCGGCCTGCGGGGACAGCGGCGGCAGCAATAACGGTGGCGGAAACAGCTCGACCTTCACCGGGGTGATCTCCGACGACGACGGCTCCGCCAGCGGAGCGGTCGAGTTCACCCTGGCCACCGCCACTCCCGCTCCGCCCAGCGTCACGGGCCCGGCGCTCGTCGCGGTCAATGCGACCGGCAAGGTCAAGTTCAACGGCCAGGCCGAGGTCGCTCTCACCGGCACCTACGACACCGACACCCAGGTGCTGGCGGCGACGGGCGGGGGCTACACCCTCGGCGGCACGTTCGACGGCGCGGACCGGCTGGAAGGCGCCTTCAGTGGCCCGAACAACACCTCCGGCAGCTTCGTAACCACCAGGGCCGCCAATGCCACCTCCTTCTGCGGAACTTACGCCGCGGACGACGACAGCGACAATGGGACGTTCAGCTTCGTGATCAGCGGCAGCAACGTGCGAGGCGAGGCACGCAGCGTGGATGGCACCGTCATTCCGCTCGACGGTACCATCTCCGGCACCACCATCACCATCTATGTGCCGGGCACTCAGACCACGCTCGCCACGGGCACCAGGAGCGGCAACAACGTGTCCGGCACCTACGGCGGCGACAGCCCCGGCACGTGGACCGGCAGCGTCTGTCAGTAAGCCCGGCCACCTCGCCCGGCGTGGCGCCCAGCAGCGCCACGCCGGGTCACCTTCTGGTTCCAGCGCCTCTTCCGATTCGCGAGGGCATCCGATGATGGACGTACACGCTCATCCCAGCTGCCGGGCGCAGCTGGCCACGACGGTTACACTCGTCATCCTCGCGGCCTGCGGCGGGGGCGGCGGTGATGGCGGCAGCGGACCGTCACCCAATCCGGCGAGCACGACCTACACGGGTTTCATGACCGCGGACGACGGTAGCAGCGCGGGATTGACGCTCACCTTCGCCTCCGCCGTCTCGATCCGCTCGGCCGAGGCATTCCTTTCCGCCCCCGTCGCGGTGAGCGGGACCGCCATGCTGGTGGGTGGCGGGACCGTCACGCTTTCCGGCAGCGTCGATGCCGGCAGCTTCACCGCGACCGGCGGCGGGCTCACCCTGACCGGGACGCTGGAGAGTGGCGCGCTCAATGGCAGGTTCACCGGTCCCTCGGGGCTGGCGGGAGGGTTCGCGGCAGCGGCGGCGAGCGCCGGCCATCCGGTATACG
>JBGQJV010000179.1:0-9145 GCA_041499215.1 Gemmatimonadota bacterium | reverse complement strand
GCAAGTATCGGTCAGCGCTGAGTATGGCACAATTCGCAGAAACTGACGGTGTCAGATTCACGACGCGAGATGTGATCAGGGTCACACCGATCGTTCCTCGTTCCGCGTTCCCCGTTCCCCGCTGGCATCCGGGTGGAGCGGGCTCCGGCAGACCAAACGTGGAACGCGGAACGCAGAACGGGTCTGGCCCAAGGGTTGCCCCTCCTACCCGTGTCCATCGGGTGGCTTCGGGCGTCTCCCGCGCATCTCCCTGTATCACCGAGGGTTCAGTGCGTCCGTTGTATCTCATGGGACTGGCTTATGCCGCGGTTTGCGGCGTTGTGGCTCTGAAGGCCATCCGTCCGGCTCCGGCCGGCGGGGAGCCGGTTTCACCCCCCACACCCTTTGTCGGAGAGGCCGGGGAGTGGTTCCAGCTGGTCAAGCCCTATTGCAACGCCCTGGAAGTGGTCACCCGGGTGCGGCAGACGCCGCCGCCGGTCGGCCGCGACGGGGCGGGTTACGGCGCCTCCTGCTACGCGCTCGCCGGAAACATCGACAGCGCGCGGTCCCTCATCGTGGCCTTGCCCATGGGCGACCGCGGCTACGCTTCGTCAATCGTGTTCAATATCGGTCACCCCGTCGCCGACGCCGGTGACGATCGCTCCGCCGGCCCCATCATGGAGCTGGTGCTGGAGTTCACACCCGACAACTACATGGCCCTGTACCACGCCGGCATCTCGGAGGACGTCCTGGGGCAGGCCGATAAGGCCAAGGTGAGCCTTCGGCGGTTCCTCGAGCTATACCACGAAGAAGACGGCTGGCGCGCCAACGCGGTGACGGTGCTCGCCCGGCTGGAGGGCCCCGAGCGGTGAGCTTCACTCCCGGGACCATCGTGCAGGATCGCTACGAGATCGGCCGGGAGATCGGCCGCGGCGGATTCTCCATCGTGTACCTGGCCCACGACCGGACCCTGGACCGCGACGTCGCGGTGAAGCTGCTGGTTCCACCGCCGGCAGCGGCCCAGGTGGCGCGCGAACGGCTCCGCCGTGAGGTGCTGGCGGCGCGCGACCTGGTCCACGAGCATATCGTCGCGGTACACGACTTTGTCGACGCGGGTGACAAGAGCTGCATCGTGATGGAGTACATCGCCGGCCCCGACCTCTCAATTCGAGTCGCGGAGGGAGGGCCCCTGCCGCCCGACGCGGTCACCCGGATAGGACGGGATGTGGCGCTCGCCCTGTCCGCTGCGCACCGTCGCGGGATCCTCCACCGGGACGTGAAACCCTCGAACATCCTGCTCGATCCCGATGGCCGCGCCCGGCTCACCGACTTCGGCTCCGCCAAGCTGGACGGTCTCTCAACCGTCACCGGGACGGGCGCCCTCGTGGGTACCCTGGATTACCTGGCACCGGAGGTCCTCGCTGGGCATCGGGGTGATGCCCGGGCGGACCTGTACGCCCTCGGGATGACCCTCTACTTCCTGTCGACCGGCCGACTGCCGGAGCGGCCCTCGCCGCACCTGCCGGCACCGCCCTCACCCGACGGCCACCGGCCCTCGCGATGGCAGAGTGATCTCCCGGCCTGGTTCGATGACGCCGTTGCCTGCGCCACCACGGCGCTCCCGGCGGACCGGTTCTCCTCGGCGGCCCTGCTGGCCGACGCTCTCTCGCTCGAGGTGACCACCGAACGGCGGCTGCCGCAGGCCTCGCACCATCTGACCTTCTGCCTGCTGTGCGGAGCGGATGAGCCCCTCGGCCTCGGGCTGTGCAGTGGCTGCACCGGTACCGCACCGAGGGCGCTCGACCGGCTGGTACTGGTCGAGCGGCCGGTCTCGGCGGTGGAGCGCGAGCATACCCATCAGCGGCTGCGCGCGCTCACCGGAACCACCACGCCACGGGCTGCGCTCGATGCCGCGGCACGGGGACACCGGGCGGTTGCGCGGGTACCGCTCGCGGGCGCGGAGCGGGTGCTGGAGCGGCTCGCGGCGGAGGGAATCAACGCCCGAATCGCCCGAATGAGCTGGGCCCCACTTCCGCCCAGCCTGTACGGGGTGGCGGCGCTCATGGCGGGTGCCGGATGGCTGGCCGGCAGCCTGGTGGCGCCCCCCCTCCTCTGGGTGAGTCCGCTGCTGTCGGCGCTGGTGGTACTGGAAGCTCAGCGGCAGATTCGTCAACCGCTGCTCAGCACGCCAGGGAGTAGTGGCGCGCTCACCGGCCCCGCGCGTGACCGGCTGGCCCTGACCGTCACCCGGCTCCCCGCGGGCACCGCGCTGAGCCTGCTCGCGGATCTGGCCCGGAACGCCCAGAGCGTGCTGGCCCGGCTGGGCGAGGAGCCCGCCAGCCAGATCCGGGAAGACGTCGAGGAGCTGGTGCTCCACGCCTGCGACGCGGCCACCGACCTGGCGGACCTGGAAGACAGCCTGGAGAAGCTCGAGCGCCAGCGGGCACGTCCCGGCAGCCGCACCTCCGGCAGCTGGCACACGGTGGTGACGCGGGTCGAGCGGAGCCGCGACGCCCTGGTGCAGCGGCTCCTTGACGCCATCACCACGCTGGGCGAGGCGCGCCTCCAGGCGGTCGAGGCGACGGCGGCCGATACCGACCGGCTGGCGCAGCTGTCGGACCAGATGCGGGCCGAGGTCCAGGCGTATGCCGAAGCTCGGCGCGAGGTGGAAGCGCTGCTGTAAAGAAGTTCCGAGTTCCGAGTTCCAAGTTCGAACTCTGAACTCGGAACTCTGAACTCGGAACTTATATTCCGGAATGACGACCCGCCTCTACTACACCGATCCCTATCTCACCTCCTTCTCCGCCGCCGTGGTCAAGGCGGCGGAGTCTGGCCGGCGGGTATACCTCGATCAGACCGCCTTCTATCCGACCTCCGGGGGCCAGCCCAACGACCTGGGAACGCTCGGTGGCGTCGCCGTGGTTGACGTGGTGGACGAATCCGACCGGGTGGCTCACCTCCTCGCCGCACCACTCGCCGGCGCGAGGGTCAGCGGCGCCGTCGATTGGAAGCGCCGGTTCGACCATATGCAGCAGCACACCGGTCAGCATCTGCTGAGTGCGGTGCTTGCCGACCTGTTCGGCAGCGCCACGGTCAGCGTGCATTTCGGCGCCGAAGCTTCTACCCTGGACCTGGAAGCCGGCTCGCTCGCGGCGGAGCAGGTCCGGCAGGCGGAGCTCAAGGCCAACGCGGTCATTGCCGAAAACCGACCGGTGACGGTGGGCTTCGAGGATGCCGCGACCGCGACCGGTCTCAGGAAGGCCTCCGAGCGGACCGGTTCCCTCCGGATCGTGACGATCGCGGACCTGGACCGGAGCGCCTGCGGTGGCACCCACGTCCGGGCCACCGGCGAGATCGGGGCGCTCCTGATCAGGAGAGTGGAACGGGTGAAGCAACTTGTCCGGGTGGAGTTTCTGTGCGGCTCCCGCGCGATCCGACGGGCGCGGGCCGATTTCGACCTGCTCTCCGGAGTGGCGGCTGGGTCATCGGCCGCAATCGAGGAAGTCCCTGCGATCGTGGATGGACTGCGGGACCAGCTCAAGACCGCCCAGGCAATGAAGCGCGGCCTGGCCGAACAGGTAAACCGCTACCGCGCCGCCGAGCTGGTCAGCGCCGCGTCGCCCGGGCCGGATGGGATCCGCTGGATCCTGGAGCAGCCGGCGGGCGCAACGGTGGAGGATCTCCGGGGACTCGCGCAAGTGGTGACGACACATCCGAGGGTCCTCTTTGGCGGAATCGTTGCCCAGCCTGCCACCCTGCTCCTCGCCAGCTCAGCCGACGCCGGGCTCGATGCCGCTGCCCTGCTCCGGGAGGTGCTTGGGAAGCTGGGCGGCAGAGGGGGAGGGACCGCTCGGATGGCCCAGGGCGGAGTGCCGTCCCTGGAGGGGCTGCCGGAAGCGCTACGGGCGCTGGGTTTCGCCTGAGCCGGGCGCGGCGCGGGAGGAATCCGGCACCAGCGCCCGCACCCTGGTGATGAACCGGGATGACCAGCGCGGGGCCGTGGGATCTCCCGCCACCAGCGCGTTGTAGTCGAGGAGGAGTCTGGCAGGGGTGCAGGCATCCTCGATCACCCGGCGACGCCCGACCCGGCGCTCCACCGTGCTCCACATGCGGTATCCAACGGTATACCAAGGCCCCTGCACCCCGAAGAACTCCATCCCCCGGCGATTGACCTCGGTCTCGTCAGTCAGCCGCCCATCCAGCAGGTCGAGGAAGAAGCGCTCCACCTCCCGCATCTGCCCCTCGGCCCCGGCCATGTCGTGGTCCCAACGCTCCCTATCCGAGACCGGGCTGTCCCGGTGCGGGTGCACCCCGGGCCCGCCGGCGGCGGCGAGCATGGCGAGCCCCTCGCCGAAGGCGCTCAGCCAGTCTCTCGCCTTCTCCGCCACCGCGCTGGTGGCGCCCATGGCCGCCGCCGGAACGGCCCCGCAGGCCGCGGCCAGGCCGATGTGGTGCAGCTCGTGCGCTGCGGTATTGGCGAAGCTCGCCGCCGTCTTGTCGGGATCGAGGAACAGCATGATGGCCGGCTGCCCGGCCAGATCGTACACGAAGCTGTTGGACCGGGGCTTGATGAGGAGGTAAACGGTGGCCGCAAGCGGAGTACCCTCAGGCAGATAGGCCAGGGCGCGGGAACCCGCCTCCGCGACCGGCATGACGCTCCAGGCGGCGAGCGTCCGGCGCAGCAGATCGCGGCGGGGGAGCATCGAGTCCTCGAGCAGAAAGGCCCGGAACTCGGCAGGCGTGAACCCCCTCCCCATGGATCGCTCGCGCTCAGCCAGCCGACCATAGCCTTCACTCCCTTCCAGACGGCTCCAGAGCGAATCCGGCACCCGGCCCCCGGCCGCCCTGGCGTCCAGTACGGCCAGAGCCGCCTCGGCCTCCCCGGTGTCCAGACGGAGCCTGACCTGGGTCCGCTGGGCGACGACCCCCGGAACCCAGCCAAGGAACAGCAGGAACAGGGGAAGAGAGCTGGAAAGCCTCATGGACGGACCCCGGGAGATGGCTCAAGCCACCTGACTCGGCACCGGATCTCTGACGGTGGACTCGCGAGAAGGGTTGCGTGACCCGTTCTCCGAGCCGGGCTGCAGCGGCACGCCCTGCATCCGGCAAACGCTACATCAAGGAAGGCGCCGGGCGCGCGCCGAGTGCGAGTACGGTGTGGGTCCACCGGGGCAGTCGGGGGCAGTGTGACGCAGATCACAATACAGCCGGCGGCTGACGGCTGACGGCTGACGGCCCGATGGATTGAAGCTGACGGCATTCCCCGTCGGTAACTCCTCATCGCGTCGAGAGCGATTCGTCATCCTGTCAGAGGCGGTGGTGCCATGATCGGGCCCTAGACTCTCATCACCCTCGCATCGAATGATGCGAGGGTGTCCATTCACCCGAAGGGAGTACCGCCATGCGTGCGATTCACGGCCCGACCATGGGCGGCGCGTGGGTCTTGACCGCAGTCCTGGTCGCCACCGCCTGCCACACCGACCCCCGACCCCGCTCTCCGGGGCTCGAGCGCCAGCTCAACGAGGTGGCGATCACCGCCGAGCGAGACAGCCTGCTGCTCGAAGTGGCGGCCAACGGCAGGCTGCTCAGCGACATCCAGGCCGAGCTCACAAAGGTGCAGCCGGTCAGGAAGCCGGTGGAAGGCCCGGAGTCGCCGGCGCTGGAGCTCACCAAGGACCAGCGGACCTTCGTGCTGGATCGGGTGAAGGAGATCACCACCCGGATCAAGGACGCCGAAACCCGCCTCGCCAACAGTGAGCGGCGGGTTCGGCGGCTCGGCCGGGCAACCGACAGTCTCACCCAGGATCTGACCGGGGCCAAGGCGTCGATCGCCCAGCTTTCCCAGGTGGTTGCCGACCAGCAGGCCACGATGGCGGCGCTGACCGGCCAGGTCGATGGGCTGGTGACCGAGAACCTGGTGCTGTCGGACAGCGTCTTCCGGCTCACCGACGATCGCAACACCGCCTACTTCGTGGCCGGGACCCGTCAGGAACTGCTGGCCAGTGGAGTACTGGTCGAAGACGGGCATCGCGGGGTGCCCCTGTTCGGTAAGCGGGGCATCCAGCCGGCCCGGGACCTGCCCCTGTCCGAGTTCACCTCGATCGACCGGACCCGCACCCAGGAGATCCCCCTGCCCCGGCCTGACCGCCGCTACCGGATCGTCTCACGGCAGAATCCGGCCTACGTAGCCGAGACAGGCCATCGGGGTGAAGTCCGCGAGAAGCTGACCATCGCGTCCCCGGACAAGTTCTGGGAGCCGAGCCGGTATCTGATCCTGGTGGAGCAGTAGGCAGTGAGGAGTGAGAAGTGAGAAGTGAGGAGTGAGGAGCCCCTCCTTCTCACTTCTCCCTTCTTACTCCTCACTTTCTCGGCTTCGCCCTCCGGGTCGGCTCGGCCACCAGCGGATCCTCCGGCCAGTAGTGCTTCGGATAGCGTCCGCGCAGGTCCTTGCGTACGTCGAAGTAGCTGGATCGCCAGAATCCGGCGAGGTCCTGGGTGACCTGTACCGGGCGCTGGGCGGGAGAGAGGAGTTGCATGGTGACCGGCACCCGCCCGCCCCCGACCCGCGGCGTTTCGGTGAGACCGAACACCTCCTGCAGCCGGACGGCCAGGACCGGTGCGGCGGGATCGGCATAGCTCACCCGGATTCGCGAGCCCGACGGCACCTCTAGGTGGGTAGGTGCCAGCTGATCCAGCGCCCTGCGCTCTTCCCAACCCATCAGACCAAGTAGCGCCTCCGCCAGCTGGATCCGGCCGAGATCCACCCTGCGACGGACCCCCCGCAGGGCGGGCCCCAGCCACTCGGAGAGCGTTGCGAGGAGTGCCGTGTCGGACACATCGGGCCAGACACAGGGCCGCGCGCCGGTCGATGCCAGGCGGTGGACAAAGGCCAGCCGCTCGCGCAGCAGCTGCGCCTCGTCCGACCAGGGGAGAATCGCCAGGCCTTCCCGCCGGACGAGGCCTAGAACCGCCTCCGCCAGTTGTTCCGGCTCCGGGCTCTGGAGGGGCACCTCACGCAGGACGATGGCCCCGAGCCGGTCCTGCCGCACCGCCTTGAGCACCCCCTCGGGCTCGACCCACTCCACGACTTCCTGCCGCTCGATCTGGTCGGCGAACAGCGACAGGAGCTCGTCCAGGGTGAGCCCAGCCGCAAGCCAGATGCGACTTTCCCGCCGATCACCATCCAGCTCCGCCGCGACCAGATAGTCCGCCAGGGCCAGAACAGGTGCCCCGGTGGCGGCCCCCATGCCGTTGCGAAGCAGGAAGCGGCCGGCCTGGCCCTCCCGCCGCTGGCCAACCCGATCGGGATACGCCAGTGCCAGCAGCTCCGCCGCTGATAGCGGGTCCGCCACCGCCGTCGGACCAGACTTGAGCTGTCGTTCCCACGCCCGGGCTTCCTGACGCACCCGCTGCAGGGTCCCCCGGTCGACGGTCATTCCCTGATAGACCGGCGGTGTGTGGCCGGAGGCAACCAGGTCGAGCCGCAGCTGCAGGTCGGGATCGGCGGGGCCGTCCGGTGACCGCAGGACGTCCCGCTCCTCCAGCAGCGCCGCGAGCCGGCCGGCAAGCGGCGCCACCCCGGCGGCGCGTCCGCGCAGCAGCAGATGGCCCAGTCGCGGGTGAGTGCCCAGCTCCGCCAACTCGCGCCCATGGGCTGTTATGCGATCCGATCCATCCAGTGCCCCGAGCTGACGGAGCAGTGCCCGGCCCTCGGCGAGCGCGGCAGCGGGCGGTGGGTCGAGCCAGGCGAGCTCCCCGGAATCGGCCGCGCCGGTGGCCGCAAGCTCGAGGGCGAGGGGAGCGAGGTCCGCTTCGAGAATCTCCGGCGTCGAGCGAGGCAACAGGTGGTGATCCTCGTCCGCCGCCCACAGCCGGTAGCAAACACCCGGCGCCGTGCGGCCGGCCCGGCCGCGGCGCTGATCAGCGGAGGAGCGGGATACCCGCACCGTGGTGAGCCGGGTCATACCAGTGCGGGGAGAAAACTTCGGCACCCGGGACAGACCGCCATCGATCACCACCCGGACTCCCTCGATCGTCAGGCTGGTCTCTGCGATCGAGGTCGCGAGCACCACCTTGCGATGTCCGGGTGGGCTCGGGAGAATCGCCCGGTCCTGCTCTTCACTGCTCAACGAGCCATGCAGGGGCAGGATCGACACCACTTCCAAGGTCGGAGTTCGGAGTTCGAAGTGGCCCTCGCTTGGAACTTGGAACTCTGAGCCCTGAACTTGGCGCAGCAACTCCGCCGTACGCCGGATCTCGCCGGCCCCAGGCAGAAAGACGAGGATATCACCCTCGTCCCGCGCGAGAGTCTGACGGACCGCGCTGGCGACCGCCGATTCGAGACGCAGGTCAGGGCGGCGGGGGAGATAGCGGGTCTCCACCGGGAAGCTCCGGCCCTGGCTGGTGATGATGGGGGCACCGCCGAGCAGCGCCGCGACCGGAGCGCCCTCGAGCGTAGCGGACATCACCAGCAGGCGGAGATCCGGCCGCAGCAATGCACGCGACTGGAGCGCCAGCGCGAGGCCGAGATCGGCGTGCAGGCTGCGCTCGTGAAATTCGTCGAACACCACCAGGCCCGCGGCCTCCAGCGCCGGATCGGACTGCACCATCCGGGTGAGAATTCCCTCGGTCACCACCTCGATGCGGGTATCCGGGCCGACCGCGCTGTCGCGCCGGACGCGGTACCCCACCGTCTGGCCCGGCCGCTCGCCCAGCACCTGGGCCATCCGGCGGGCCGCGGCTCGGGCCGCCAGCCGCCGAGGTTCCAGCAGGAGGATCTTCCGGCCGGCGAGCCAGGGCTGCTCGAGCAGGGCCAGGGGCACGCGCGTGGTCTTCCCCGCGCCGGGCGGCGCCTGGAGCACCGCGTGACCGGCTTCGCGGAGGGCGGCGGCTAGCGCAGGGATGACAGGCTCGATCGGGAGTTCGGGGTAGGACACGGCTTAACTATAGTTTCGAGTTCCGAGTTCAGAGTTCGCCGTTCGGGCTGGTAGTTGGGGTGCGGCTTAACGGTGTCGGCCGGGCAACGTCTACCCGGAGTCACCGATTCTGAAGAGGGACGTAAACGCCGCCCCGACGGCACTGCTCTACAAGCAGGGGTCCGGTAACGCGTTCAGCCTCGTGGGCGTGATGTACACCATGCCGGCCGACACGCCGCTGGACCAGCTCG
>JBGQJV010000178.1:0-9155 GCA_041499215.1 Gemmatimonadota bacterium | reverse complement strand
TGGGGTCACTCCCCGGAAGAGGCGGAGGAACGGATCAAGGCAATCTCCCTGTATGATGTGAAGGCGGCCCTGGACGAGGCCATCGGGATGGCGCCGGGCGAGTGGTAACCGGCACCGTGCTCGAGCGGGACGGGTCGACCTACCGGGTCCTGACTCCGCAGGGCGAAGTGCGCGCCGTGCTGCGGGGCAAGATGAAACGCGACACTCCGCGAGTCGTGGTGGGCGACCGGGTGGAGCTCGACACCGAGGTGGAGACCGGGCTGCTCGCCATCGCCGGTGTCGCCGACCGGACCAGCCTGCTCGCCCGCCGGGTGCCCGAGGGCCGCGGCACTCGCCCCGTCGCCGCCAACGTGGACCAGGTGCTGGTGGTGACCGCCACCCGCGACCCCGAGCCCGTCCCTCAGCTGGTCGACCGCCTGCTGGTGGTGGCGGAGGCCAACCAGATTCCCGCCGCAGTGATCCTCAACAAGGTGGACCTGGATACCGGCGAGGCGTTGCGTGAACGATTCTCCCGCGCCGGTTATCAGGTGATCGGGACCAGCGTGAAGAGCGGCGCCGGTCTGGACGAGTTGCGCGCCCGGCTGGTAGGCCGGGAGAGCGTGGTGACCGGCCCCAGTGGGGCGGGAAAGTCGAGCCTGCTCAACGCGCTCGAGCCCGGGCTCAAGCTTCGCACCGGCGAGATCAGCGCCCGGGTGCGCCGCGGCACGCATACCACGGTGAGCGCGGTGATGGTTCCGCTCGGCATCGGCGGGTACCTGGTGGACACCCCGGGCTTCAGTGAGGTGGGGCTGTGGGGGCTGGAACCGCGCGAACTCGCCTACTGTTTTCCGGAATTCCGCGGGTTGGTCAACCGCTGCCGGTACGCGGACTGCTCGCACGTGCATGAACCGGGATGTGCCGTGACGGCGGCGACTGAGGCGGGAGAGGTCTCTGCCAGCCGGTTGGAGAGCTACCGCACGCTGCTGGCGGAGATCGAGAGCGAGCCGGAGGAGTGGGAGTGACCTGCAGTGATAAGTGAGAAGTGAGAAGTGAGAAGTGAGAAGTAAGAAGTGAGGAGTGAGAAGTGAGAAGGCTGTCATCCCGAGCGCCGCGAGGGATCTCCGAGCTTGCTACCTCGGAGGCCCTCGCGGCGCTACGCTCCCCCGGGATGACAACCGCCCCACCCCTCGCACTGCACGTGTCGGATCTTTCTTCTCACTTCTCACTTCTCACTCCTTACTCCTTACTCCTTACTCCTCACTGCTTCGGTCCCTCCCCGGTCAGCCGCTGCAGCGCATCCTTGGCCTCATCGAGTCTGGGCTTGGCGGACTCGTCGGCCTTGTTCCACAGCCGGAGGAACTGACCATACGCCTGAGTGGCATTGGTCTTGTCCCCCGCGGCGTCGTAGGCCCGGGCCAGCGCGTACACGGTCATGGGCTGAAACCCGATGTCAAGATCGAAGCCGTAGCGCAGAAGCCGGATGCCCTGTTGCCGGGTATCCGGGCGGGACGCCAGGATCGCGGCGTACTGGAGCCGCACCGGGGCGTTGATGAAACTGCCACCCATCGGGCCCGCCAGCTCCACCCCACGCCCCATCTCCTTGAGGCCGGCGACCGTGTCGCCCGTGAGCACGGTGTGCCACCCTCGTGTGGCGATAAGCAGGCTGTGCAGGAACGGAGGATACTTGGTGGTGTCGCTGGCCAGGAGGCTGTCCACGATCCTGCCGCCGCGCTGCGCATCTCCCCGGGCCAGCTTGACCGTGGCGGCGACGAACGCCTGGAAGGGATTGAGGAGCGGCGCCTTCTCGAACCGGGCCAGGTACTCGGAGCCGTACCCTGACGGCGCGATCCCTACCATCAGCGGGAAGAGCCGGATGCCTCCCGACTGCTCCTGCGAGAACGGCCCGAGCGAATCCGCCAGTTTCCCCAGGTCGTTGAACCGGCCCAGGCTGGCCAGCACCAGCCCGCGGCCGGCGGCCATCTGGATCCTCGCGGCGTCAGGGTTGTTGCGCTCGAACAGCCGCGCCACCGTCCCGAACCGCTTCAGCACGTCATCGCCGGTCGCCTTGGGATCGTTCTCCGCCGCGTTGAAGGTGCCCAGCGCCGCACCGAAATGCCCGGCCAGCAGGCGGGCCGCGAGGGTGTCGGGCTCCTGGCCCTGCCAGACCAGCGCTCCCGCGGCCCGGAAGGTCTCGAACTCGTCCGCGCTGCCGCCGTTGCGGAGCAGGTTGAGATAGCGACTGTAGCGGGCGGAGTCGCGGTAGCCGAGGGTGAGTTCCAGCGGGTGAATCAGCGCCGGAGTGAGGGTGGAGTCCGCCGCCAGCACCCGGTCAAACGACGCCTCGATCGTGCCCGGATCGGCCCCGGTGCGTTCCCGGGTGTGGTACTGGGTTTCGCCCAGCAGGTACCAGCCCTCGATGTCCTCCGGCCAGGCCGCGACGTACTTCCGCATCGAGTCCACTGCCTCGAGCCTGCTCTGCGAAAACAGCTGATACGCGGCGACCAGGGCCCGCTCCCGGGGCTGCAGCCGGTTGGCGAAGCGGAGCGCGGCCTCGCTGGCCTCCCGGGCCCGGGGCAGGGCGTAGCCGCCCTTCCAGCCGAGCGCCATCGCCAGCCGGTAGTGCGCCAGGGCGAAGGTGGAATCCTGATCGATCGCCCGCTGAAAGGCGGCGCCGGCCGAGTCCCACTCTGAGCGGCGGTAGTGCTGCTCACCGGTGAGGTACTCCCGCATCGCCGCGAGCGATCCGGTGGTGAGACCGCTCACCCGGAGTGACGGTACCGGCTCCTTCGAACGCCAGATCTCGCGGACCAGCGAGCGGCTCAGCTCATCCACCAGCGAGAGCACGCTGTCGGCGGCGCCGTCCACCTGGGCACGCGCGAGCGACTTGCCCTCGGGTCCGTACAGATCCGCGCTGAGCCGCACCTGCGACCCGGTCGCGACGATGCTCCCGACCAGCGCGGCCTGCGCCTTTACCCCACGTGCGATGCCCAGGGCGGTCTGCAGGTCGGCGCCCCCGCTGCCCCCCAGCTTCTTCCAGCGGGCGAGCACCATGCGCGGGTCCACCGCGCGGATCCCGCCCACCGAGTTGAGATTGGTGGAAAGCAGGTCCACCATCCCTTCCCCCATCAACTCCACCCCTGGGCCGGAGGTGCTGAAGGGCAGCACCGCGATACTCTCCGCCCCCGCCACCACCGGGCCGACGCCGCCCCTGGGACCGAAAAAGATCCATCCCAACGCCGCCGCCGCCACCACCAGCGGCAGTCCGACCGCGAGGCGCCGGAGCCGGCGGCGCTCGGCGACCGCTCCCGCCCCACCTCCGGCGGCACGCTCCAGCGTGGCGGCAAATTCCTGCACGGTGGCGAACCGTCCGGCCGGGTCCGAAGCGAGGGCGCGCTGCACCGGCGCATCGGCCTCCGGCGGGGTCGTCCTGGTCACCCGGCTGAGGCGCGGGCGCGGACCGGTGAGGCTCTGGGTGAGCACCGCCTGCACCGTGGGGGCGGAAAACGGCGCCTGACCGGAGACCATCTCGTAGAACACGCAGGCGAGCGAGTACTGGTCGCTCCGGCCGTCCACCTCGCTGGCGGTCGCCTGCTCGGGGCTCATATAGGCCGGGGTCCCGATGGCGAAACCCAGACCGGTCAGTTGCTGCCCGCCCGCGGCCACCCGGACCGCGCGGGCGATGCCGAAATCCGCCACGACGGCATGGCCTCCGGAGAGCATGATGTTCTCCGGCTTGATGTCGCGATGCACGATACCCTGCGCGTGGGCGTATCCCAGCGCGCTCGCGATCTCCCGGTTGAGGGTGACCGCCTCTTCGAACGGAAGCTTCCCCGTGCGGGTGAGCCGGTCGCGCAGCGACTCTCCCTCCACGAACGGCATCACATAGTAGAGAATCCCGCCGGCGTCACCGGAATCGTACAGCGGGACGATGTGAGGGTGCTGCAGGCGGGCGGAAAGCTCGATCTCGCGGAGGAATCGCTCCGAGCCGATCGTGGCCGCCAGCTCCGGGCGGAGTACCTTGATCGCCACCGCGCGGTGGTGCTTGAGGTCCGTGGCACGGAAGACCGTCGCCATGCCTCCCTCTCCGGCGAGGCCCTCGACAGCGTAACGGCCGGCCAGAGCGGAGGTCAGGCGCTGGAGCAGATCGTTCATTGAGCCCGGTGGCGGATGACTGGCGGAAGCTACGCGCGGAGGTGGGGACGGGGAAGCTCGAACCGTTCCTTCATGCGACTGTGACCGCCAGCTCGCGGTCCTGGGACCGAATTCGGAAACCCCGGCAGCGCTTCGACGTAAGTGAGGTATGGCGCTTTTTGTAACGTCATCCCGACAGAAGACGGTGAGCCAGCTCGTGCTCCAGACCCTCACCGTGGGTCCCCTGGAGGCCACGGCGATCCTGCAGAGTCTGGCGAACCGAGCCAGCCTCCCTGGTCACTGGGACCCGGGGGCACTCGACTCGATTCTCCGGCGGCTGGAGGACCGGGGATTCGTGGCGTCCCGCTGGGAGCGGCCCGGGTCCCGCGGCCGGGTACGAGTTTACCAGCTCACCCGGCTGGGCGAGCAGCGCCTGGCCCTGGCGCCTCCGGACCCCGATGGCGCCCTCGCTGCGGAAGCCGAGTGGGTGAGCCACGCGGTGGGAGAAACCCACTCCGTGGTCCGGTTGCTGGGGCGTGGCGCCGTGGGTTCCGTGTACCTGGCGCTGGACCGGGTGCTGCAGCGCTACGTCGCGGTGAAGGTGCTGCAGCGTCCGCTGGCGCAGGATCCTTCGTTGCGGGAGCGATTCCTGCGCGAGGCGCGGACCAACGCGGGGCTGGCCCACCCGGCGATCGTGCCGGTGTTCGGGCTGGTGGCGCTGGACGATCTGGTGTACTTCGTCATGCAGTATGTCCCGGGCGACTCGCTGGCCGCTGTGCTCCGGGCGCAGGGTCGCCTGCCGGCTGCCGAGGCATGCCGCATCCTGGCGGAGCTGGCCGGGGCCCTGGACTACGCCCACCGGCAGCGGGTGGTGCACCGGGACGTGAAGCCGGAGAACATCCTGCTGCACCGGGACACCGGCATGCCGATGCTCACCGATTTTGGTGTGGCCCGGGCCGTCTCGCTCGATGCGATGCATCCGGACGAGCAGCAGGCGGAGCGGGAGCTGTTCTGGGGGACGCCGCATTTCATGTCGCCAGAGCAGATCGCCGGAGAGGACGACCTGGACGGTCGGAGCGACCTGTTCGCCCTGGGCGCTCTGGGTTACACCATGCTGGCGGGCCGCCCGCCGTTCGAGGGACGTGGCCCCATCGAAGTGGCCGCCCGTCAGCTCACCACCACCCCACCAGCACTCGGCGATCTCGCCCCGGAGGCCCCGGCGGTTCTGGTCGGCGCCATCGCCCGCTGCCTCGCCCGTCAGCCGCAGGATCGCTGGCGCGACGGCCGGTCGCTGCGGGAGGCGCTGATCGGAGAAGGGATCCTGCCGAAGCGGCGCTGGTGGCGGCGGGCCTGAAGCCTTGAGGAAGTAAGGAGTGAGGAGTAAGCAGGGAGCAGTGAGAAGTGAGAAGTGAGAAGTGAGAAGGTACAGCGAAGGCTGTCATCCCGAGCGAAGCGAGGGATCTCTGAGTTGCCACCTCGGAGATCCCTCGGTCGCTTCGCGCCCTCGGGATGACATCCCTTCTCCCTTCTCACCGCTCGTTGCTCACTCCTCACTCCTTACTTCTCACCCCTCACGCCTCACTTCGCCTTCGGCGTCCACCTCGTCCGGTCCCGGTGTTCCACCTTGGTCATCATCCGGTCGAAGGCTGCATCGAGATCGATGCCTTCCCGGTTGGCCATGCAGATCAGGACGAACAGGATGTCCGCCAGCTCCATGGCCAGGTCGCCCTCGGCCTCGTCCTTCTTCTTGGTCTTCTGGCCGAACCGGTGGTTGACCTCGCGGGCCAGCTCTCCCACCTCCTCCGCGAGGCGGGCGAGGTTGGTCAACGGATGGAAGTAGCCTTCCTCGAACTGGCTGATCCAGGCATCGACCCGGCGTTGATAGTCGGTGAGGGGCATGGAGATGCGCGGTAGGGTATGGGCTTGAGGTCGTGGCTACGGGTTTCATCCCGAGTGAGCGAAGCGAGCGAGGGATCCCTCGAGGTCGCCAAGGGACCCCTCGCTACCCTCGGGGTGACCCGCTACGGAGCTCATGGTTGCTTCTGCAGCTCTTCGATCATCGCCCGCATGAAGTGCCCCAGATCGCCCGGGGCGCGAGAGGAAATCAGATTCCCGTCCACCACCACCGGGCTGTCCTCCCAGCTCATCCCCGCGTTGACCAGGTCATCCTTGATGGCGCCGACGCTCGTGCCGCGCCGTCCCTTGAGGATCCCGGCGGAGATCGGCACCCAGCCGGCGTGGCAGATGAAGGCCACCGGCTTGCCTGCCTGGAAGATGTCCCGCGTCAGGGACAGCACCTTCTGGTGCCGGCGCAGGATGTCGGGCGCGTAGCCGCCCGGGATCACCAGCCCGTCGAACTGGCGTGCCTCGACCTGATCGACGTGGGCGTCGACGGTGACCGGGTAGGAGCCCCGCTTGCCGGTGTAGGTCTTCTCGCCGACCCCGGCGACAACTGTGCGGGCGCCTTCCTCCTCGAGCCGGATCTTGGGGTACCATAGCTCGAGTTCTTCGTAATAGGGGGCGGCGAAGATGAGGATGGTTTTTCCGGTCAGTGACATTGTCGGTTTGTGAGAAGTGAGAAGTGAGGAGTGAGAAGTGAGAAGTCGACAGGTGAAAAGTAGCCGGACGCAGCAACGGTGGTCGACCCCGCGAACCCTCTCACTTCTCACTTCTCACTGCTCACTCTTCACTGCTCACTGCTCACCGTTCACCCTTCCTGCTCTCCTGGAACCACCGCGTAATCAGCCGCACTGCCCACCGGGGCGAGATGCGGATGCTCTGGATCAGCAGCTTGTTGGCCAGGCCGGGGAGGACGACGGCCCTGCCCGCCATCATTCCCACGTAGCCGGCGGCCGCGACCGGAGCCGCCTCCATCACGTTGGGGCTGCGGAACAGGTTCGACTCCACCATGCCGGCTTCCTGGGCGAAGCTGGTCCGGGTCGGTCCCGGACAGAGGGCGGTGACCGTGATGCCGGTACCCACGAGCTCGTTGCCGATCGCTTCGGAGAAGGAGAGCACGTAAGCCTTGGTGGCGTAATACACCGCCATCAGCGGGCCCGGGGCGAAGGCGGCGGTCGAGGCCACGTTGAGAATCCGGCCCCGATGCTGGCTCACCATACGTGGCAGGGCCAGGCGGGTGAGCACCGTGAGCGCCACCACGTTGACCTGGATCATGTCGAGATGCCGCCGGAGATCGGCCCGGCCGAACAGCCCCCAGTCTCCGAATCCGGCGTTGTTGACCAGCACATCGATGCCGAGACCCAGCGTCTCGACCTGGCCCATGATCGCCTGGGGTGCTTCCGGCTCGGTGAGGTCCAGGGCGATGACCTCGACCCGGATTCCGTACATCCCGGAGAGGTACTTGGAGATCTCGTCCAGCTTCTCCCGGTTGCGGGCGACGAGAATGACATCGTGCCCTCCCTTGGCGCACAACCGCGCTAGCTCGAGCCCGATGCCGCCGGAGGCGCCCGTGATCAGCGCTACAGGTCTGGGTGCCGTCATGGAGTCTGGCTTGGGCGAATTGTTCCGCGTTCCCCGTTCCGCGTTCCCCGTTTTGACTTCCCGACCGGCTCAGCAATGGCTCCCACGGGCAAGGCCCACTCGGCGCGAGGGCAGGCCCTCGCAACGTGGAACGCGGAACGCGGAACGTGGAACCCGCTCACGGAACCCTCCCCGCCCGCCTGAGCAGTGCCAGAACCTGGTCCGTCGGCAGCGCGTGGACCGTGTAGCCGTCCGCGCCGGTCATGGTTTCGGCGGCCACCATGGCGTTCACGATGGCCTCCTCGGTGGCGTCGACGGTGCTCTCGAACAGGGGATTGATGCGGGCATTGGGCAGCATCCGTACGGTGGCGAGGCTGTCGCCGTCGGCCCCGGGATTGGCGGTCGAGAAGGCGATGAAAATGTCGCCCGAGGAATCCCCGCCAATCCCGCCCATCCGCCCGATGCCGAGGGGGATACGCTTGGCCAGTCGCTTGAGCTGGTGCGGCAGGAGCGGAGCGTCGGTGGCCAGCACCACGATGATCGAGCCACGCTCCTCGCGCGGAGTGGGTCGCTGGCCGGTGGTGGTCGTGCCGCAGCGCGGGAGGCTCTTCAGCCACGCCTGCTCGGGGTTCGGCAGGGCGAGACAGTCCTCGTATCCCTGGATCTGCGGCCCCACCGGGACGCCGGCGATGCTGAGCCGGCGCCGTCCGCCGTAGTTGCACTGCACCAGCACCCCTACAGTGTAGCCGCCGGCGCTCTCCGGCAGCCGGCGGGATGCCGTTCCGATGCCACCCTTGAACTCGTGGCACACCATGCCCGTGCCGCCACCGACGTTGCCTTCCGCCACCGGCCCGCTGCGGGCACCATCCAGGGCCTGGAAGGCGTGTTCCCGGGTGACGTGCATGCCGGTGATGTCGTTGAGCCCTCCATCCCAGGTCTCCGCCACCACCGGCAGGGCCCACAGGAACGCGTCGAACTTCCGGCGCACCGCCCAGTCGATCACCGCGTCCCGCACCACGCCGACGCTCAGCGTGTTGGTGATGGCCACCGGTCCCCAGAGGAATCCGCTCTCTTCCACCCAGGTGGTGCCGGTCATTTCCCCGTTACCGTTGAGCGTCGACCACGCGGCCATGACCCCGTCACTGATGGCCTTCCCCCGCGGGAAGATGACCGTCACCCCCGTCCGCACCGGTCCCTTGCCGGGTACCAGCCTCCCCTCGCCCCTGATGAGGGTGACCTGGCCAACCTCGACCCCGGCAACGTCGGTGATGGCGTTGAGCGGCCCGGGGGTGCCGTTGAAGGGAATGCCGAGCTCGCGAGCCCGGGGCTTCTGCTGGGCGGAAGCTGCCAGCCAGGCCACCAGGGAGGTGACCAGTACGAGGGATCCGGAGCGCATGGTGGCAGCGAGCATGAGGTTGCTGTAAGCTATACCGCGGCCCGCCCGGCCAGAACAGGCCCGGACCGCCCCCGTTCCCCGTTCACCGTCCACCGCTCCCCCTCCTGACGCCGCACCGCGCACTCCTTACTCCTCACTTCTTACTTCTCACCTCTCACTTCTCACTTCT
>JBGQJV010000177.1:0-9205 GCA_041499215.1 Gemmatimonadota bacterium | reverse complement strand
CTGGCGGCGGGCGAGGTCACCGTTGATGTCGGACTCGGTCAGGGCCAGCCCCGCCGGGACCCCATCGATGACGGCGGTCAGCGCCTCACCATGGGATTCGCCGGCGGTGAGGAAGCGAAACCGCCCGGCCACCTACCTTCCGGCGGCGGTGGGTGACACGCCGTCCGTCCGCAGGATGGAGGGCGTCAGAAAGACGACCAGCTCGCGCCCAGTTTCGAAGTCCTCGCGCTGCTTGAAGAGCCAGCCCAGGACCGGGATGTCGCCCATCAACGGCACCTTTCGGACGGTCTTCTGCTGGACGTTCTGCGTCACCCCGCCGATGACCAGGCGATCGCCCTCCCTGACGAGGACCTGCGTCTCCGCCTTGCGCTTGTTGATGATCGGAACGGACGTACCCGCGCCGCCCGCGCCGAACGCGATGAGGTCCCCCCGCGAGTTGTTCTCCACGACCACCGTCATCTTGACTTTTCGGATCTCCCGGCCGTCGATATTCTCACGGATTACCGTCGGAGTCACTTCAAGCCTCAGCACCGCCTCCTTGAACTGGACCTGGGTGCCGGCCGAGCTGACGGTGGCGTACGGGATTTCCTCGCCGAGGGTGAAAAGGGCTTTGTTGTTTTCGACCGTGACGATCTCGGGGTGAGCCAGGGTTCGGGTCTTGCCGAGCTGGGCAAGGGCCTGTAGCGCCAGGTTGATATTGAACCGGGTGCCGACGAGGCCAAACGCGATGCCACCCGCCGGGGTGTTGCTGAGGGCGTTGGGCAGCGCACTGAACGGGAGATTCACGAGGTTACCGCCGGTCGCGAGCCCGGTGCCGGCCGCCACCGGGAGCAACGAGGCCAGCGAGAGGTTCGAGTTCGCGGGGATGAAATTGTTGGTGCCGATGCCGGTCCGGGTCACATCGCTCGACTGGAAGCCTTGACCGATCAGGGTGTTGGTTCCGACGTTCTTCGCGGCCGCACCACCCCATTGGACCCCGATGGCTTCCAGCGAGTTGCGGTCGAGGATCTCCATCCGCGCCTCGATCTTGATCTGCGGGAGCGGGACGTCCAGCTGTTCGCGAATGAGCTTCTTGATCCGCTCGAGATCAGCCTCGTAGTGCCGGATGAAGATGCTGTTCGTCGCCTTGTTGGCCCGGACCGTGATGCCCTTGGCCAGTACGTCCTGGCTGACCGAGATGACCGGCTGCTGACCGCCTGGCCCGTACGGGGGAGGGTACGGAGAGTTGGGCTGGGGGAGGCGACCGAGAGCCGGGTTCGGGGGGCCACCTAATGACGGGACCACGCTCGGCTCGGCGGGGATGCTCGGGATGATAGTCGTCGGCACCGCCTGGGTGCCCTCCGGCGGGATGCCGAGGATGCCCTGGAGGGTCGTGGCGACGTCCACGGGGTCGGCATACGAGAGCCGGATGACCTCTTCGCGCAGCGGACCGCGTGCCGCCTGCTCAGCGGCCGCCGCGTCCGCGGCCAGCTTCTTGCTCGCCAGCTCGGTCTCCTTGAGCTGAGCTTCCGCGAGCTTGGTTCGGGTCTCGATCTCGGCATTGCGCCTCGCGGCCTCGACTCGGGCCTGGGCCTCCTTCTCCTTCGTCAACTGATCGAGCGAGACGATCCGGATCACCCCGTCCTTCTCGACTTTCGCGAGCCCGCGCACTTCGAGGATGGTGTCGAGCGCCTGTTCCCACGTCACGTTCTTGAGCGAGATGGACACGCGCCCCTTGACGTCGTCACCGGAGACGATGTTCCGGCCGCTCTCGGCGGCCAGGATCCGGAGAAGGTTGACCACGTCCGCATCCTTGAAATCAAGCGAAATCAGCTTCTCGCCGGACGTCGGGGCCGAAGCGGCCGGGGCCGGAGTCGGCGTCGAGGTGGCCTGGGCGACCATCCGCGCGGGCGCGGGAGGAGCGGGTGTCACGGCCACCGGCACGGGGGCCGGAAACGCCGTTGCGACCGGAGCGGGCTCCTTGCTCGCGGGTGCCGGAGCAGCGGCCACCTTGTCGACCGGCTTGGCGGCGGCGATCACGGTCGGCTTCATGACCTTGGGGGTATCCGTCACGGTGGCGGCGCTGATCGGCCCTCCCGCCGGCATCTTCTCGGCCACCTTGGCGACCGCGGCGGGCGCCGGCTTGGCGGCCGTCTTGGCCGGGTCGGGCGTGGCGTTGTTGAGCTTTGCCGCCTCGGCTTTGCCCTCGACGGCGACGACGAGCCCATCGGCGGTCTCGTCGATGTGGTAGGCGACGTCGTTCCGGGTCATCTCCACGACAATCCGGGCGATGCCCTTTCTCCACTGGCTGCCCCGGACTTCCTTGACCGGCTCCACTCCGGAGGTCCAGCGAGACTTCGCCGAGTTGTAAGTCGCGCCGCTGACGTCGATGACGAGTCGGGTGGGAGTGTCGATGAGCTTGGCCTCGTACTGGGCCGGGCCGCTGGTCTTGACCGTGACGGAAGCTCCATCCGAGGCCCGGTCGATGCTCACGTCCTTGAGCTGGACCGGGGTATCGGCGGTCTGGCTCGAGCCGATTCCAGTCACGGCCAGCGACAGCGTCATCACAAGACCGGCTATCCGCGCGCTTCTCATCAGGTCGGTCCCCCCCCTCATACCTTTACTGGTTCTCCGGTAGGCGCAGCGTCAGGCTGGAGGCGCTCTGTGAGCCCCGGGCCGAGACGGCGAATGTGACCGAATTCGGTGTGATTCCGGTGACGCGTCCGTCGCCCAGGGCATCCCCCGGCTTGAGGATGTACCCGATCCCGTCGGGTGCCTCGACCAGGGCCAACAGCCCGCCGCGGCCTCCGACGACGCCGGTCAGCTTGACCGCGCTGACCGAAAGCGCCGCGTTGTCCTTGCCGAGGAAGATTGGTGTGAACGGGTCGCGACGCCCCTTGGGCTCGTAGGCGATCGGCGGCAGCGCCTTGCCGGTGTCCGGCTCTTTCGGCCGCACCACGGGTGCTGGAGCCACCGGAGCGACGGCGGCCGGGGGCGGCGCTGGCGGTGCGCCGCCCCCGCAGCCGGCAAGCAGTGCGGCGGTGGTACCGATCACGATGACCAGCCCTGGTGCCCGCACCGGCGTGCTCATCGACTGGCCCCCGCCGGCTGACCGGGCGTTCCGGCGGTTTTGGGTGGCGGTGCGCCTTCCGGTCGGAAGATATAGGTCATCAAGGTGACCTCAGCCCGGATCGTACCGGTCGGCCGGTCGATGCCGAGCAGCCTCCAGTCGGTCAGGTTCACGATCCGAGGCATCCGACCCATGCGGGCCAGGAAGTTGCCGAACTGGTGGTAGCTACCTTCGGCATTCACGGTGATCGGCACGTCGAAGAAGATCTCCTTCTCTTCCGGCGCCCTGGGCGTGAAGACGGCCATGGCGAGACCGGACTGGAAGGCGAGATCCGAGATCTGCCGATACAGGGCGGGCATCTCCTTCTCCGTGGGCAGCCGTTCCTGGGCCGCCTCGAGCCGCTTGCGCAGAGCTTCCGCCTGAGCACGGAATCCCCGCAGACTGGCCTCGAGCGCCTGAGCCTGAGCCAACTCGCCCCGGACCTGCTCGCTCTGCTGTCTCAGGGCGTCCCGTTCAGCCTGCTTCGGCGAGAGAAGAAGGAAGTACCCGAGCGCCGCGACGACGACACACGCCATGACCCCGAGCGCGATCTTCTGGTTCTTCGGAGCGTTCGTGATGGGATCGAGGAGCGCCATGGCCTAGATCTCGAACCGGCACGTCACCTCGAAGGTGATCGTCCGGGGGGACTTGCTGAGGTCCTGCTTGGCATCGATCAGGTCGACGTCCTTGAACCGTCCCGACGCCTTGAGATTGGCCATGAAGTCCGAGAGGGCGACCGACGAGTAGGTGGTCCCCGCGATCCGCAGGCTTGGCCCGCGTTCCTCGAGACGGGTCAGCCAAAGGTCCGGCGGCAGGGTATCCGCCATTGCATCCAGCAAGTAGACCGGGCGGGCCTGGTTCCGGGCCACGGTCTCGATGGCGTTCAACCGCTTCTCGAGCTCGTCCCGCTCCCGTCGGTACCGCTGGCCGGCCGCGATAATGGGCTTCAGTCTCTCCAGCTCGCGCCGGTTGTTCTCGATCTCCGCAGTGAGCCGGCGATCCTCCAGCGACATCGCGAGCCACCAGCCGCCGATGATCAGGACGAGGGCCGCCAGGATGCCGCCGAACAGGAGGCCCAGATTGAGCTCGGGCCCGCTGGCCACTGCCCGGCGGGGCCGCTTGGTCGAGGGGGGGGCGAGGTTGATCTTGATCATGCCGGCTTGTCTCCCGGACGACGGAGGGCGAGCCCGACCGCCACCGCTAGGACGGGGCCGATCTGCTCCGGATCCTCGTCGGCGAACTGGGCGGCGTCGTGCTCGATCCCCTGGAAGGGGCGGGCCAGCTCCACCGGCACGCCCCAGGACGATCCGAGGAAGTCGTCCAGGCCGGTCAGCTTCGCGCAGCCGCCGGAAAGGACGATCTTGCCGATCCGTTCGGATTCAGCCGTCGAGGCGAAGTAGTCGAAGGTTCGCTGCACCTCGAGGGAGAGCTCCCGAGACACCGCCTCCAAGGCGGGTACCAGGTCGTCCCAGTTGATACCGACCTCCCGACCTTGCTTGGCCGCCTCCGCCATCTCGATGGAGACGTTCAACCGCTGAGCGATGGCATCGGTATAGTTGTTCCCCCCGAACGGAACGTCGCGGGCGAAGATGCAGGCACCGGCGTGAATGACGTTGGTCTTCATGACACTCGCCCCGATATCGATGAGGGCCACCGCGTCGGTCCCATCACCCGGGCTGCTCAGCTCGAACTGGTTCTGGACTGCGAACGCATCCAGATCTACGACGACCGCGTCGAGGCCGGCCGCTTCCACCGCGGCCACGTATTCGAGAACCTTGACCTTCTTGGTCGCGACCAGGACTACCGACATGGCATTCGCCGACTGGCTGACCACCTGATAGTCGAGGAAGACGTCGTCGATGGCGAAGGGGATGTGGTGCTCCGCCTCGAGCTGGATGGCGTCGCCGAGCTCCTTCGCGGTGACCTTGGGGAGCGGCACCCGCTTGACGATCGCCTCCCGTCCGGAGACGGAGATGACCGCACTCGTGCCGCTGATCCCGGCCTTCTCGACGCATTCCTTGATCGCGTCGGTGACGACCTGGGGCTCGCGGATCGTTCCCTCGGCGATGACGTCCCGCGGAAGCGGAACGGTCGCGAAAGATTTCAGCGCGAGGCCACCCTTGCTCTGGACGAGCTCGACGATCTTGACCGCGCTGGTACCAATGTCGAGCCCGAACGTCGCGGGCTTCTTACCGAGTCCAAACAGCGCCATATTCGGCTCCCGGCCTTCTCCTGACTCTGACTCCGCTTCCGAGAAGCGAATCAGCTGTCAGCCCGGTGCGTTGTGGAAGGAAAGTGCCTATCGTGGTGACAGTTTATAACGGTGCCCTATTTAAACTGTCAACACTTCTTGCACGAGATCATGCGTTTTCGCGCTCCCCCGACCCCGACCTATGGGGTATCTGAACAGATTTCAAACCTCGCCACGCATCGAGCGCAAGACCCTTAGCCGGCGGCTTCTCGGTAGGAGCCGGGCTTGACGATCCACCGCTGCTGGATGACGCCGCCACCCGTTCGTGCGGCCTCGCAGCTCGCGGCCAGGGCGGGTCCGGCCGTCGACTGAGCCTCGATAAGGCTTGGTGCGGTGCTGCGCACGTGCCCGGCCATCACGGAGCCTCGGATCCGGGCGATCCCGGTCTGGCTGAACCGGTCCCCTGCGTACGCGAGACCCTCGAGGACCACGTCGCCCCCGATCGCTAGGCTTCCATTCACGACGATCCAGGCCCGTACGACTCCACCTGGGCTAGCGGACGCACCCTCCCCGAGGCTAACCGTGGCGAGATCCGCGTCCGGAGTCGCCGCGGTGACGGGCCGCCCGCTGACCGTGTCGACGAAGATCAATCCGTTGGGGATTGGCCGCCTGGCGTCGAACGTGACCGGCCCCTGATAGTACGTTCCGCGAGCCCGGGCCAAAGCCTTCAACGCCAGGAGTTCCGACGTCCCAAAGATGAGCTCGTCGAATACCGCGACGGGCTGTCGCTGCTGGACCTCCGCTTCTCCGTCAGGCCCCTGGACCTGGCTTCCAGCGCCAAGCGTGGTTGTCCCGCCGGACCACGTCCCGGCCTGGTTACCACAGGATCCATCCCCGCTCGAGTCGACGACCACGCCGGGTGCAACCTGTAGGTCACCCCGGACGGTGATGCCGGCCGGCGGGGATGGGAATCGCAGGCGGATGGCGGTCGCAGTGATGTCCTGTCGGGCTTGCCCCAGTGGACCCGGGTCGCCCGGAACCCACCCGGCTACCACGACCTGCCGCTGGCGATCTCCTGTCCCGGTGATCGTGACGCGAAACCCGCCGAGGGGCACGCCGTCCATAGCCACCCCGATCAGGCGGCTGCCATCGTAAGGCGCCGGCACGGGAGCAAACCACGGCACGCCGTCGGCTCCGTCGGGGGTGCTGAGCGCCCACAATGCCCGATCGAGACCCGCCTCGGCCACGGCCTGTGCCTGGGCCATCAGCGTGTGGTTCCTCGCGACCAGCGGCTCCTGTCCGCTGAGTAGCGACAGCCCGAGAAGCACCGCCGAGAGAACGAGCAGGCTCAACATGGCCAGCGGAAGCACCGCGCCGTGCTGGTCACGCATCCGGAGAGAGCGAGAAGCGGAAGCTCTCACCGGGGGCCGATGTACGTGGTCAGGACGACCCTGCCGCGATGGGAGGCGGCCACGCCGGTCAGGGCACCGGGGTATCCCACCGTCACCGAGAGCTGGCGGACCCCAGGGCTTCGGACTCCCGAGCATCCATCAGAGGTCCCGCAGTCCACGATCCGGATGAAACGGCTGAACGCGCCATGGGGTGCTGGAAGGGCCGGCTCATCGGGGAAAGAGGAGGTGGCTTCCCGGAGCGGATCGGTGTCCGGCTCGGAGCGCCCAACTGCATGCCGAATCTGCTCGAGGCGTTCGGAGGCGAGGAAGGTCGCAAGCGAGCGGTGCTCGCCCTCGTGAATGCCCGAACTGGCCGGTATGAGAAGGGAGATCATGGCTACGAGACCGATGGAGAGCAGAGCGAGTGCCGGAAGGACCTCGGCGAGTGTCAGGCCCCGCTCCTCGGGAAGGGAGCGCACGCGCACCGTCTACGGATCGATCGTGATCCGCCCGGAGGCCGCCACGGTGACGTGCAGGGTGCGGCCACTCACTGCATCGGTCACCGTGTAGGTCACAGCGGTATTGGCGTTGCCGAGATTGCCGAAGATCGCGCTCCCCGTGCTCAAGGTCACGTTATCGGGGAGTCGAATGCTACTGGTGGCGTTCGCGAGGCCGGTGACGGCGATCGGGGTGGCGTTGCACGTCGTGCCCGTGGCCGTTCGATACTGGATCGCACTCGCTGAGCTGCGGAAGACGCACACCGCCGCATTGGTCTTGATGGCCAGCTGGCGGGCCTCGTTCAAATACGCGCTGATCGCCTGAGCTCCCGCCCGAACCCGGGCGCTCCGGTAGTAGTTGAGGAACGAAGGCATGGCCCAGGTCGTGATCACCAAGATCATTCCGACAGTGATCACTAGCTCTACGAACGAATATCCGGATTGCCGGCTGTGGCGACGAGATGGACGCGGTACCTGACAATGGGCACGCATGGCAACCGTAGGACTAGCAAGAAGAGGACCATGTTTTCGGCCCGGTGCCGCTTGGCGAAGGGAGAATTCAACATCTGGGAGGTACTTGTCTTCAATAGGCCAGACGGCATACAGTCAATATAATTATGTATTTGTAGTTCGATGGCCGACATTGGATGGGCTTCCGCTAGTAAACGACCTGCAAAGCCCGAAAGACTGCCGGTGGGGGGTGACGACATGTGTCAACCCAACCGACGAGGCCCGTCGCCACAGCCGATCACCTCGAGACTCGTAGCCCCGGCGACAGGGATTGACGTCAGCTCCTCGACGAGGTGATAGCTCAGAGGAACTGCCCGAAATACCACGCGAGAAGCGATTCACCCCAGAAGAGGCTCACCATTCCGCCCAGAGCCAGAAATGGACCAAATGGCAGCGGATCCTTCCTCGCCTTGCGACCGGTGGCCAGGAGCGTCGCCGCCAGGGGACCTCCAACCAGCACCGAAAGCAGGATGCTCAGGAGGGCCAGCTTCCAGCCGAGGAATGCCCCAAGCATCGCGCCCAGCTTCACGTCTCCCACACCCATCCCGGGTTGTCCGAGGACGAGCGAGCTCGCGAGGATGATCACGATGAAGACCCCCCCGCCCACCAGCACGCCCAGAGCCGAGTCGCGCCACCCGATCCCATCGGGGGCAAGGCTCCACAGAACGCCGACGGCAATGCCCGGAATGCTGAGCACATCGGGAATGATCTGGTGGTCCAAGTCGATGCCGGTGATCGCGATCAGGCCCGCCAGGAGGACCAAGGCCGCCGCCAACCGAGGAGTCGGCCCGAAGTGGAAGTAAGCCAGAGCGAAGAGCACGCCGCAGATCAACTCGACCGCGGGATAGCGCCAGGATATCGGGGTCCGACATGTGCGGCAGCGCGCGCCGAGCACCACGTAGGAGAGGACCGGAAGGTTGTCGTACCACGCGATAGCACTAGCACACCCGGGACACGCGGAGCCGGGGCTGACGACGCTCCGGCCGGCTGGAAGTCGCGCGATGACAACGTTGAGGAAGCTGCCGACGCAGAGGCCGAAGATCAGGGCGTAGACCACGGCGATCGGTATCGGGATCATCGACCGCGGCGGTGCCCGGCTTGGTTGAGGCTCCTGCCCAGGAGATTGTGCACGCCGAACCCGATCATATCCGGTCCAGCAGGCGATTGCCGCATGAGTGATCGCGGGCGCGTGAAACACGCCGGGGGAGGCGGGACAAGATCCCTTCCCGCCTCCCCCGTGCAGGTCAGACTGGTTCCGGCCTATACCCTAGGGAACACTGACGCTGGTGCTGTCGCCGGTATTGGTGATGGTGAAGGTACCGGCAGTGGCGACCGGGGTATAGACGTACGTGCCCCAGCCGGCCGGACCCGCGGGGATCGAGGCCAGGAAGGGACCGCCGGGCTGACCCAGCGAGTTGGTCACCGTCGTGGTCAGGGCGGTCAGTGCCGTGGGGAGTGCTCCCACGTGGGCGGAGTAGATGCTGACGGCGGATGCGAGGGCCCGGGCGTCGGCCTGAGCCTTGGCCAG
>JBGQJV010000176.1:0-9207 GCA_041499215.1 Gemmatimonadota bacterium | reverse complement strand
AGCTGCTCCTGCTCGGCCGCCCCGGCCCGGATGGCGTTGGCCGTCTGGGCCACCGAACCCGCGGCGGCGCGCAGCTGCTCCGAGGTCTGCGCCAGCAGCTTCACCTGCGCGGTGACCTGCTCCACGGTTTCCACCAGGGGTCGGCGCAGGTCGGCGATATGGATCGCGGTGGCCAGCTGGCCGGCGAAGGTAGAGGCAGCTGTGACCTCCTTCTTGCCGTAGGTGTGCGGTTTGTGGTGGTCCAGCTCGAGGGTGCCAATGATGTCGGTGCCGAACCGGAGCGGCAGCACCAGCATGCTGACCGCGTCCGGGGTGGGAGCCAGAATCCGGTCGTCGTTGCGGGCATCGGAGACCACGACGGCCTCCCCGCCCTGGGCCGCCTGAGTCCGCAATGTCTGGCTGTCGAACGGCGGATCGCCCCGGTTGGGCCAGCCGAGCGCGCCGCGATACACCATTGTGTTGGAGTCCCCCCGGATCCGGTAGATCCGGAAGTCGCTCCAGTCCAGCACCCGGTTGGCCATCTGCTCCAGCTGCACGAAGGCGTCCTGCAGCGAGACGTTGCTGGTGATGATTCGCTCGCGCGCGTGGATTTTGTTGAGCTCCTCCGCGCCGATCGCCTCCTCCAGGATCCGCTTGGTCAGCACCCCCAGCACGCCGACCACCGCCAGCACCGAAAGCCACGCCTCGGGCGGCAGCGACTGGATGGCGTTGGCGGCGATGATCGCCCCGATGAGGGTGAGGAGGTAGGACAGCACCTCGTAGCGGAGAATCATCAGCCGCTCGTGGCTCTCCAGCTTCCCACGGGCCAGCAGCGTGAAGTAGAACAGTGAGCGGGTAAAGAAGAAATACAGACCGGCGAGGGTGAGGCCCGGCCCCAGGAACTCGAGGGTGAGCCCGCTGGGCTCGGTCTTGAGGAAGACCAGGGCGTAGGCGCCGTAGGCCGCCATGAAGCCGATGACCTCACGGCTGGCGTTCACCCATGCCGCCTTGAGCAACTTCCTCATCCAGAAGGCGTCGGTGATGAAGACCCCGAACCACAGGGCGAAGATCACCACGCCCGGCCCGACGGTGATGGCGCCGACCAGCGGTACGATTCCGATCTGGGAGAGGTAGGAGAACTTGGAGAGCGGGATCTGACCCTTCCGCAGGATGGCCACGATGGCCACCATCGTCAGCGTCAGCCATGGGTGCTCCAGCCAGCGGCGGTCGAGCGCCAGGGCGGTGCCGCCGAGCACGATCCCACCCCACGCCACCGTCCGGGCGTAGCCGCTCAGCAGTCCGCGGGAGACGACCGTCACGCCGGCACCTCCCCCGACGCCTCGTCGAGCGCACGGCGCAGCTCTGCCAGGAAGCGGCCGGCCGCCGCCGGCCCGTCTCGGCCCAGCCGTTCCACCAGTGCGCTGCCTACCACCACGCCGTCGGCCAGACCGGCGACGGTTCGGGCCTGTTCCGGAGTGCTGATGCCGAACCCGACCGCCAGCGGGAGGGGGCTCGCGGCGCGCACCCGGGCGACGTACTCGGTGAGCCCGGTGGCGAGCGCCGCGCTCGCTCCGGTGACGCCCAGTCGGGCGACCAGATAGAGGAATCCCTGCGCATCACGGGCCACGTCGGCCAGCCGGGCGCCGGTGGTGGTCGGGGCCACCAGCCGGATCAGGTCCAGGGGACTCTCGCGGACCGCCCGCTCCACGGCAGGGTCGCTCCCGGCGGGAAGATCGGTGAGCAACAGGCCGACGGCGCCGACCTGGGCGGCATCGCGGAGGAAGCGATCCAGCCCGTAGCGCATCACCGGATTCAGATAGCTGAACACCACCACCGGCCGCTCCAGCCGGGCTTCCTCGATGAGCTCGAGGGTCCGGGGGAGGGTCATCCCCTGTCGGAGCGCCTCGAAGGTGGACCGCTGGATGGTGGGGCCATCGGCCAGCGGGTCGCTGAAGGCCACCCCCACCTCGATGAGGTCCGCGTGTTCGGCGGCGCGCCGCAGCGCGTCGAGACTGGCCGCCCGGTCGGGGTGGCCCGCGGTCAGGTAGGGAATGAGCGCGGTCCGGCCCCGGTCGCGGAGACCGGCCCACACCCGTGTCAGCTGTGAATCAGACGAAGTAGTCGCCGACAATGATCCCGTACCGGTCGGGGTTGGTCACCTTCACGATGGAGCGGTGGAAGCCACCGTTCTCGTCCTGGGCCGCCAGGTTCTCCTCCCGCCCCGGCGGCGCCACCAGCGCACCGTTGATATCGAGGCAGATGCGCACCATCGGTCGGTTCAGAAAGTTCTGGTCGGGGTTGGCGGCGGCAACCACCGCGACCTCGAATGTATCCAGGATGACGCAGGTCCCCACGGGATAGATGCCGATCAGGTTGATGAGCGCTTTCACCAGGGTCGGATCATAGCCCCGGCGGGGGTTCTCCCACATCTCCCTGAGCACCTGATCCGGCTGGATCGGCACGGTCTGATAGCTTCGCCGGGTGGTGGCGGCATCGTAGCCGTCGGCCACTGCCACGATCCGGGAGAAGATCCCCATCTGCCGGGGCCGGATGGCCTTGGGGTACCCGGAGAGGTCGACCTTCATGTGATGCTCCTGGGAGACCACGATCTGGCGATAGGGAATCTCGCCATAGCCGCGCATGGTGAACAGGGTCAGCACCCCCTGCCAGGGGTGGGTCTGCATCATGCGCCACTCGTCCTCGGTGAGGCCGGCCGTCTTGTTGAGCACGTCCACCGGGATGCGGGCCTTGCCTACGTCGTGCAGCAGGGCGGCCAGTCCGAGGTCGTACAGCTGGAGCCGGGTGAGGCCCAGCTTCTTGCCGATGGCCACCCCGAGGATGCACACATTCACCGAGTGGGTGAAGGTGTACTCGTCGTAGTCCCGGATGGTGGTCAGCCCGATGAGCGAGGTCTCGTTGTTGAGCACCTGGTCGACGATGGCCTGGACCGCGCGCTTCACCTTGGCGACCGAAGTCGTCCGGCCCAGCCGGACACTGTTGATCAGGTCCTTGGTCACCGCCACGCCGTGCGAGTAGGTGCGCTTGGCCTGCTCCCGCGCGCGTTCGGCCTCCGCCACCTTGTCTTCCGACTCGAGCGGCGGCTCCACGTCGAGGTGGTTGACGCCGGCCAGGTCCAGTTTCTCGCGCAGGTCGAGCAGCCGCTCGTGCGGGTCGCCCTCGCCCGCCTTGGCCGAGATGCCGAGCAGCACACCCAGCAGGATCTGCCACTCCTTGCGCTCCACCCCGGTCGCCACCTTGAGCTCCCCCACGCCGGCCGAGGTCAGCACCGCGAGGGTGTTGGAGAAGGAGGCGTAGTTGTCGAGCTCCAGCCGGAGCCGGGTTCCGTTGACGAAGATGAAGTCGCCCGACAACCGCAGTTCGATCTCGCCCTGCGGACCGAGCAGGATCATCGCGGCGGCCTGCAGCTCGTCCAGCGACTTCTGGGCGGTGGCGTTCTCGATGGGGTAGAGCTTGAGGCTCCGGAGCGCGGCGTACATCGCCAGCAGGAAGGTTCGGCCGGCGGTGCGCATGAAGGCATCGCCGGCCACCCGCTCTTCGCCGGCGGGCCCCGCGTGACTCTCGGATTCGCGGGTCATCCGCCGGACTCCCGGATCGCCCGGCTCACGGCGTTGCGCACCACCAGATCCTTGTCGTCCTTGTGCCTCTGCAGCTCCTCGCGGGCCTCGGCGCTCCGGAGCCGTCCGATGGCGAGCGCGGCGCAGGCCCGGACCTCCGCCGATTCCTTGCGGCGGAACAGACTCCCGGGGGCCAGCAGGGCGGCGAGGGTCTCCAGGGCCGCCGGGCCGGAGATCATGGCGTAGGCTTCGAAGAAGCGCATCCGCTCGGTGAGATCGATCTCGCGGGTGGCCTTCCCCTGCACCACCGGCTCGATCCGCTTGAGCACACCCTTGTAGCCCCGCTTGCCGAGCGCCTGGACCGCGGCGATGCGGACCTCGCGGTCGCTGTCGTCCACCCCCCGTTCCAGGGCCTGCAGGGCGGCGGCTGTCCCAATGGCGTCGAGCGACTGGATGGCGGCGGTGCGCACCGACGCCTCGCTGTGCCCCAGGGTATCCGCCAGGCCCGGTACCGCCGGCTGGACCTTGAGCCGGCCGCACAGACTGATCACCGCGGGCAGCGCCTCCGAGTCGGGGATCCGGAGCAGCCGCAACACCTCCTGCGGGCTGGTCTCCGCCAGCCGGGCAGTCGAAGACGAGAGCAGCTCGTGAATCGGCGAGTTCGCCGGCACCCGCGGCAGCCAGACCAGGGCGGTTTCCAGCGCCGCCGGGCGCAGCTCGCGGAACAGCTCCCCCAGATCCTCGGCGCTGGGCGGAGTCTGCGCCTCGGTCACCGACTGCAGGATCTGCTGCAGTACCCCGGGCTCGGACAGCCGGCCGGTGAGGGAGTCGAGCCGGTCACGCTCCGCGGGGGAGAGCAGGTCCGGCTTCCGGACCAGGAGCCGCGTCTCCCGCAGGATGAGGGCGACGGTCTTGAAGTCGCCGGCGTTGAGCACATGCGGCAGATAGCTCTCCAGCGTGCCCAGCACCTCGGACCGGGCCCAGCCCTCGTTCCGCTGCTCCAGGATGTCGAACACGATGCTGAGAACGTTGGCACGCAGATCCTGCTGGTATTCACGTTCCACCGCTTCCGCAATGGCGCGGATCTCGTTCTCGTCCAGCCAGTAGAGGGTGGAGTCGAACTCCTCGAGGTCCACCACCCCGCTTTTCCTGGGCGGGGCTTCTTCTTCCACCTTCCCGCGATTCTCCGCCGCCGCGGCATTGGGATCGCCCGGGGGCTCCTGGCTGTAGGCCCCCTCACCCGAGAGCCCGGGAACGCCAGTGTCGGGGATGAACTCAGTGAAGTGATACTGGACCAGGGTGAAGTCCTGCTCCCACAGCAGGGTGAGCAGGTCATCACCGGCGTCGGCGGCGAGAGTGCGGGCCCGCTGCACGATCTCCAGGAATTTGATGACCTCCTCTTCCTCGACCCCGGGAAACAAGGTGAGGACCCGCATCCCGTCCTTGAACAGGCTCCACGCCAGGCTCTCGGACTTGTTAGGCTGGTGGTAGACCACCTGCTCTTCCCAGATGATGTCGGTCTCGACGATCTGCAGCACCAGCCGGTCGAGCCCGCCGCTCCACACCGGCTGGAAGGCGCTGCGTACCGCCAGGACGGCACGCTGGTAGATCGGGTTGTTGGGCAGGTACATCTGAAACGCCCGGAGCCCCTTCACCAGGGTCCGGAGCAATTCCTCGACCTGCGAAGGCGGCAGCCCCACGGCCGCCGGCATGCTCTGGGTCACTCGGCAGTCCCGAGCAGTTTGGCTACGTGCGCGACGTCCTTGTCGCCCCGGCCGCTCAGGCAGAGCAGCACGGGATCGGCCGCCGTCCAGCGGCCCCGGTTCCGTTCAATCCAGGCAATGGCATGCGCGGTCTCGAGCGCCGGGATGATCCCCTCCAGCCGGCAGAGCGACTGGAACCCGGCAAGCGCTTCGCCATCGGTCACGGCTTCATAGCGCACCCGGCCGGTATCCCGCAGCCAGCTGTGCTCCGGGCCCACGCCCGGATAATCGAGCCCGGCCGAGACCGAGTGCGCCGGCAGGACCTGGCCGTCCTGGTCCTGCAGCAGGTAGCTCAGGCAGCCGTGCAGCACGCCTGGGCTTCCGGCGGAGAGGGTGGCGCTGTGACGCCCCGTGGCGATGCCTTCTCCCGCCGCCTCGACACCCACCAGCTCCACGTCCGGATCATCGATGAAGCCGCTGAAAATCCCGATGGCGTTGGAGCCGCCGCCCACGCAGGCCACCACCGTCCGCGGCAGCCGTCCGACCCGATCCAGCATCTGACGGCGCGACTCCCGGCCGATCACGGACTGGAAGTCGCGCACCATCCGGGGGAACGGGTCCGGCCCCACCACCGAGCCGATGATGTAATGGGTGCCGGTGACACTGGACACCCAGTCACGCAGCGCCTCGTTGGTGGCGTCCTTCAGGGTGCGGGTTCCCGAGTGCACCGGCACCACGGTGGCACCGAGCAGCTGCATGCGGTAGACGTTGAGCGCCTGCCGCTCGACATCCTCGGCTCCCATGTACACCACGCACTCGAGGCCGAACCGGGCGCAGATCGTCGCCGTGGCCACGCCATGCTGGCCGGCGCCGGTTTCGGCGATGATGCGGTGCTTGCCCATCCGCCGAGCCAGCAGCGCCTGGCCGATGGTGTTGTTGATCTTGTGGGCACCGGTGTGGTTGAGGTCCTCGCGCTTGAGCAACACCCGCGCTCCCGCCACCTCGGAGAAGCGGGGCGCGTCCACCAGCAGCGAGGGCCGGCCCACGAAGTCCTTGAGCAGGAGCTCGAATTCGGCCCAGAATGCCTGGTCGGTGCGGGCGGCATCATACAACGCCGCGAGCTGGTCCAGCGCCGCCATCAGGGTCTCGGGCACGTAGCGGCCGCCATAGCTGCCAAACCGCCCGCCCACCGACCGCTCACGCGGCAGTGTCACGCCCACTGCAGGACCTCCAGGAAACGTGCCAGCCTGTCGTGATCCTTGACGCCCGGAATCTGCTCGACTCCCGAGCATACGTCCACCACATCGGGGCGCGCCGCCCGGACCGCGTCGGCCACCGAATCTGGAGTCAGCCCGCCGGCGAGGAACATCTGGTGCCCGGCAAGACGCTCTCGCGCGGCCCTGGCAAGCTCGAGCGAGAGGGGTACGCCCGTGCCTCCGAGGCGGCCCGGCACGTGGGGTTCGACCAGGACGGGCGCGCCGAGGGAGCGGGCGAAATCGAGGCGCGGCAGGTCTTCGAGTCCGGTTAGCCGGGTAACGACCAGCACCCTCATACCCTCGCTGGTGAGCCCATTGACCAGCTCCGGCGTCGCTCCCCCATGAAGCTGGGCACCGGCCAGCCCCACCCGGTCCCTTACCTCTAATATCTCCTCCCGGCTCCGCGAGCTAAAGACCCCAAAGACAGGAACTTGGCCCGCCGCGGTCCGGATCTCCCTGGCCCGCGGGATTTCCACCTGCCGCGGTCCGACGGCGAAGATCACCCCCAGATAGCTCGCGCCGAGCCGCGCGGCGGCTTCGGCATCCTCCGGTCGGGTCAGGCCGCAGATCTTGGCGGGGGTGGGCATGGGCTACAGTGAAGTGAGAAGTGAGAAGTGAGAAGTGAGAGGTGAGAAGTGAGCGGTGAAGGACCCCTCACCTTCCCTGTCTCTCCACCGAGCTCAATGCGGCCACCAGACCCGCCGGATCGGCGGCCCCCGAGAGCGCGGTCCCGATCAGAACCCCGTCAGCTCCCGCTTCGGCCGCTCGCTGCACGTCCGCCTCGGTGGCCATCCCGCTCTCGGCGATCGCGACCCGCTCTGGCGGGATGCAGGCGAGGAGAGCCCATGAGGCGACGATATCGATACGAAAGTCATCCAGATTCCGGCTGTTGATCCCGATGAGCTCCGCCCCGGCCTCGAGGGCCACATCGAGCTCCCGGGCGTCGTGCGCCTCTACCAGCGCGTCGAGGCCCATGCTCCAGGTCACCCGAAGCAGCTCGGCCAGCCGGATGGGCGACAGGGCGCGGACGATCAACAGAACAGCCGCGGCCCCCGCGGCCCGCGCCTCGGTGATCTGCAACTCATCCAGGATGAAGTCCTTGCGCAGCACCGGAACCGGGACCGCCCGGGCCACTTCCCTCAAGTCCTCAAGCGATCCGCCGAAGTAAGGACCGTCCGTGAGCACCGAGATCGCGCTCGCACCCGCCCGGGCGTATGCGATCCCGTGGCTCACCGGATCCAGCTCGGCACTGATGGTCCCGGCAGACGGGGAGCGCCGCTTGACCTCGGCGATCAGGGCCACCCGGGAAGGGGTCCACCGGGAAAGCAGACGGGGCGGCGCGGGAGCCCGGAGGGCGCTGGCCTCGATCTCGCTCCTTCGGGTATGGAGCGCGGGCAAGGCCGCCTTGGTGGTGGCGAGGATGCGCTCTAGAGTAGTAGGCATCTTGCTCTTCGGTCGGTATTCGGGTACATTATTTCGGAGTCCATTCGGTAAACACCGGGGAGGCCCAATGCCGCTCACCAAGCGCCAGAGCGAGATCCTCAAATACCTGCAGGAGCATATCCGTGACCGCGGGTACGCGCCAAGCTTCGAGGAAATCGCCGAGCACTTTTCCTTCCAGTCGCTGGCCACGGTGCACGAGCACCTGACCAACCTGGAACGCAAGGGGTACATCCACCGCACTCACAATGAGAGCCGGGCCATCGAGGTGCTGCCTCCCAAGGGCCAGGCGGGCGCCACCGAGATCCCCGTGCTGGGCAAGGTCGCCGCAGGCACGCCGATCGAATCGATCATGAACGGTGAGACCATCTCGGTCCCCGATGCCCTTCTCCCCCGCCGCGGGCCGAACTACGCGCTGAAGGTGCAGGGCGAGTCCATGATAGACGATCACATCATGGACGGCGATGTCGTGGTGGTGCACGGCAAGCAGGGGGCGGAAAATGGCGAGATGGTCATTGCCCTGGTCCACGGCGCGGAAGCCACCGTCAAGCGGTTCTACCGCGAGCCGGGCGGCTGGGTGCGGCTCCAGCCTGCCAATCCCAGCATGCAACCGATGCGCTTTCAGGAGAGGGATGTTCTGATCCAGGGGGTGGTGGTCGGCGTCATCCGAAAGTACTGAGCTCCCTTCCCGCCTCCGGCGCCGAGCCCACCTCAGCGGCGCCTTCCTGGGGCCAATCTGTCCCATCGGGACCATTCGGTGCTCCCCCCTGGGCTTCACGTGGCACATTCTGTCCCGAAATCCCCTCCCGGACTCGCCTGACGGCCCGAAAAGGAGTTGGACCGAAGTGTGCTAGATGACCGGGGGTGATGCCTGGTCATGAGCTGCCACGCGTGAGACCATCGGCGGACGCGAGACCCATCGAGGCGGTGTTGTTCGACTTCGGTGGAACGCTGGACGCCGACGGCGTGCGATGGGCGGTCCGATTTCATGGGGCCTATCGTCGAGCCGGGGGTCGGCTCGACTTGCCAGGGTTCGAGTCCTGTTTCCGTGAATCCGACGCGCGGCTCGCGAGACATCCCCGCATCCGGGGAGCCGGCTTCACGGAGATGGCCCGGCTGCAGTGTGCTCTCCTGGCAGACCTGCTGCCGGATGGCGGCGACCTGGCGTGGGATCTCATCGGCCAGGAGTTCTGCGCCGAGGCCCTCGCCGTCGTTGGGCGCAACCGCACCACGCTCGGGTGGCTCGGCCGGCGT
>JBGQJV010000175.1:0-9223 GCA_041499215.1 Gemmatimonadota bacterium | reverse complement strand
GACTTAACTCAACGCTTGGCGTTCGTCGGTTCCGCTACTTTCGGTCCGCCCGTCCGCCCGTCCGCCCGTCCGCCCGTCCGCCCGTCCGCCCGTCCGCCCGTCCGCCTCACCGCCTGACCGCCTGACCGCCCGAGAGCCGGTCCCGAATCGCATCTCCCACCAGGGTACACGCCACCACGACCAACACCAACGCCACGCCCGGTGCCAGGGCGACCCACGGCGCGTTGATGAGCGTATCACGGCCCGAGGCGATCATCCCGCCCCACGACGGGGCCGGTGGTTGAACACCGAGCCCGAGAAAGGACAGCCCCGCCTCCAGGGTGATGGCATTCCCGACCCCGAGCGCCGCGGCCACCGTCACCGGCGTCCACACGTTGGGCACCACGTGGCGGATAGCCACCCGCCGTCGACTGGCGCCCAGCGCCTCCGCGGCACCGGTGAAGGGGCGGGCCATGAGGGCCTGGGCTTCGCCGTAGACCAGCCGGGCAATACCCATCCAGCCGGTGAGGCCGAGCACCACGATCACCAGCGTTCCGCTGGGGGGCCACAGTGCGGCGAGGAGCAGCAGCAGGACCACCCTGGGGAGGGCCAGGGCAAAGTCCGTGAGCGCGAGCAGCGCGAGGCCCAGTGGGCCGCGCCACACCCCGGCGACCGCGCCCACCAACACGCCGAGCAGGACGGCGATCGCCGTGGCCGCCATCCCGGTAGTGAGCGACACCCGTGCGCCGTATAGCAGCCGGGTCCACACATCCCGGCCGAACCGGTCGGTGCCGAGCAGGTGGAACGATCCCGACCCGTCCGCCGAGAGGGGGGGCTTGAACCGGGTGGCCACGACGTCGCCCTGGGAGTTGGGGTCGAAGGAGGTGACCCACGGGGCGGTGAGGGCGAGCCCGATGATCAGGGCGAGCAGCACCAGCCCGACGCGCGCCCGCCGGTCGGTCCAGAGACCGCTGCCGCTCCGCTCAGGCATCGCGGATCCGGGGGTCGGCCCAGGCGCGGAGTGCATCGGCCAGCAGGTTGCCCGCGACCACCAGCACCGCGCTCACCGTGACGGCGGCCATCACGACCGGGTAATCGCGCCCCTGTACCGCCTGGATGAGCACCCGCCCCACCCCGGGCCAGGCGAAGATGCCCTCGACGAAAACCGCGCCAGAGAACACCGCCGGGAGCGACAGCCCCAGCAGGGTGGCCACCGGCCCCAGCGCATTGGCCAGCAGGTGACGTCTCGCCAGGGTGCCGGGACTGAGCCCTCGGGCCTCCGCCGCAAGCAGGAACGGCTCGCCTTTGACGTCCAGCAGGGCGCCCCTCACGAACCGGGCGGCGCCTCCTAGCCCGATCAGGGTCAGGGTGAGGCAGGGGAGGGCCAGGTGGCGCAGCCGGTCGACCAGCCCGGCACCCGGCCCCAGGAAGTCCGCGTCCAGACCCTGGGCCCCGAACGCCGGGAGGAGCCGAAGCCGATAGGCGAACAGCCACACCAGGAGCACCGCGAGCCAGTAACCCGGCATGGCGAACAGGGTGACGGACACGGTGGAGAGCGCGGTGTCCATCGCCCGGCTGGTCCGGACCTGCCAAAGCCCGATCAGGATCCCCGCCAGGTAGCTCCCGGCGAGGGAGATCAGGACGAGGAGGGCCGTGGCCGGCCAGGCTTCAGCCAGCATTCGGACCACTGGGCGCCCGGTGGACAGACTGACCCCCCAGTCACCCCTGAGGCTTCTGCCAAGCCAGCCGAAGAACTGGATCCAGAGCGGCCGATCCAGACCCAACTCGGTCCGGAGGGCCTGGAGCTGGTCCGGGGTGGCCGCCGGGCCGGCCAGGTGGACGGCCGGGTCGCCGGGAGCCAGGTGGAGCAGGAGGAAGGTCAGGGTAACGACGCCGAGGACGACGGCCGTCCCTGCCAGCAGCCGGCCGAGGGCGCGGGGGAGCATGAAGGGAATGTGGGGTGAGGCGGGGTAGGTGAGAAGGGTCACAGCCACATGGAGCCGTCCACGGCAGTATGTTGCTCTGCATCCACCCACGAGGGGACCCCCATGTCACGCAGATCCCACCTGGCCCATGCCAGTTCTCTCTTCGCCGGGCTCGCCCTGGCGCTCGCAGCCTGCAGCAATGACTCGATGACCGGCGGCGCTGGCAACCCGCCCAACAACACCACCCCGCTCACCCGGGCGGAGGCCCAGGACGTGGCCAATGAAATGCGGGGGGAGGTTGGCGGAGTGACCACCGGGGTAAGCCTGAACGCGATCATGACCCCCACGTTCCTGGTTCCGGTGGAGGCCACCCGGGTGTTCCAGGGTCCGCGCGCGTTCGGCACCCCCCGCGACTGCCCGACCTTCTCCGAGTTCCCGCCCACCGACCTGGATCATGACCGGGTCCCAGACGACCTGACCATCACCTACGACTCCCTCAAGTGCACCTTTGGGAGCGCGGGGCACGCAGTCTTCACGATCAACGGGACGATCCACATCGTGGATCCCTCGCAGACCGACAAGGCGTTCCGGATCGAGTTCGGCGACCTGCGGCAGAAGTTCGTGTTCCAGGATTCCCTCTTCTGGCTGCGCCGGGTGGACGGGGTGGTACAGCTGCTGACCTCCTCCGCTGGCTTCTCCGCCATCGACAGCACGACTGTGGGGCGTGAGTCCAGCCACCGGCCCACCGCGGAGCTCGCCAAGAAATGGAACGTGAGCTTCGTGGCGGATGCGGGGGGAACCTTCGCGCCACATACGCCCCTCCCCAGCGGCGACCTCACCATCGACGGCTCGACCCAGCGGACCAGGGGCGACGACGTGAAGCTCTTCTCGGTCACCACGGTGACCCCGCTGCATTTCGACGCCACCTGCGTTGCGGATGACCGCATCGTCTCGGGCGAGCTCGACATTGTCTACACCCGGGCCAGCGGTACCACGACGGTGAACATCAAGTGGGACGGGTGCGGGGTGGACCCGGTCGTGACGGTGACCCCGCCGGCGACGACGTAACCCGCTGACGACCTAAGTAGCCCCGACGGACGAGGCGGTCGGGACGGTCGAGACGGACGGGGGAAGTCACCCTCGTCCGTCTTGACCGTCGCGTCCGCCTGCCTCCGGTCTTCCCCTCCCGGCTGTCCGCCCGCAGCTTTCGCCCGATGCCGCTTCGACATGGTTACCTGGCTCTCTTCGGCCTGCTGCTTTCCTGCGGGCCGATGGCCTCCCGCCGCGGAGCCACGGTGCTGTATGCCTCGGGAGCGGACCTGCAGAGCATCAACCCGCTCTTCACCGTCCATCCGCTGGCGCGACAGGTGCAGCGCTACGTACTTCTCACGACCCTGGTACGGTACGACAGCGCCATGGTGGTCGAGCCCGCGCTGGCCCGCCGGTGGATCTGGTCGGATGCCGGCAAGCGACTCACCTTGACCCTCTCCTCCCGCCTCCGCTGGCATGACGGCATCCCTACTACCTCGCGTGATGCGGCGTGGACTCTGGAACGTGCCAGAGACCCGCACACCGGTTACCCCCGCGGGAACGATCTCGGGACGCTTCGCCAGATCTCGGCGCCCGACGACACCACACTCGTGCTCGACTTCGCCGTTCCACCTGGCCGGATGCCGGATGTGCTGACCGACCTGGCCATCCTGCCGGCCCATCTGCTCGACAGCGTGCCGATCGATCGCCTGCGCAACGCGGCCTGGAACCAGCATCCGGTCGGGAACGGGCCCTTCCGGTTCGTGTCGCACCAGCCCAACCGTCGCTGGGTCTTCGAGCGGAACCCCGACTTTCCGGCGGAGCTGGGTGGCCCCCCGAGGCTGGACAAGCTGGTCATCGCCGTCGTGGACGAGCCCATGACCAAGCTGGCCGCCCTGACCTCCGGGGAGCTTGATTTCGCCGCACTACAGCCAGCCTATGCCTCGTTCGCCCGCCGCGATCCGACCCTGGTGGTGCGGGACTACCCGGTCCTGTTCACCACCGGGATCGTGTTCAACGCCCGCCGGCCTCCCTTCGACGACCTGGCGGCGCGCCGGCGCGTGAATGCGGCGCTCGATCGGCGCGCCCTCGTAGATGGGTTTGCGTACGGCTTTGCCACACCGGCCGAGACACCGGTTCCTCCAGAGCTGACTGTTCCAAGTGCGAAGTTCCAAGTTCCAGCTGGATCTGTGCAGGCTCGCTTGGAACTTGGAACTTCTAACTCTGAACTCGACAGCGCCCCCCTTTCATTCGAGTTGTTGACCGTCGGCAGCGGCGAAGCCGCACTCGAGCAGATGATCCAGGCGCAGCTCGCCCGGCAGGGGATCCGGGTAACTATCCGGCAGCTCGAGCTCTCGGCCTTCCTCGATCGGGTCTACACCGCGCATCAGTTCCAGGCGGCCGTACTGGGCACCCCGGGCGATCTGGGGCTGGGCTACCTCGATCCGCTGGCCCGGCTCTCCGGTCTGCCGGTGCCCTCCACCGCGCACCCGGCGGGGTTGCTCGGTTTCTTCCATGATTCCGTCCCGGTTGCCTTCCTCTACCATGCCCGCGGCGTTCAGGGGGTGAATCGCCGGCTCGAAGGAGTGCAACTGGGTCTGCGCGGGGAGCTTGCGACCGTGAGCCAATGGAGCGTGCGGCAATGAGCCGGTCCCCCAGCCCGCGGTCGTTCCGGGCATCTGCCCCAGTGCGGCTCGATTTCGCCGGAGGCTGGACCGACGTTGCACCCTTCGCGGATCGCGAAGGCGGCCAGGTGATCTCCGCCGCCATCACGCTCCGGGTAACGGCTGAGTTCGAGCCCGGCGGAGTCGGCCTCCTGCTTCGGGCCGAGGACCTGGGGCAGGCTGAACGGGTGGTGGGCCCGGCCGAACTGTCCGGTGGAGACGGGTTGCCGCTGCACAAGGCGGCGCTGCGCATGTTCCCCGCGGGGCCGGGCACGCTCCGGACCCGCTCGCAGGTACCGCCGGGGTCCGGGCTTGGGAGCTCGGGAGCGCTGGACGTCGCCCTTGTCGCCGTGCTCGCGGCGGCGCGCGGCGAGGAGCTCTCGCCTGACGAGATTGCGGCGCTGGGGTACGAGCTGGAGGCGCGGGAGGCCGGCCTTCCAGGCGGCCGGCAGGACCAGTACTCGGCGGCCCTGGGCGGCTTCAACCGGTTGAGCTTCAAAGGCGAGGTCGTCGGGATCGAGCCGCTGGCGCTCGATCCGGAGTTTCAGGCGGAGCTCGAGCGGCGCATCGTCATCTGCTACACCGGCCGTTCGCGGGTCTCGGGCGACACCATCGCCCGGGTGATGGGTGCGTACCACCGCGGCGACTCCGCGGTGACCGGCGCGCTCCGCCAGTTGACGGACCTGGCGGGAGAGATGGCCGGCGCGCTCCGGGCCGCGGATCTGGCCCGGGTGGGCAGGCTGCTGTCGTCCAACTGGTCCGCCCAGCAGCGGCTCGACGGGCAGATGGCCACGCCGGAGATGACCGTGCTGGAGCAGGCGCTCGGCGCGGCGGGTGCCCTTGGCGGGAAGGCCGCCGGGGCCGGAGCGGGAGGCTGCATGTTCTTCCTGGCAGGTGATGACGCAGACCGGGTCCGGGCCGCCGCCAGGGCCGCCGGGGCCACGGTGCTGCCCGCCGGGTGGTCGTCAACCGGAGTGGAGCTGTGCTGACACTCGAGGAACTGGAACTGCGCCGTGAAGTGATCGCGGGCGCCCCCGACCTGCGCGCCTTGCTCGAGCGGCTCGAGCGCCGCACCGGCCTGGTGCTGAAGCGGAATCCCGCCGTTCCCGCGATCAAGGGAATGCTCACCGCCGACGGCGGGGTCTGCCCCGACGACGGGACCATGCTCACCTTCGATCCCTGGAGCCCCGCTGCGCACAGGTGTCCCCGCTGCGGCAAGGAGTGGCGCGCTGAGCGGCACGACTGGCGCTGGGCCTGGCACCAGCATCTCTGGCTCGCGGAACGGATGGCGGAGGCCACGACGGTCGGCGTCCTCGCGGGCCGCGATGCGGCGCTGGAGTGGGCCGCTGGCATGATGACCGGGTACGCCGAGCGGTATTTCGAGCTGCCCAACCGCGACAACGTGCTCGGACCGTCGCGGCTGTTCTCCTCCACCTACCTCGAATCAGTATGGCTCACCAACTACCTCGCCGCCGGGTTCATGTTGCGGGAGGCGGGCGCGCTCGACGAATCCGCCCTGGACGTGGTGAGTCGGGTGGCGGAGGAGGCGGTGAACCTGATCGGCGAGTTCGAGGAAGGGCTCTCCAACCGCCAGACCTGGCACAACGCGGCCCTGGCCGCGGCCGCGGTCTGGTTCGGGGACGAGGAGCTCGCCCACCGCGCGATCAGCGGTCCCCGCGGACTGGTGGGCCACATGGTCGACGGTTTCCGCTCCGACGGTTTGTGGTATGAAGGAGAGAACTACCACCTGTTCGCGCTGCGCGGCCTGCTGGTCGGCGCGGCCTGGGCCCGCCAGGCCGGGGCGGAGTTCTTCACCGACGAGGCCAGTCGCGAGCGGCTCGCCCTGGCTCTCCGCGCGCCCGCCATCACCGCGCTCCCGAACGGCGACTTCCCCGCCCGCAAGGACTCCAGGTTCGGGGTCTCGCTGGCCCAGCCGATGTACCTCGAGTTGTGGGAGGCGGGGGCGGCGGGCCTCTCCTCGGCCGGCGAAGCCGCGGCCGCGGAGGCGCTGGGGGACTGGCTTCACTGGCTCTACCAGCTGCCGGCGCCGGTGGCGCAGACCTTCGACGCCTACCTGCATGAAGCCGGCGAGGCCCCACCCGCCAGGCGGGATCGGAGCGACCTCTCCTGGTGGGTGTTGTGCACCATGCTCCCGGAGCTGGTGGGTTCGGCAGACGCCTGGCGTCCTGGCAGCGTGCTGCTGCCGGAGCAGGGGTTGGCGATCCTTCGCACCGAGGATCACTATGCCAGCATGGAGTGCGGCCTCTACGGCGGCGGGCATGGCCATCCCGACCGGCTGAGTCTCACGCTGCACGCGAAGGGAGTACACTGGCTGGCCGACCCCGGTACCGGCACCTACGTCTCGCGCGACCTGTTCTGGTATCGCTCCACCCTGGCCCACAACGCGCCGCGCCTCGACCGGCGCTCCCAGCCCGAGGGTGACGCCCGGGCCGAGATGTTCGACGACCGGGGGCGCTGGGCCTGGGTGCGGGGCAAGTTTGAGGGCTTTACCCGCACCACGGTGGCCGGGCCGGGGCAGCTCGCCGATCTGCTCGAGTTTGCCGCCGAAGAAGAACATCTCGTCGAACTCGCGTGGCATCCGTGCGGCGAGGTCGAAGTACTGACCCGCGGGCGCTGGGAGGCGGCGGAGCTGAACCAGGAATTCGTGACCCACGCTCAGCGGTTCGTGGCCGTCGATCCCGGCCCGGTCCATTGCCGGGCCCGGCTGGCCGACCGTGACCTGGACGTGTGGTTTGACGGCGCCGGCGAGCTGCTCCGGGCCAAGGCGCCGGGCCGTCCGGGCGAGGCCGGCGAGCAACCGTTCTTCCTCCGGCGCGCGAGCGGACGCTACGTTCGGCTGGCAGCGGTGCTCCGCTGGGACGGCCCGCCAGTTACCGCAGTGCGCTTCACCCAGTCGGAGATTGCGGTGGACACCTCGGTGGGTGTGGTAGTGCATCACCCCACCAGCGAGGGGTGGGAAGTACAGGATGGCGAAGGGCGCACCGCGCTCAAGGGCTTCAGGCGGCCGCTCCCCGGGCTGGTGCTGGATGTGCCCGTGCCCGGGCAGGAGATATACCGCTACACCCCACCCGCAGCCGCAGCCGGACACGTGGTGGATCCGCCCGCGCTCGACGGCTCGTTGTCCGGGTTCACCGGGGCTCCTCTGACTCTCGACCACGAGGATCAGTACCGGCGGAGCGAGGAGCCCTATCCCGGCCCCGACGAGTTCTCCGCCCATGCGCGCCTGGCCTGGGATGAACAGGCACTGTACCTGGCGGTAGAGGTGACTCACCCGGAGCCGGTCTTCCGCCCGGCCGGTGCCGCGCCCCTCAGGCTCGACAACGAGCCGGACCTGATCCACGCTGATGGGATCCAGCTGCACCTCCGGCTGCCGGACGGACGAGTCTACGGCTGGGTAGCCGTGCCCGATCCCTCCGGCGCCGCGGTCCAGGTGCGGGCGGTGGAAGGCACCGCCGCGGCGGCCGGCCAGGTGAGCGGGGCCTGGCGGCGGACCACCGACGGCTACGCGCTTACCCTCGCCTTCAAGCTGCCGGGGTGGCCTCCCGCCCGTACCGACGGACCGATCGGGCTCGATCTGCAGGTGAACGAGATGCGCGCCGGCCGCCTCCGCCGCGCCGGCCAACTGGTCTGGACCGGGGGCGGCGGCTGGGTCTACCTGCGGGGCGACCGACAGGACCCGAATCGTTTCGGACTGCTGGAGCTGGTATGAGAATCCCCGGCTTCACTTCCACCGGTAGCAAGCGCCCTGAAGCACTGTTCGGGGCGGGCGCGCCGGTCGGCATGCCGGTCCGGCTGGCGCGGGCGGCCGGCGCGGAGGTGTGGGATACCGATGGTCGCAAGTATCTCGACTTCATCATGGCCCTCGGTGCAGTGTCCCTCGGCTACGGCCACCCTGAGGTCGGCCGCGCGGCTCATGCCGCGATCGATGCCGGCGTGGTGGGACCGCTGCCCCCCGAATCCGAGGAGCGGCTGGCGGAGCGGCTGGCGAACCTGGTGCCGTGGATGGAGCGGACCCGGTTCCTCAAGACCGGCGCGGAAGCGGTGGCGGCCGCGATCCGGCTGGCTCGAGCCGCGACCGGTCGGGAGGTGATCCTCCGGTGTGGCTACCACGGCTGGCTGGACTGGTCCCAGCCGCCCGGGACGCCGGGCATTCCGACCGCCACCTACTCCATGTCGGAGGAGCTTCCCTTCGGTGACAGCGAGCGGGCCCGGGCGCTGGTTCGGCTGCTGGGTGACCGGCTGGCGGCGGTGGTCATCGAGCCGGTGATCGAGCGTGAGCCCCCCCTGGAATGGCTGGCCACGCTGCGGGAGGAAACCCGACGCATCGGGGCTCTCCTGGTACTGGATGAGATCAAGACCGGTTTCCGCCTCGCGGTGGGTGGCGCGGCGGAGCGCTACGCGATCAAACCGGATCTGGTGGTGCTCGGCAAGGCACTGGCCAACGGCTTTCCCCTGGCGGCGGTGGGCGGCAGACGCGAGGTCATGGAAGAGGCGCGCCGGACCTGGATCTCCTCGACCCTCGCCACCGAGATGGTGGCTCTGGCCGCGGCCGAGGCCACGCTGGAGGTGGTGGTCCGGGAGCGGGTGCCGGAACAGCTCGGGGCG
>JBGQJV010000174.1:0-9253 GCA_041499215.1 Gemmatimonadota bacterium | reverse complement strand
TGCCCCCGTCGTTGAACAGGTGCCGCACCAGCGCGGTGGTCGTGGTCTTGCCGTTGGTGCCGGTGACGCCGATGAGGGTGAGCCGGCTGGCGGGATCGCCGTGCCAGAACCGGCCCAGCACCAGCGCCGCCTGCCGCCCGTTTCGCACGATCACCTCGGGGACGTCCGCCCCGTCGGCCCGCTCGACCACCACCGCCGCGGCGCCCTTTCCGACCGCGTCCGCCACGAACCGGTGCCCGTCGGCTTGCGAGCCGCGCACCGCGATGTACACCATCCCCGGCCGCACCTCGCGGCTGTCGGCGGTCACCCCGATGACCGGCACCGCGCTGGCTGGTGCGGTCTCCAGCAGTCCGTTGCGCCGAAGCGCCTCGACCAGTTCCCCGAGATGGCGCGGAGTCATTCGGCCCAGACCGTCACCAGCGAGCCCACCGACGCCGAATCCCCCTCTGATGGAGTGGTGCGCATCACGGTACCGCTCCCGTGGACCGCCACCCGGAAGCCCCGCCGGTGCAAGGCGTTCGCCGCCCGGCGCAGAGAGCCCCCTGCGACCCTGGGCACCAGGGTCCGCCCCCGCCTCACATCGGCGTCGCTCACCGGCAGCACCACGACCGCGCGCTGCTCCGGCGGTTCGGGTTGGGCATCGGCCTCCGGCGTCGGCGCTCCGGCCGCGACGCCGGCACCGGGAGCGGCCTCCACCAACCGCATCCGGTCGATGGCGCTCTGGCGTGCCGCCAGCGCCTCCTCCAGCATCGACCGGGTGAGCGGCGCCGCGGTCTGCCCGCCGTAGTAGGCACCCTTGGGGTCGTCGATCTTCACCACCACGACGAGCTGCGGATCGTCTGCCGGAAAGATGGCGGCGAACGAGGCGGTGTAGCGACCCGCCACATATCTTTTTCCTTCGGTCTTCTGCGCCGTGCCAGTTTTTCCCGCCAGGCTGTAGTTGGCAAGCTGCGCGCCTTCCGCGGTGCCCCCCTCTTCCAGCACGCTGCGCAGGTAGCCCCGCAGGGTCGTTGCGACCTCCGGGCTTACCGCGCGCCGCACCGGCTCTGGCTGATGGGCGTAGGCGACCTGCCCGTTCACGGCGCGGACCTCCCGAACCAGGGTGGGAGTGAGCAGGATGCCGTCATTGGCGATGGCGGCGTAGGCTGCCGCCAGCTGCACCGGGGTGACCTGGAACTCGTACCCCATGGCGATGCTGGCCTTGCTGTAGCCATCCCACCGGTCGGGCATGCGGAGCGCGCCGCGGGCCTCCGAGGGGAACTCCACCCCGGTCGGGCTGCCGAAGCCGAAATCCCTGAGCGCCTCGAACTGCTCGGGTGCCGACAGCCGCTGGGAGAACAGCGCCATCGCCACGTTGCTGGAGATCTTGATGGCCTCCGCCAGGCTGATGTTGCCGTTGGTCTTGTGTGCGTCGGTGATGGTGCGGGTGTCTCCCCGGCTGCTGACCTGCATCACCAGCTGGCCGTTGTCCACCCGCACCGCGTCGCCCGGAGTCACCCGGCGGCGAGCCAGCAGGCCGCCGGCGGTGAACAGCTTGGCGGTGGAGCCGGGCTCGAACGGATCGGTGAAGAACGAGGGCCGGTTGGCCACCACCTTCCCCTCCACCAGCTTCCGCGAGGCCAGCGCCAGCAGCTCGCCGGTGTGCGGGTCGAGAATGACGATGTCGCCGCCATCGGCCTCGAACCGGCTCATGGCCTCGTCCAGGGCCCGTTCGGCGATTTCCTGCAGCTCGGCGTCCAATGTCAGGTACACATCGTGGCCTGGCACCGGCTCCCGCTGCAGGCGAGCTGGGGAGTCGTACCGCCGTCCCGCGCGGTCCTTGAGCAGCACCGCCTCGCCGGGAGTCCCGGTCAGAATGGAATCCAGGGCCATCTCGATGCCGCTGGCCCCCCGGGCGCTGTCAGGGTTCAGCGCGCCGATCACCGCCCGGGCCAGGTTGCCCGCGGGAGAATGGCGGGCGAATTCGCCATCCAGGTGCACCCCGCGAAGCGCCCGGAGCGGCTGCACCTGCAGCCCGCTGAAGGGGCCGCGGTAGGGGATCCATTTCCGGGTGGCCAGGTCGTGCTGCACCGTGCGGAGCGGCATCCCCAGCGCCCGTGCGATCACCCGCGCATCGGCTCCCGGCTCCCTGAGCTCGTTGGGCGCAATGCCGACGTGGAAATACTCCTGGGTGACCGCGAGCTGGACCCCGTTGCGGTCGAAGATTCCACCCCGCCGGGCCTCCAGCACCCGCCGCTCCTGGCGGGCGCGCTGGGCCTCGGCTCGCCAGCGCCCTCCCTCTACCAGCTGCAGCTGCCCCGCGCGCAGCACCACGGCCACGAGGCCGAGACCCAGCACGACTTCGATCAGGGTGATGCGGGCGGTGGTGCGTGCCATGACTATGGCCGGACCCGGTCGATGGGAAACAAGGTGAACTGCGAATCCTGCGGCTGTATGAGACCGAGGTCCCGCTCCGCCCGGTCTCCCAGCACCCGGCGGCTGGTCGCCACGTGGATCTGACGCTCCAGCGCCGAGCGCTCCGCCTCCAGGGCGGTGCGCTGCTCACGGAGGGTAGCCACCCGCCGCGCCGTCGCGATGGCTGCGCTCTGTCGCGCCTGGATGGCGACCGCCACACCCAGGAACACGACCAGCCAGAGCATGACCCAGAACCGGCCTCTAAACGGCCTTGTGGAAGATGCGGAGGGTGGCACTCCGGGCCCTCGGATTGTTGGCGATTTCGTCGGCGTCCGGGCGGATCGGCTTCCTGGGCTCGAGCCGGCCAAGCGGCCGGCCCCGGCAGGTGCAGACGGGCGCACCAGGCGGACAGACACAGCTCCGGCACCACTCCTGAAAGGCGTGCTTCACCAGCCGATCCTCGCCAGAATGATAACTGATCACCGCCAATCGCCCACCAGGGGTGAGGGCATCGCGGAAGACCGGCAACGCCCGCTCGAGGCCGGCGAGCTCGTCGTTGACTTCGATCCGGACCGCCTGGAACAGCCGGGCGAAGTCGCCGGGGCCGCTCCTCGGTCCCAGCACCGCGCGGATGGCGTTCACCAGATGATCGCTGGTCTGGAACGGCTCGGTCGACCGGCGCCGGACAACCTCCCGCGCCAGCCGCCCCGCCTGACGCTCGTCGCCGTACTCCGCGAACACCCGGCGCAGCTCGCCCTCGGGAGACCGGTTCAGGAAGTCGGCCGCCGGGGGACCGGTCTGGTCCATCCGCATGTCGAGCGGTGCCCCGGGCCGGAAACTGAACCCGCGCCCTTCCTGGTCGAGCTGGTGCGAGGAGACCCCGAGGTCGAGCAGAATGAAATCGGGCTGGAACCGCTCGACCGCCTCGAGCGCGTCGTCCGCGGCGTAGGGCGAATGCAGGTAGGTCACGCCCGCCTCTCCGAGCCGCGCCCGGCCCGCCGCGATCGCATTGGGGTCCCGGTCGATCGCCAGGAGCTCGATGCCCTGACTCCGCAGCAGCGCCGCGTGTCCGCCGCCGCCGAGGGTGGCATCCACCGCTCGTTGCGCACCCCGAGCGGTCTCGGCCACCCGGGCGGCGAGTACCGGATGGTGATACGGGGTGGCAGTGTCAGTCATCGCGCCGAGCTGCTCGGGAAAACGAGACACCCCGTCCGCGGGTGCGGACGGGGTGCACGGTCCGGATTGGAGCGGGGCTGACGGGGCTCGAACCCGCGACCTCCGCAGTGACAGTGCGGCACTCTAACCAAGCTGAGCTACAGCCCCGAACACGGGCCGAGAATATACGGACTCCGGGGATGGAACGGTAGTTCCGGGCCTCAGTTCCGCGTTCCGGGTTCCGCGTTCCGCGTTTGAAGGGTCGACACCTGCCGGACGACCGGCTTCCGAAACCACCGGCGCTTGGGCAACTCGGAACGCGGAACGCGGAACGCGGAACTCATTTGCAGTACACCTTGATCATCGACCCGACGTGCGGCTTGAGCCCCGAGACGTACCCCTGCAGCTGGGTCCAGGTCTTCGCCTGTGCCGCGCCATTGGGGCTCTTTATATAGGACTCGGACCCCGCCAAAGCGGCTTCCGCTTCAGCCTCGAGCGGCTCTATCTGCCGGGCCAGGTCGCAGGACTTCCCCTTCGTCGCGTCCTGGTCCTTGGCCACGATGACGTTTACCAGGGAGAGTGCGAGGTAGTAGTTCACAATCCCCGAGAGCCGTCCGGTGGGATTGACCAGCTTCTTCACGGTGCGGAGGCTATCCGCGGCCAGGGCCCATTGCGGCGGCGGCTGCAGCAGGGGGACGATACCCTGGAACATGAGTGCCGCCGCGCCGTCCTTGGCCTGGGCGTCGCCGTGCTGAATCACGAACGCCACGTACGGCTCCGCTTCCTTGAACATCTTCTGCTTCTGCAGGGTATCCGCCTGCTGCAGGGCCACACCCACTGCCGCCGCGCTGTCCTTCTTGACCAGGGTCTGCAGCGCCGTGAACAGGCTGTCGTTCCGCCCGACCATGGAGTAGGCCCCGATCGCCTGCTTGAGCAGCGTGGTGTTGTCGGGGAACTTGTGTATCGCCCGCGAAGCAACCTTCACGATCCGCGCCGTATCGGGCTTGCTGCTCGCCGTGGCGGTGACCAGGTACTTCACGTAGTAGGTGCTGTCCGCCCGGGTGGAATCGAGCCCGATGATCTGATCAAGATCGTCCAGCGCGCCGTTGTAGTTCTCCCGGAAGATCCTGGCGTTGGCGCGCAGGTCGAAGAGATCCGGGTTTCCCGGATCCAGCTTGAGCCCCTCGTCCGCCACCCCTTCGGCCAGCTCGGGCCGGCCGTACGCCAGCAGCTTCTTGAAGGCCAAGTCCCTCAGCGGCTGATTGGTGGGCGCGATGCGCAGCATCTGCAGCAGGGCGTCGATGGTCTTGGTCGTGTCTCCAGCGGCTTCATAGCCACCGGCCAGCTGGGTCCAGGCCTTGAGGCTCAGGGGGTCACCCTTCACCGCCTCGCCGAAGTAGCGCATGGCTTCGGCGCTGTCCGCCTTGTGGCCGCGCGCCAGTGCCAACTGGCCGAGGCAGAAGTTGGCCAGTCCGTTGCCGGGCATCAGCGCCAGGGCCTTCTTGGCCGCCTCCGCCGCCTTGGCGGGGGCGTTGGCCGACTGATCCACGCAGGCCTTGGCGTCGTTGAACGTCTTGAGCGCCGGCCCGAACCCATCGCCGATCTTGCCGCCCAGGTCGGCCGGCTGCTGGCCCGAAGCCTGGCTCTCGATAACCACGTTGCCCGCGTCGTCGTTGACCCCGGCGAGTCGTGACGTCACTGCGTAGCGTCCCGACTGGTCCTTGTTGAGCGAGGAGACGACCACCACCCGGGAGTTGAGCGACTGGGCCAGCACCCGCTGGGTAAGGGGCGCGAGGATCGCGTCGGCCGGGTAGCCGAACTGCTTCAGCGCCTCGTTCATCTCGACGCGGGTCAATACCCGGAACTGGCTCCCCGCGAGCTTGTCCACCCGCCCGCGGATCGCTTCACCGATGGCCACCGCCGGCGCCGAGTCCTGGGCGTTGAAGCTGTGCGGATTCGCCACCAGCAGGCGCGGCAGGTTTGCGGTCGCCTGCTGCGCCGGCCGGCGCGTCGGGATCTGGGCGGACAGCGCCGTCGCCCCTCCGACCAGCAGCGTGATTGTGAGCAAACGTGCTACGGGCATCAAACGGTCTCCGGAGAGAGGTTCGTCGGTACGAAACGCAACTGGCGTACCGTTCGTAGGATTCAAAGTGGGCGAAGAGGGATTCGAACCCCCGACATCCTGCGTGTAAGGCAGGCGCTCTGGACCAGCTGAGCTATTCGCCCGGGAGGAACACGCAAAAGGGGCACCGCCCCTGAGGGCGCCGCGGTGTGAGGCGACCCGGGTGTCCGCGCTAGAGCGCAATACCGAGCGGAAAGAGGACGCAGTAGCCGAGGACCAACAGAGCCGCGGCACCGGTCGTTCCACCGGCGTTCAACCAGATATACCCCGCCACCAGGGAGATGATGGCCGCCCCAAGCAGAATGACATTGCGGGGACCAAAGCGCAGTTTGCGCCCGGGGGCGGTGGAGTCGGAACTTGGCATGGGGGTTGAGCTTACTGCCTCGGGTCCCGCTGGTCAACCGGTGGTGCCCCGGGGCGTGCCATTTCCCCAGCCGGGACCGGAGGGACGGAATCCGACATCCCGTCCGGTGGGGGGATGATCCAGTCCCGATCCAGCGCCGCTCGGCGGGGCCGGTCCCGCTCCTTCCGATACCACGCCAGTCCGCCCAGACCGAACGCTATCACGGTCCACATGCCCCCTGCCACCAGCCAGGTCAGCAGGCTGTACCGTCGGCGGAGAGCCCCCTGCCAGGCCTCTTCGAACCGATCGGCGTCGAGCCCGGTGGAGGCGGTCAGAGCCGCACCGAAGTCCTCTCCGTTCTGGAGCCTGAGCAGCAGCGGTTCGAGCCCTCCCGGCGGGGGCCGCCGGGCCAGCTCCGCTACCGCGGAAGCGGCCAGGGCATACGCCAGGTCGGCGGTACCCGCGGACCCCCGCAGCATCCCGTCCAGCTCGGCGAATGTCGGAACCCGGCCGGCGGCGACTGCGAGGTTCAGCTCCAGCGTCTCCGCCCGGCTCACTTCCCCCGAGGCCCACGCGGCATAGCCCTCGTCGAACCAGAGCGGAAGCCTGGATCGTACCGAGGTGCGAAGCACCAGGTGCGCCAGCTCATGCCTGAGGGTCTGGGGAACATCCGGCAGATCGGCCCGGAGAATGATGATCCTGCCCTCGGGGAACGTTACGCCGGCCCCCCAGCCCGGCGTCTGGCCCCGCGTCATCCGCGCCAGCGAGGCGGAATCCGCTGCGAGCACGAGTGTGAATGGCGGTGGAACGCGCCGCCCGAGCCCGGGCCAGTCTACCGGCCGCTCGGCCTGCTCCGCCAGCGCCACGGCGAATCGGCTACGCTCGGGCGGAGCGATCACGGTCACGCTGCCGACCCGGACGGAGTCGACCAAGCATCCGAGGACAAGCAGAAGCAGCATTCAAGTTCCGAGTTCCGAGTTCCGAGTTCCGAGTGAACTCGGAACTTCGAACTCGAAACTTATCTCGGTGGCTCTCCCCCTGTCTCGGTCACCTCCAGCATCTCCTTGCAGCGTTTGCCCCACGGATTGAACTTGTTGACCTTGAACCCGTCGGTCCATGACTGCTTGGCGGCTCCCTTGTCGCCCATGAACCAGTTGGCCCGGCCGAGCTCGTAGTAGGCTTCGATCAGATTGGGGCCCAGCGACAGGGTCTTGTTGAAGAAGGTCACCGCGTCCTCGAACATCTCCCGCTCCAGGTACACCAGGCCCAGGTAATAGTGGGCATAGAGCGTAGCCTTCCGGTCGTTGTCGAGCCGGATGGCCTTGGACAGGTGCTCGATCGCCTCGCCGAAGATCCGCTTCTTGAGACAGATGTAGCCGACGTTGATCCGGGCCAGCGAATTGGCCGGCTCCTTCATCAACACCTTGGAGAAGGTGGTGAGCGCGTCGTCATAGTCCTCGTGCAGCATCTGGGCCCAGCCCAGCAGCGACTGCGCCTGGATCTCCGATGGGGCCAGGGACAGCGCCTTGCCGAGGGACTGGATGGCGCCGCCGTAGTCGCCCAGCGAGATCAGGCTCCAGCCCTTCTCGATGTAGGTCGAAGCGCCCAGATGGTCCTGCTGCACCACCGGCCGCTGGCCGGTGAACTGCGGGGCCTGGGCGGTCTCGGTGGCGGCGGCCATCTGCTTGTAGCGATCCACCAGCGCGCGGATCTCTTCCTTCACCTGGCCCAGATCGGCCAACGCGGTGTCCACCCGCTTGAAGAAGGCGATGATCTCGCGCTTGATAGTCTCCCGCTCGGAGCCGGAGGCCGCCCGCTCCAGCCGGGCGGCGATCTCCTGGTACTGCTGCCGGTAGCCCTGGACCAGCGGATCGGGCGGCTGGGGGTCGGTCACGTCAGGGCCTCCGTCAGGGCCAGGCGCTCAGTGCTGGAGAGCAGCTTGGCCGCGTTCAGTACCACGATGGTGCGGCCGGGCCGGCTGATGATGCCGCTGATGTATTCGGCCGCGAGTCCGCGCACCATCGGGGGCGGCGCGGCGATGGTCCGGGTGTCGACCCGTAGCACTTCCACCACCTGGTCGACCACCACGGCGACGTGGTGCTCCTCGAACTGGAGCACCATCACCCGGGTCTCCTCCCGATGCTCCGCGGGCAGGCCGATCCGCTTGCGCAGGTCGACCAGGGGCACCACCCCGGTGCCGTACGGAACCACCCCCTCCAGGAAATCGGGAGCGTTGGGCAGCGTCGCGGGCGGCTCGTAGCGCAGGATGCGCTCGACCTGGAAGATGCTGAGCCCGAACTCCTGGGAGCCCAGCAGAAACACCACGAACTGCAGTTCGTCACCCGTCGTCATCGTGCCCGCTGCCTCCCTCATGCCCGGAGCCGATCGGCCAGCGCGTCGAGATTGAGTATCGGAATCCACCCGTTGTCCCGCCGCACCACTCCGACAACCCAGGCGGCGAGCCCCGAGCCCTCGGGAGGCGGCAGCACTTCCTCGTCCGGCGCAGCGTCAACCTCGTCCACCTCCAGCGCGAGCCAGCGGTCCGCCACCGTGGCGAGCACCACCGAGCGGTTCGGGTGCGGCGCCGGGCAGGCTTCCCCGCTGACCAGCGCGCCGAGGTGCGCCAACGGCACCAGCCGGCCGCGCGCCCGCAACATGCCGCGGATCGCCGGGGCCGCACCCGGGACCCGCTCCACCGCGCGCGGTTCGCCGACCTCGAGAATCCCGCTGAGGGGAAGGCCCAGCCTCCGGCCGGCGGAGCGCACCAGCAGGACCCCGCGGCTGCTCATCGGCGCGGCACCTCGCGGAGCAGCGCGCCGACTCGCTCCGCGATCGCGCCGAGCGGCAGCACCAGGTCGGCTCCGCCGGCCTCGAGGGCCGCTCCCGGCATGCCGTAGATCGTCGCGGTGCTCCGGTCCTGGGCGATCCCGACGCCACCCCGGTCGTGGATCACGCGGAGACCCGCCGCGCCATCCTTGCCCAGGCCGGTGAGCACCACGCCGACGGCGGCGGCACCGAAGGTCGACGCGACCGAGTGGAACAGGGGATCGGCGGCGGGGCGCACACCCCAGACGGTGGAGCCCTGATCGAGCTCCAGCCTCAGACCGGCAGGTGTGACCGTGACCCGCATATGATAATCCCCCGGTGCGACGTAGGCGGTGTCCGCCCGCACTTCCATTCCCTGTGCTGCTTCCACGACGTGGAGCGCCGACAGCCCGTCCAGGCGATCGGCGAGGCTC
>JBGQJV010000173.1:0-9367 GCA_041499215.1 Gemmatimonadota bacterium | reverse complement strand
CTGCAGCGGGAGACCGCCCGGCGGATTCCCATCCTGCTGGGGTACCGGCTCTCCTTTGGTGGCACCACCGCCTCGGCCGCAACCTTCTGCGCCTTCTTCAACGCCTGCAGCCCCGATGATGCCACCCGGCTCCAGGAGAAGCGGCTGCTCGGTGTGCTGACCGCCGGGGTGAGCTGGCCCCGGCAGAACAACCCGCTCGACGCCAGCCGGGGCCACATCTACAGCTTCGACGTGAGCCACAGCTCGCGGTTCACCGGGTCGGCGCGGTTGCAGACCTTCACCCGGCTCTCCGGTGACGCCGCGTGGTACCGCACGCTGGGCAATTCTGGGATGGTGCTGAGCTGGCACCTGCGTGGCGGGACGATCTTCGCGCCGAAGGTGTCGCTCGACAGCGCCAGCGGCAACTTCATCCCCCCGGAGCAGCGGTTCTACGCCGGCGGGCCGAATGATGTGCGCGGCTACGATCTCAACGAGCTCGGCCCGGTTGTCTACGTGGCCACTGCCAATCCGGGCGACACCAGTGGCGCCGAGACCATTGCCGGCATCGACTCGGGCACGGTGCGGCCGCGCTTCTCCGCCACCGGCGGCAACACCCTGGCCATCGGCCAGCTGGAGCTCAGGGTACCGGCCCCGTTCTGGAGCAACCGGCTCCGGTTCGCGCTGTTCGTCGATGCGGGCACCCTGTACGAGCGCGGCAAGACCAACCTGTCGCCGGTGCAGGTCCGGATTACCCCCGGCGCGGGGATCCGGATCTCCACACCGCTCGGCCCCGCCCGATTCGACGTCGGCTACAACGGCTACGATCAACCCCCTGGCGCCCTCTATCTGCAGAAGCTGGACGGCACGCTGGCGCTGGTGCGAACCGACTTTGTCCAGAAGCGGAAGAGCCGCTTCAGCTATCACATCAGCTTCGGGCAGCCGTTCTGATGCGCCGCCACCTGCCCCGTCTGCTCGCCGCCTTCCTCCTGTCGCTGATCCCGGCGGCTTTGGGGACGGTGATGGCGCTGCTGTACAGCGGGCACGGGACGCTGCTCCTGGGTCGACTGGCCGGCACCGAGCTGTCGCGCATTTTCCGCGGTCATTTCCAGGTGCACCGGGTGAGTGGGTCGTTCGTCAGCTCGCTGGTGCTGGACAGCCTGGTGATCCGGGACACCCTGGGCGAGCCCTTTGCCGATGTTCCCCGGCTCACCGCCCGATTCACCCTGCCGACCCTGGTGGCCGGGCAGTTCGTGTTCACCGAACTGGAGCTCGATCATCCCAGGGTCCGGTTCGTCAAGCGGAATGATGGCCGGTTGAACCTGCATGAGATCTTCCGACTGGGCGAGGGCCCCCCCGGCACCGGGGTGTCGCCGCTGGTGGAGTTTCGCAACGTCCGCCTGCGCGACGCGACGCTGGAGGTCCGGCTTCCCTGGCACCCGCCCGACACCGCGACCACCCCGGCGCAGATCGCCGCGGCGCTGGCCGCCGATCGGGCCCGGCCGGGGCGGGTGGTGCTGCAGACCACCGACGGCCTCCGCCGGCTGGTGACCCTGGAGCAGCTGAACGCCCGCCTGCTGCTCTTCCGGGTGAGTTCGCCCGATGGAGCCCCGCTCACCTTCGACGTGGATTCCCTCTCCACCCAGGTGAGCGACCCGGCGGTGAACGTGGTCGACCTCGCCGCCCACGCGTGGACCCGGGGCGACACGTTGGCGTTCACGCTGCACCGGGCCGCCCTGCCGGGGACCCACGTCGCCGGCGGCGGTATCCTCACCTGGCCCGAGGGACCGGTGCTGTACGACTTCACGTTCCAGGCGACCCGCTTCGATCTGCGTGATCTGCACTGGATCTCGCCCGATTTCCCGGAGATGACCGGCAGCGCGATTCTGACGGCCAAGTCGCGCTCCCGGCAGCTCAACGCCTACACCCTGCGCGATCTCCAGGCCGTGGGGCCCAAGGGCCGGGTCGAGGGGGACGTGACGGTTCTGACCGATCTCCACCGGGGCATCGGGGTCGAGCGCATGGCCCTGGCGCTGACCGACCTCGATCTCGACGTGCCGCGCCCCTACCTCGACACCATCCCACTGGCGGGGACGCTGTCGGGCACCGTAGAGGGCGCCGGCTTCCTCGATGGCCTCGATCTCGGCACCGATCTCACCTTCCACGACCGCATGGTGCCGGGCGGCGCCGACAACCTGTTCCAGGCAGCGGGTCACCTCGTCTTCGGCGGGCCGGAGGGGACGCTGTTCGATACGCTCACCCTGCGGCACGCCGATCTGGATCTCCGGACGGTGCAGCTGCAGGCACCGGTGGTGCGGCTCCAGGGGCGGCTGCAGCTCGAGGGCGACCTCACCGGGCCATGGCACAATCTCAGCTTCACCGGCACCGTGCTGCACCGCGACAGCACCCTCCCGGAGAGCCACGCCGAAGGCTTTGCGCGGCTCGACACCCGAAGCGATGTCGTCAGGTTCGACACCCGCCTGCAAGTGGCACCGCTGGCGTTCGACGGGATCCGGCGCGGCTATCCCGGCGTCCCGCTCCAGGGCTTGGTCGAGGGCACGGTGGCCCTGACCGGCAGCGCCACGCGGTTCAGCACGGTGACCGCGGTACAGGGCGACATCGGTACCCTCGCGCTGCAGGGGGTGATCGAACCGGGCGAGGGGAGGATTGCCGCCGACAGCCTCACGGCGCGGTTCGCGGGGCTCGATCTCGCCCGGCTTCGTGGCACCGGGCCTCACACCGCCCTGACCGGCCGGCTGGCCGCTGCGGGAGCGCTCGACAGTGCGGCCGGCCCCACCGGCAGCCTGGCCCTGGATCTCTCCAAGAGCTCGGCCGGTGAGCTATCACTCGACTCACTGCACACCGTGGCCCGGGGCGAAGCCGGGCGGGTGCTGGTCGACACGCTCCTGGCCCGCTGGCGCGCCGGAAGGCTCGATGGCCGCGGCGCCATCGGCTGGGCCAACCGGGGCGACGCCCAGGTTGAGCTGGCGTTCGCGGCGGACAGTCTGGGACCGTTCGACAGCCTGGTCGCCCGGTTCGCGGGACCGCCTGGCGACAGCACCCGCCTGGAGGATCGTCTCTCCGGTTCGGCCACCGGCGAGATCACCGTGCTCGGGTCGGTCCGCGAGCCCCGGGTGCTGCTGCAGGCCCGCGGCCGGGAGATCGCGTGGCGCGGCATCCGTTCTCCGGCAGTCTCGGTGGGATTCGGCTGGAACGGTACGGGGCGACCCGAGGTCGGCCTGGGGATCAACGCCGACACGGTTGTGGTCGGAGCCATTCCCGTCACGGCGCTCGACATCGTCGCCGGCGGCTACCAGGACTCGCTCCACTGGTCGGGTACCGCGGCGCTCGGCCAGGCGACCGGGATTTCGGGCTCGGGCACCTGGTGGACCACCGGCCCCGATCCGGTGATCGGGTTCGACAGCCTGCTGGCGTCGCTCCCTTCACGTGGCTGGCGGCTCTGGCAGCCGGCGACCGTCACGCTGCGGGAGGGCCGGTACGAGCTCGCGGGGGCGCATCTCGAGGCCACCGACGGATCCGGCTCGGTGAAGGTTGATGGCACGATTCCCCGGACCAACGTGGGCCGTCTTACGGTGAGCGTGCTCGGCCTGGAGCTCAAGGACATCTACACGATGCTCCAGCTCGATACTACCGGCGTGGCCGGGACCATTCAGCTCGATCTCGCGGTGGGCGGCACCGCCGCCGCGCCGACCCTACAGGGCAGCGGCTCGGTGGCGGACCTCTCGTTCGGCGACTTCGGCTCGCCCTTCGTCCAGGGGATCGTCAACTACGCCGACAAGCGGCTCGACGCCAACCTGCTGCTGTGGAAGACCGGGGAGACCGTGCTCCGGGTGGAGGCGCTCCTGCCCCTCGATCTGGCGCTCAAGTCGGTCCGCCGCCGGCAGGTGGAGGGACCCTTGTCGGTGCGGGCCATTGCCGACAGCACCGATCTCGCGGTGGTGGAGGCGTTCACCCGCAACCTCCGGCGGGTCCGCGGCACGCTCCGGGCCGATGTGGAGATCGGCGGCAGCTGGCAGGCACCCCGCCTCACGGGCTTCGTGGACCTGCGCGATGCCTCCGCCCAGGTGCCCGGTCTCGGGGTGCAGTATGACCACGCCAGCGTCCGGGCCCGGCTGTCGGGAGACTCGATCGCCATCGACTCGTTCTATGTCCGCAGCGGGGACGGCACCCTCCGGGCGAGCGGAGGGCTCCGGCTGGAGCAGCTCACCCGTCCGGTATTCGACCTGACCCTTCAGGCCCGCCGCTTTCGCGTCATCGATGTCCGCCGGTTCCTCACCCTCGATGCCAGCGGCACGGCGGTGCTGAGGGGCCCGGTGATGCAGCCCCGGCTCACGGGGCGGATCACCGCCGACGCCGGCACGCTCCACTTCGCCGACCTGCTCACCAAGCGGATAGTGGATCTGGAGAACCCGGGCGACTCGGGCCTGATCGACCTGAACCTGGTGCGGACCGAGCGGCTGGGCGCCAACTTCCAGAACCGGTTCCTCGATTCGCTCACGATCGACAACCTGCGGCTGGAGATGGGTGAGAGCTTCTGGCTCCGGTCCAGCGAGGCCAACATCCAGCTGGACGGCAGTCTCACCGTCAACAAGTTCCGCAACCAGTACCGGTACGACGGGACCCTCAACGCCGTGCGGGGAAACTACGCCCTGCGGATCGGCGGGTTCGTCAGCAAGGACTTCACCGTGGAGCGCGGGACGGTCCGGTATTTCGGTACTCCGGACCTGAACGCCGATCTCGACATCGAAGCGAAACACGTCGTGATCGCCGCCGAAACCAGCGAGGAGATTCCGGTCATCGCGCGGATCACCGGGACGCTGATCCTGCCGAAGCTGGAGTTGCAGACCGCCCCGACCGCCAACCGGCCGGCGCTGTCGCAGACCGAACTGGTGAGCTACCTGATGTTCGGGCGGCCCACGTTCAGCCTGCAGGGCACCAACGGTCAGGGCAGCCAGTACGCCGCGGTGCAGGCCGGCCTTTCCTATCTCTCCAGCGCGCTGTCGAGTGAAATCCAGCGCTCGCTGATCAGCGATCTCGGTGTTCCGATCGACTACCTTGACATCCGCACCGGTGGCGCCGGCGCGGGGCTCGCCGGGCAGACCGGCTCCGCCCAGGTCGCTACCGTCGCCGCCGGCTGGCAGATCGGTCGGCGGTGGTTCGTGACCCTGGTGGCGGATCTCTGCACCAATACCCAGCGGTTCTATCCCAACGCCGAGTTCCGCATGACCCGGCAGATTCGGCTCAAGACCAGCGTCGAGCCGGCGTACTCCTGTCAGGTGGCGCTCAACCAGCCGGCCCTGTCGGTGAACAAGTACCAGGTCGGTCTCGATCTGCTGTGGGACCGGGAATACTGAACGTGACGCGCACCGTCCTCATTACCAACCCGGCGGCGGCCCGCACCGATATGCTGGCGGCCCTGGCCGTGGCGGAGACCTTCCGCCGCGGGGGCTGGGAGGTGGAGCTGCGCGCCACCGGAGGCCCGGGCGATGCGCGCCGGTTTGCCGAGGAAGCCGTGGCAGACGGCGTGGAGGTGGTGAGCGTGTTCGGCGGGGACGGCACCACCATGCAGGCCGCGGCGGCGCTGGTCGGCACCGGCACGGCGCTGGGCGTGATTCCCGGCGGCACCGGCAACCTGCTGGCCGGCAACCTGCGCATCCCCACCCACCCGGTGCGGGCCGCCCGGGCGCTGCTCCGCGGCCGGCCGCAGCCGCTCGACCTCGGCCGGATTCAGCGGGCGGACGGTGAGCACTACTTCGCGGTGGCCTGCGGCGCCGGCTACGACGCCCGGGTGATGGCCGAGACCAGCACCGCGGACAAGCACCGCTGGCGCTTCGCCGCATACGTCGCCACCACCCTCCGGCTGATGCCCCAGCTCAAGAGCATCGACCACGTGATCACGGTGGACGACGTCGAGTACGAGGCCCTGGCTGCGCTGGTCCTGGTGGCCAACTGCGGCGAGGTCATCCCGCCCTGGGTGAAGCTCCGCAGCGGGATCGCCCCGGACGACGGGCTGCTGGACCTGGTGATCATCCGGGCCGACAGCTTCACCGAGAGTGTGCGGGCCGTGTGGGAGCTGCTGCGGGAGGGCGGCACCAGCGCCGCGGGTCCCGGCCGGGTGGCCTACGCCCGCGGCCGCGTCATTACGGTCGAGTCCTCCACCGGCCAGCCGGTGCAGCTCGACGGTGAGCCCCTCGGCCTCACGCCCTTCACCGCCGAAGTCGTGCCCGGTGCCATCCGCGTGCTGCGCCCCGGCCCGGTATGACGCCCTCTCACGTCAGCGCGCTCGGCCGGGTGGCCCACCTGCTGGCCGACACCGAGGATACCGCCGGCACAGTGCGGGCCGTGGCCGAGGAGGGGATGCGGGTGTTCGGGGCGCAGCGGGCGGGAGCGTTCCTCCTGTCCGAGACGGAGCAGGAGGTGGAGAACGTGGTGGCGCTCGGTCTCTCCCGCGCCTACGTCGACGCGGTGCGCGCCCGGTTCCGCGAGGCGCATGCGGCGAGCACCGTGCTCCGGGGCGAGGCCTACTTCATCCGGGACGCACGGGAGGACGTCACCAGCCCGATCCACGCCGCCGTCCTGGGCGAAGGGTTCGCGGCGGTGGCGGCCCTGCCGCTCGCCTACGGCGGGCGGGTGATCGGCTGGCTGGCCTTCTATCATGACGAGCCCCACGACTATCTCCCCGACGAGCGCACCCTGGCCGGCGCCTTTGCCGACCAGGCCGCCCTCGCCATCGGCATGCGCCGTCTGCTCGACACGGTGGTACGGATCAAGCGGGAGTGGCAGTCGGCCTTCGACGGCACCGGCAACGGCCTGGCGCTGGTGGATTCCTTCGGGCGGATCGAGCGGGCCAACCGCTTCCTGGCCGACCTGGGCGGGGTGCCGGTCACCGAGCTGCCGGGATCCAGACTCGATTCCCTGTTCGTGGACTGGCCGCGGGGCGAGGCGGATCCGCTGCGTCAGGCGGGCGGAAGGGGCCAGCGGATGAGCCTCTTCCTCGACACCCGGCGCGGGCAGCACGTGGTGCTGACCGCCACGCCGCGGGCCGACGGCGGGTTCGTCGTCGCGGTGGACGACCTGACGCACTATGTGCGGCTGGAGAGCCGCTACAGCCGGCTGGTGGAGACCGCGCACGACGCCATCGTGCTGGCGGGTCCGGACGGGCGGGTGGTGTTCGCCAATCCGGCGGCCGCCGAGCTGTTCGGTGTGCCGGCCGGCCAGCTGGTGAGCGCGGGCCTGTCGGCCCTGCTGCCGGATGAGCGCACCGCGTCCGCGCCCGATACGACCCCCGCCGGCGCCCGGCGGTACGAGGCGCTGATCCGCCGTCCCGGCGGCATGCGCATCGCGGATGTATCGGTCTCGCCGCTCGAGGAGCGCGGCAATCCGGCCGGCCTGGTTGCCGTCGCCCGCGACGTGACCCGCGAACGGCTGGCCGCCGAAGCGCTGCGCCGCTCGGAGCGGCGCTTCCGGGCCCTCTTCAACCGCGCACCGCTCGCGATCTTCACCCTGGACAAGGACGGCGCCTTCCTCGCCGCCAACCGGGCGGCGTTCCGGCTCGCCGGAGTGACCTCACCCGATCCGACCGGGCGGCTGCAGGATTTCGTGATCCCCGCGGACTGGCCGCGGGTGGAGGCGGAGCTGGCGCACAGTCTGCGGGGCGAGGCGCGTGACTTCCTGTTCCAGTTCCGCCGCCTGGGCGGCGGCGTGCGCCAGGCGGCCGCGGTCACCGTGCCGGTGGAGGAGCACGGGGGGCGGCACGCGGTGCTGGCCATCGCCCGCGACGTCACCGACGAAGTGGAGCTGCGCGAACGGCTCACCCACTCCGAGAAGATGGCCGCGCTCGGCGCGCTGGTTTCGGGTACCGCGCACGAGCTGAACAATCCCCTCGCCGGCATCGCGGCGATGGCCCAGGCGCTCTTGCTCGACCGCGGGGTGCCGGCCGACATCTCCCAGGCGCTCGAGACCATCCGCCGCGAGGCGATGCGAGCCGCCCGGATCGTGACCGACCTGCTCACCTTTGCCCGGCTCCGGCCGCTGGAGCGGCGTGAGGTGCATCTCAATCAGCTGGTGCGCGACACTTTCGCCGCAACGCCCGGCCTCGCGGCCCACGGCGTGGTATGGACCCTGGGACTCGATCCCACGCTTCCCGCCGTCGTCGCCGATCCCGACCAGGTGCGCCAGGTCATCACCAACATGCTGGTCAACGCGACCCAGGCGATGGCGGAATCCGAGCGGCGGGACGGGCTGGTGCGGACCTGGTCCAATGCCGACTGGATCGGGCTGGAGGTGCTCGACACCGGCCCCGGGATTGCGCCCGATGTACTCACCCGCATCTTCGAACCATTCTTCACCACCAGGGCCCACCACCAGGGCACCGGCCTGGGCCTTTCCATCTCCCACGGGATCATCCGCGCCCATGGAGGGGAGATCCGGGGTGAGAACCGTCCGGAGGGCGGGGCCCGATTCATCTTCCAGCTGCCCCGGGACCCCACCCGGATCGCGAGGACCAGCGATGCCTGATTCGGTGCTGTTGATCGACGACGACGTCAACATCCTCAGGGCGGTGGGCACCGTCTTCGAGCGGGCGGGTTACGAGGTGGCCCGTGAGCTCGATGCCGAGGCAGGTCTCGCGGCCTATGACCGGTTGCGTCCGGAAGTGGTGGTACTCGACCTTCATCTCCCGGGCATGGACGGGCTCCAGGCGCTGGCCCGGCTCAAGGAACGGAATGCCGCGGTCATCCTCCTCACCGGTCACGGCGATGTGGCCACCGCGGTGCAGGCCATGCAACTGGGCGCGGAAAACTTCCTGACCAAGCCGATGGACCTCGAGCACCTGCTGGCCGCGGTGGCCCGGGTGGCGGACAAGGTGCGGCTCAAGCGGCTCAACGAGCTGCTTCTGCTGCGGATGGCGCCGGGTGAGGCGGGTCTGGAGTCGCTGGGCGACTCTCCCGCCATGCGCGAGCTGGTCAAACAGGCGGGACTGGTGGCGCTCGCCGAGCGGACGCCGGTGCTCCTCCGAGGCGAGAGCGGGGTGGGGAAGGGGTGGCTGGGGCGCATGCTGCACCAGCTGAGCCCCCGCGCCGCCGGTCCCTTCGTGGAGGTGAGCGGATACGGCCTGACCCCGGCCGCGCTGGACGCCGACCTGTTCGGCCTCGAGCGCGCCTCGGAGCAGGACGGGCGGGAACGGCGGCCGGGCATGGTGGAGATCGCCGCCGGCGGCACCCTGTTCATTGAGGAGGTCGCCGACCTCCCGGCCGAGCTCCAGCCCCGCCTGCTGCGGTTGCTCGAGACTCGTACCTTCCGCCGGGTGGGTGGCACGAAGGAGCTGACCAGTGATGTGCGGGTCATCGCGGCCACGGCACGAGACCTCGGT
>JBGQJV010000172.1:0-9378 GCA_041499215.1 Gemmatimonadota bacterium | reverse complement strand
GTTCGTGATCCGGTCGACCGGCAGCTTCTCGGTGTAGTCACCGTTGATGGTCTGCTTGGTCGTGACCGCGTCGCGCGGCACCAGCGCGTTCACCGCCGCCGTGACCTCGATCTCGCCGATGTCGACCGCCTGCTGCTCGAGCGTGAAGTCGAGGGTGATCGTCTGGCCGGCGGAGATACGGAGTCCCGTGGTGCGGACCGGCTTGTAGCCCACGAACTGGCCGGTGACGTCCACCGTCCCCGCCGGGACGTTGTTGATGAAGTAGTAGCCGCGGCTGTCGGCTACCGCCCCGAAGGCCGTCCCCTCGATCCGGACCTGGGCGCTCGGGATCGGCGCCCCGGCCTGATCGCGGATCCGGCCCTCGAGCTTGCCGGTTGCCTGAGCCAAGAGCGTCCCGGCGCCCGCGAGCAGGGCCCAGACGACGAGGAAAGTCACACGCACGGTCATCACCGGGCCGCCAACACTGCTTGTTCTCATGGAAACGTCCTCCGAAGACGGGAAACGAGCCCTTCATCGCGGCCATCCGCCGACCTGACGGATGCGGTGCTCCAGTCCCGACCGGCGCCTCAGCCGGACCCACCACCACTCGCTGGCGATCCATCCCAGACTCAGTCCGTAGCCCGCGACCACCGCCATGTCCTTCCAGCGGAGGTCGTGCGCCAGGGTCGACCAGGCACCCATCATGACCAGGCAGAGAGCGAGGGCGCCGTAGGAGGCGATCCAGGGGATCACCAGCGCCACCCCGGCGGTCACCTCGACCACTCCAATGAGAATCCGCAACCACGCCGAAAAGCCCCACCCGGCAAAAGCCGCTGTCCAGGATGGATCACCGCCGAACTTGCCCCACCCGGCGCGGACATAGAGTTGGGCGAGGTAGAGACCCAGCGCCCAGGCGGCGATCAGGCGTGCGGGTTGCTTCGGGATCATCGTGGGGCCGTGCTCTCTTGCCATGAAGGCGCCACATCATAGAGCGACCATGAGTCCCGCGCCTGCCGGATTCGGCCCCGGAATCCCGCTCGCCGCGCGCGGCGGTGCGCCGCCCCGCCGCAGGGTCGTCTCCCTCTGCGAGTCCCGATTCGATGTCCGAATCCGGCGAGCGGACCATCCAGAGCGCGGTATACTCACCACGTGATCTCGATTTCTTCGGACCCCACGCCGCTCGACCCGGCCGCCTGCGAGCGCGCGCTTGGCGCGCGTGATGCGCGCTTCGATGGCTTGTTCTTCGTGGGGATCACCACCACCCGCATCTACTGCCGGCCGGTCTGTCCCGCCCGGGTGTCCTACTCCAGTCACCGGCGGTTCTTCGACTCGGCCGCCTCCGCCGAGCTGGCGGGCTTCCGTCCCTGTCTGCGCTGCCGTCCGGAGCTGGCGCCTGGACGGGCCCAGATCGACGCGGTCCCGCGGCTCGCGCGGGTGGCGGCGCAATGCATCGAGGCGGGGGCCCTCAACGGCCGCGGGGTGGCCCACCTCGCCGCCGACCTGGGAGTGAGCGAGCGGCACCTGCGCCGCGCACTGGAGCGGGAACTCGGAGTCTCGCCGCTGGAGTTGGCCCAGACCCACCGGCTGCTGCTGGCCAAACGGTTGCTGGCCGACACCACGCTCTCGGTGACGCGCATCGCCTTCGCCAGCGGATTCCAGAGTCTGAGGCGCTTCAATACCGCGTTCCGGGAGCGCTACCGGCTGAGCCCCAGCGCGGTGCGACGGGCGCCCCGCTCCACTCAGGGACCTGCCACGCTCCGCGCGCTTCCGGCGCAACCGGGCGTGGATCTGGTGCGGCTGACGCTGGCCTACCGCCCGCCGCTTGCGTGGGACGAGCTCATCGGGTGCTTCCGGCGGGAGGCGCTCCCGGGAGTCGAGCTGGTGGATGGTGGCCGCTACGGTCGTACGGTGCGGCTGGGAGAACGCGTCGGCGTCGTGTTCGCGTCGGATGCCGCCTCGGTCGAGACCGGGCGGTCACGCTCCCGGCCGACGCACCTGAATGTCGACCTGTCGCCTTCGCTGCTCCCGGCCCTGATGCCGCTGCTCGCCCGGCTGAGGCAGCTGTTCGACCTGGACGCCCAGCCGTCTGTAGTGGATCAGCACCTCGAGCAGGGCGGCCTGGGCCCGCTGGTGAGGCGGCGGCCGGGGCTCAGGCTCCCGGGTACGCTGGATGGCTTCGAGGTCTGCCTGCGGCTGCTGCTCCGCGGGGAGGAGGGAGCCGGCCGGCCCGGGGATCCCGCCGGTCGGGTGATCGAGGCCCTCGGTGAGCCCATCGCGACGGGGCTGCCCGGACTCGGCCGGCTAACCCCGACTCCCGAGCGTATCGCCGACCTTGGCGCCGCCCGGCTGAGCGCGCTGGGTGTTCCCACCCTCCGGGCAGAGGCCATGACCGCCGTTGCCCGGTCGATGGCGGCAGGCACCCTGCGCTTCGAGCCGCACAGCGATGCCACCGCCACCCACCGCGCGCTCACGGCGATCGACGGGATCGACGAGCGGCTCGCGACCGTGATCGTGATGCGTGCCCTCTCCTGGCCGGATGCCTTCCCCGCATCGGACCCCGCCCTGCAGCGTGCGGCCGGTGCTGCCGCGGCCACGCCGCTCCTGCGCCTGGCGGAACAGTGGCGTCCGTGGCGCGCATACGCGGCGCACCACCTCTGGTTGAGCGACGAGGGGGGACCCTCCCTTCTCGCCGCCACCCGCCGGGCGCCGCCCGGCTCCGTGCCTCCCACCGCTGGAGACCAGGCATGAAACATCCAGTCGTGAGCGTGGCCGTTGGCTGTGCTGTGGTCGTCAGTCTCGTCGGGTCGCGTTCTTCCGCGGACGACCGCACGGCCGTCGCGGCGTTGGACAGCGCCTATCAGGAGGCGGTGCGGGTCAAGGACGTGATGACGATGGATCGGATCCTGGCGGATGACTTCGTGCTGGTGACCGGATCGGGGCGGGTGTACTCGAAGGCCGACCTCCTGGCCGAGGCCCGTGACTCCGCGGTGGCGTATGAACGACAGGAGGACTCGCGGCAGACCGTGCGCCTTTGGGAAAACATCGCGGTGGTCACCGCGCTTCTTTGGGAGAAGGGCGTTGACCACGAGAAGGCCTTCGACCACAAACTCTGGTTCTCCGACACCTACGTGCGGACCCCGGGCGGCTGGCGGTATGTGTTCGGCCAGGCGTCGATGGCGCTTGCTCCCGCGCCGTGAAGGGCTCTGAGCGGGGAGAGTGAGGAGTGAGGAGTGAGGGTAAGGAGTAAGGAGTGAGGCGTAGGAAGGGTGTCATCCCGAGGGCCGCAGGCCCGAGGGATCTCCGAGCGTCCCCGGCTCGACGCTTGGCATACTCGGAGATCCCTCGCTGCGCTCGGGATGACACTTTCGCCCTTCCCGCCCTTCCCGCCCACTCCGCCAGCGAAACCCTCAGGCGCGGACGGCCTTGGCACGCGCGGCGGTCGCAACTGGCGCGGCCACCGGCGGCAGCGCCGGTCCATGTTCTGCCAGCAGCTTGGCGGCGAACCTCCGGTCCAGGCGCAGCACGATTCCATCGGTTCCCAGGCCAATATCCAGATACAGCTTCTGGAACCAGCGGAACACGTTCTCGGGGCGGAGCACTCTGATCTGGTCCCAGGGCACATACACCGCCTGATGGAACGGTCGACCGATCAGATTGTGCGACAGGTACAGCCCGCCCTTGTCCGTGCCCAGGGTCAGCCAGGCCTGCATTGCAATCAGCGGATGCCCCAGTCCCTGGGCTGTCGGGATGCCCAGCAGGCCCGTCTTGAGGGTCCAGCGCCGGCCGGCGAAGTTGCCGTCGTGGTGAAACTGGCGCGCGAGCCGGGACCACTTGCCCAACCGCGAGCGAAGGAAGGCCGCGCCGTACCAGATCCCCACTGCGAGAAGCACCCCGAGGGGCAGCCCGGCGGCAGCGGGCAGCAGCCCGACTCCCAGCGCGAGGGCGATGAAGAGCCCTACGATCAGCCGGAGCGCTGCCAGCATCAGGAAGCTGGCCTGCATGTTGCGCATGACCAGCCAGACGATGAACACGACGTAGACAATGAGACCGGCGACGATGGCGATCGGCAGCAGCGCGTTCATGCGACCCTCGGGGCTGATGGCTGGGTGACCTTCCTCACTGGCTAGTGACGGCCGGGGCCACGTTTTCTTCTCACCCTGCCCGGGGAGGCGTCCCGGGCGCATGGTCGGCTGCTCCCGCGGGAGGTACATTGGGCCCAGTCACCCCCGATCCTGGCTCCCCCACCCCAGTCTGCCATGCGCGCATCCCTTGCCGTATTCGCGCTCTTCGCTGGCGTCGTCGCCTGCCGTGCGACCACCGGACGGCTGCCTCCCGATCTCGCAAGCAGGTTCGCGGCTGAGAGCGTGGTACGCCGGGCGGATGACGAGGTGTTCCGGTACACCTACTACTCGCGCAGCACCCGGGGGAACCGGTGGGAAAACCGGGACGCCTCGATCATCGTGACCCGATCGAGTGTCTTCATCCACAAGAACGGGAAGGTGGGGCTCGACCTCACCCCGGCAACGCGCAAGGCCACCGAGGTCCGTCGCGAGGGCGACCGGGTGATCATCGGCGCCGGGAGCGGCCAGTCGCGGGTGTCCTGGTCGTTCCGCCCGCCGGCGGATGCCGAGGGGTGGGTCGGCGACATCCGTGCGGTGCTGGGGGCCGGACCGTGAGGCGGATCGCGGAGCAGTTCCCGCCGCCTGAGCCGCACTGGGTGGGCGACGGGTTTCCGGTTCGTACCATCTTCTTCTACCAGGGACTGGGTCCCCGGATCACTCCCTTCCTCCTGCTGGACTACGCCGGGCCGGCCGACTTCCCGCCGGCGGAAACGCCCCGCGGGGTCGACCAGCACCCGCACAAGGGGTTCGAGACGGTCACCATCCTCTACCAGGGCGAGCTGGAACACCGCGATTCGGCGGGCAATCGCGGCCGGCTCGGCCCCGGCGACGTGCAGTGGATGACAGCGGGCGCGGGGATCGTGCACGAGGAGAAGCACGCCGCGGAGTTCACTCGGCGAGGCGGGACCCTGGAGGCGGTTCAGCTCTGGGTGAACCTGCCCGGGCGGTTCAAGAATGCCGCGCCCGGGTATCAGACGCTCACCCGGGATTCGATTCCGGTGGTCCCGCTGCCGGGCGAGGCCGGCAGCGCCCGGGTGCTTGCGGGGGAGTTCGAGGGTACTCGGGGGCCGGCCCGGACTTTCACCCCGGTAGGCGTGTGGGAGCTTCGCCTGAACCCCGGCGGCGAGGTGACCGTCCCGCTTACCGATGGCCACACCGCCATGCTGCTCCCGCTCCGTGGCGAAGCGGTGGTCAACGGGTCATCGGCTCTCGCAGAGACCGAGCTGGCCTTGCTGGAGCGGTCGGGAGACGCGGTGCGGGTCGGGGCGCGGGGGGAGTCGCTGGTGCTGGTCCTGAGCGGCGAGCCGATCGACGAGCCGACCGTGGGTTACGGACCGTTCGTGCTCAACAGCCAGGCGGAGGTCCAGCAGGCGGTGCGGGACTACCAGGCGGGGCGGATGGGCAGGCTACAGTGAGAAGTGAGGAGAGAGAAGTGAGAAGTGAGAAGTAAGGAGTGAGAAGTGAGAAGTGAGGAGTGAGAAGTGAGAAGTGAGAAGTGAGAAGTGAGAATTGAGAAGTGAGAAGTGGGGTGTGACGGGCCGTCGTGAAACGACCGTGTCATCCCTCGCGGCGCTTGGGATGACACCCCGTTGGGCACGGGTCGATGCTCTCCCTTTCCCCTCCTTCTTACTTCTCACTTCTTACTCCTCACTGCCCTTCTCACTTCTTCGGATTCAATATCATCTCGACTCTGGCCACCACATCCCGCAGGTGGAGCCGGGTGGCGCGGTCGGTGGTGCGGGCCGCGGCGGCCGCGGCTTCCCGCTTGATGTCCTCCAGATCGCCCCGGGCGAAGGCCCGGATATCCGACTGGGCGACGTTCACGCTGGTCAACGTGACGAACCGGGCAAATTGCGGCGGGATCGGGGGCGGCTCCTCCGTCATCAGGGACTGCAAGCGCTCGATGTGTCCCCGCTGCAGGTTGCGGCGGTACTCGTCGATCGGCCGTGCGTCAGCCAGCTCGCTCCACAGGGCCTTGTGGGTATCCGCGAACAGGTCGGCCAAGGTGTAGGCCTCCTTCCCCAGGGTCGCCTCCGACTCGATCAGGCGCTGCATCCGGCGCGGCTCCAGCAGGTTGTTCAGCACCCCGACCTGCCGGGTGCGTATCCGGTCCACGGCCCCCGCGTGCTCGATGCGGGAGAGGATGTCGCGGTCCAGCATCCAGGTGGGGGTGGCGAAGGCCTGCTCCGCCAGGAACCGCATCGCCCGCTGCTGCCGCGCCCGATCCACGATGGCGTAGACCGGACCGTCCTGGCCCTGCGCCTTGCGGGTCTGCTCCACCCCGCCGACGATCGTGGTGACATGCCCCATGTATCGGCCCCACTGCACGAGGACCTGCAGGTAGAGCTCCGAGAGCTGACTGTAGTCCCGCCCCTGCTCGAAGGTCCACTGCGGCAGACTGGGGAGGATGCGCTTGAGGTTGGCGATACCGTACTCGCTCGCCTTGACCCCGTCGTCACCCAGGTCCTCCGTCTGTGAGGTCGGGTCGATCTGGCTGGGGTCGCCGAAGCGATAGATCTTGTCGCCTTCTTTCTCCTGGATCCAGCCATTGAGCACCGGCTTTTCAGCGTCAGCCGAGCCGGCTTCGAGGATCGGCCGGTAACCCCAGCGGATGGCGTAGATGTCGTACGGACCCAGGGCGGGGTTGAAGGAGACGTCGTCCCCCGGCTGGGCCACGTAGTTGAACCGGGCGTAGTCCATGATAGATGGCGCGGTACCCATCCGCCGGGTGAAGCTGCCGGATCGCAGCGAGTCGACCGGGTAGCTGCTCGAGGCCTTCATGTTGTGAGGCAGGCCGAGCGTGTGACCCACCTCGTGGGTGGCCACGAACCGGATCAGCTGGCCCATCACCTCGTCCTGGAACTTGACGTTGCGCGCGGCCGGGTTCACCGCGGCGGTCTGCACCAGGTACCAGTTGCGGAGCAGGTTCATCACGTTGTGGAACCAGCCGATGTCGGACTCCATGATCTCGCCGCTCCGCGGGTCGACCACGTGCGGCCCGTAGGCGTTTTCGGTCTCCGACGGGTAGTAGCGGATCACCGAGTAGCGCACGTCTTCCGGGCTGAACTCGGGGTCCTCCTCCTTGGTGGGCGGGTCCCGGGCGATCACCGCCTGCTTGAACCCCGCGGCCTCGAATGCCTTGTTCCAGTCCTCCACCCCCTCCTTCAGATACTTGCGCCACTTCACCGGCGTCGCCGGGTCGATGTAGTAGACGATCGGCTTGACCGGCTCGACCAGCTCGCCGCGGCGGAACGCGGCGGTGTCCTTCGGCTCGAGCCGCCAGCGGCTGATGTAGCGCCGCTGCGCGGCCCGCTGGTCGTCGCGGCCGTAGTCGGTCTGGTCGATGCGGAAGAACCCCACCCGCTCGTCCCACAGGCGGGCCTGCATCGGCTTCTCCGGGAGCAGCACCATCGAGTGCGCCATCTCCAGGGTGATGGTGCCGGTCTCCTCGTTGGAAGGAGGCTTGCCCGCGTCGTAGCTCAACACCGCGCGGACCTCCAGATTCTGGGGATAGCTCCGGGCGCTCAGCAGGTAAGAGCGGCTCTCGTCCAGCTTGCGGACGGCGAAGGTCTCCCGTCGCCCGCGGTCGAGGCCGAGCAGCGGGACATCGCCGCTGTACAGCTTGGAGACGTCGACGATGACGGCGGTGGTATCCGGGTTGTAGGCCTGGATCGGCAGCGCGGCGATGATCGGCTCGAAGTTCGCGGCCTCGACCGCCTTCGCGATCGGCAGCGAATCATCCGCCACATTGAGATAGGACACCCAGCGAAGCAGGATCCGGTCGGCCTGCCGGGTCCAGCGTACCACACCCTCGTTCACCTCTTCGCCGCCGTAGCCGATGTTGGTCGCTGTCTGGGCAATCCGGCTGACCAGCAGCATGTCCCGCCCCAGCAGTCCGTTGGGGATCTGGAAGAAGGTGCTGTCGCTCTGGGTGTAGACCGTGAACAGTCCCGTGTCGGCCTTGGCCTTGTCGGTGATCAGGTCCTTGAAGGCCTTGATCTTCGGCTTGGGCGGCTTGGTGGTATCGGACTTGGTCGCCCCGGTGCGGGCGGGCGCCGTGGGCGCGGCGGGCGCGGCGGCACCACCGGGAGCGGCGGTTGGCGCGGGGCCGATCGGAGTGGCCTTCGGCGCCGCGCAGGCGCCCAGGCCGAGGGAGAGCAACAGGCTCACGGCGCGGAATGCGTGCCGGGGCATGTGTGGATCCTCTGGCTGATTGGTGGGAGTGGTCGCGAACGGGCGGGAACCTACCACGGGCACGGGGAGTGGGTAAGAGGGGGTGGCCAGCATTCGGGCGTCGGGCGTCGGGCGTCGGGCGTGAGGCGTGAGCCGTTGGCCGTTGGCCGTTGGCCGTTGGCCGTTAGCCGTCAGCCGTCAGCCGTCAGCCGTCAGCCGTCAGCCGTCAGCCGTCAGCCGTCAGCCGTCAGCCGTTAGCCGTCAGCCGTCAGCCGTCAGCCGTCAGCCGTCAGCCGTCAGCCGTCAGCCGTCAGCCGTTGGCCGTCAGCCGTTGGCCGTCAGACCAAAGTTTCACTTCTCACTCCTCACTTCTCACTTCTCACTCCCCGCTCCTCACTTCTCACTTCTCACTTCTCACTCCCCGCTCCTCACTCCTCGCTCCTCACTTCGTCCTGACCCCCGGCCCCCTCACCACCCGTCCCGGTGTGGCACCGGTGTGTTCCCCATCCTTCAGCACCTGGACTCCATTCACGAACACCTGGGTCACGCCGGTGGCGTACTGGTGCGGGTGGTCGAAGGTGGCGTGATCCTGGATCGCGGCCGGATCAAACACCACCACGTCAGCGTAGTACCCGGGAGTCAGGGCGCCACGGCGCTGCAGCCTGAGGTTGGTGGCCGGGAGCCCGCTGAGCCGGTGGACCGCCTCTTCGAGTGGCATGAGCTTCTCCTCGCGGACGTACTTCCCGAGCAGCCGGGCGACGTTGCCGTAGCCCCGCGGGTGGGGATTCGACTTGAGAAAGATTCCTTCCGGCGCGTACGACCCGGCGTCGGATCCGAAGCTCACCCACGGCAGCGCCAGCTCCTTCCGCAGGTTGTCCTCGGACATGGTGAAGTAGATGCACTCGATCCGACTGTTGTCCTGCACCACCAGATCCATGGCGGTCTCTTCCGCGCTCTTGCTCCGCATGGCGGCCACTGCCTTGAGGGTCTTGCCGGTGAGCGGCTTGAGCGAGTCGTTCTTGAAGCCCACCAGCAGGACGCCTTCCGGGCCTCCCGGCCCCACGAACGCGCCGCCGGCCCGGCGCCATTCGGCCAGCAGCCTCTG
>JBGQJV010000171.1:0-9403 GCA_041499215.1 Gemmatimonadota bacterium | reverse complement strand
GGGGCGCATGGTGATCTCCTCTCGCTAGGGTGATGCCGCCTGACTATGATACGCGCCAGGCATGCCGCCATTCCCACCGTCACCGCTGGTGTCCACCGTCTGGCTGGCCGGACAGCTCACCCGGCCGGACCTCGTGATCCTGGACACATCCTGGTACCTCCCCGTGACCGGCCGGGTCGCGCGCGAGGAGTACCGCGCCGGCCACATTCCCGGTGCGGTGTTTTTCGATCTGGACCAGGCCAGCGATCCGGAATCCTCCCTGCCGCACATGCTGCCGACCGAAGCGCGGTTCGCCGCCTACGCGGGCGGGCTGGGGCTGGCGCCGGGATCGGAGGTGGTGGTCTACGACGGATCGGGGAACAACCTGAGCGCCGCGCGCGCCTGGTGGATGTTCCGGGTCTTCGGGCACGAGCGGGTGGTGCTGCTTGACGGCGGGCTCGGGAAATGGCGGGCCGAAGGGCGGCCGCTCGAATCGGGTGAGACCGTGCGCCAGCCGGCGAGCTTCCGGGTTCGGCTGAACCGATCCGCCGTTCGGGATCGTTCCGAGGTTCACCGGGCGCTCGCAAGCGGCGGCGCTCAGGTGGTGGACGTGCGATCCGCCGGACGCTTTGCGGGTGCCGAACCGGAGCCTCGGCCGGGTCTGCCCGCTGGCCACATGCCCGGCGCCCTGAGCCTCCCCTACACCGGGCTGGTGCATCCTGACGGCACGTCGCTGGAGCCGGAGGAACTCCGCCGGGCTCTGACCACTGCCGGGGTCTCGCTGGACCGGCCGGTGATCGCCAGCTGCGGCTCGGGAGTGACCGCCTGCAACCTGCTGCTGGCGCTTCACCGGCTGGGGCACCCGGATTCCGCTTTGTATGACGGCTCCTGGACCGAATGGGCCTCCAGTGGGTTGCCGGTGGCGAAGGGTACCGACCCGGGCCGCATGCGGTGAGGGACCCCGGCGCCGACACCTGGTGGGACCTCGTCGTCCGGCTGGACGAGGGACGGAAGCTCTGTCTCGGGCGCACCATCTCCACCCGCAGGGAGGCGGAATGGCTGGCGGCACGGCTCCGGACCACACTGTCACCCGCGGCGTGAGCCGCTCCTCGGCGACCGCAATTCTTGCGGCGGCCGGAGTGGCCACGGCCCTGCTCGGGCTGGTGGTGCTGGTGGGATGGCTGTTCGGGGTGGAGCGGATCACCGCCGTGGTCCCCGGTCTCGACCCGATGGCGTTCAACACGGCACTCGCGTTCGCGGTGCTGGGGGTGTCGCTGCTGGCGCTCGCGGTGGGCCGGGGACGCCCGCGGCTCGCGCTGGCGGCCGCGGGCCTGGTGATGGTATATGGTCTCCTCACCCTGCTGCAGCACGCGTCGGCGCATTCCATTCCGTTCGATACGATCTTCTTTGTCCCACCCGAGGCCGGGAGGGTCACCGGCCGCGCATCTCCCAACACCGGACTCTGTTTCGTGCTCGCGGGCCTCGCGGTGGTGATGCTGGCGGCGGGACGCAGAGTCACGAGCCGCCTGGGGGCTGCGGTGCTCGGAGCCGGAACGCTGATCATCTCGCTGGTGGACCTGCTGGGCTATCCGCTCAGCGGCGCCGATAAGGCCGGCGCGCTGGTGGTGCCCCAGATGGCGCTGCACACCGCTCTGGGCATGGCCGTGGTGGGCGCAGCCCTCCTCTACGCTGGATGGTGGCTGCCGCGCGGCGTCGCCCAGAGGCCGGTTGCCCGGGCCGGGCTTGCGGCCGGCGTGCTGGTGGCGGTGCTGAGTGTGCTGCTGGCCCAGCTGCTCCGGTCACAGGAGCGCAGCCAGATCCGCGGCATGGTGCAGGTGGCGGCGCAGGGCGTCGCGGCCCAGGTGCAGCGAGCCCTCGAGAGCCGGGCGACCACAGTGGCCTCGATTGCGCAGGCCCTGCGGGCGGTGCCGCCGAGCGGCTGGGAGAGTTTCGCCCGCGCGGTAGTCGGCTCCACCCGCCGGGGGGTCGGATGGGTCCAGCCTGGCCGTCCACCTCGCTGGCTGGCCATGATAGCGGGGGAGCGGGACCTCACCGCGAACCCCTGGTGGCCTGATTCCGAGCTGATCGCCCGGGCCTCGCTGTCCGGCACGCCGGTGGAGACCGTGCGCGAGCAGGGCGGACGGCTGTGGCTCGGACTGCTGGCCAGCACCGCGCCGTCGGGTGGCGCTCCCGGACTGCTCTGGGTGATCACCGATCTGCGTCAGGCGCTGGAGGACGAGCTGGTCAGCACGTCGAGCCGGTTCGAGGTGGTGCTGCGGCACGAGGGGACGGAAGTGATCAGCCGCGGCGTCGTCGATCCCCGGATGGAGCGGCTGTGGGGCAGCCACGCCGAGGTGCACCTGAGCGATGTCCAGTGGCAGATCACGGTGTGGCCGACCCCGAGCGCGCTGGCCTCGGTGCGCTCGTCGCTCCCCATCATGACGCTGGCTGCGGGGATGCTGGTAGGACTGCTGCTGGGGCTGGCGCTGGTGCTCGCCCGTGCCGCGGAAGAGCGGGCGGTGGAGATCAAGGCGGCGCACAGCCGGCTGACCGGGGAGATCCGCGAGCGCGAGGCGGCCCAGGCCGCGCTGCGCCAGCGGGAGGAGGAGCTGCGACAGGCCCAGAAGCTCGAGGCGGTGGGGCGGCTGGCCGGCGGGATCGCCCATGACTACAACAACATCCTCACGGTCATCCGGGGCAACGCGCGCAGTCTGCTGCTGCGCGATGGGGTGCCGGACCTGACCCGTGACGCGCTGGAGCACATCGATCGCGCCGCCGCCCGGGGGAGCCTGCTCACCGCCCGGCTGCTGGCTTTCAGCCAGCGCCAGCTGCTGCAGCCGGAGACCCTCTCCCTGGGCGATCTGGTGGCCGCGCTGCGGGACGAGCTGGCCCAGCTGCTCGGTCCTCACATCCGGCTGGTGGTGGAGCGGGCACCCGGTCTCGACCTGGTGCAGGTGGACCGTCGCTGGCTGTCGCAGGTGGTGCTGGACCTGGGCTTCAACGGCCGGGAGGCGATGCCGCTGGGCGGCGCGTTGTGGGTCCGCACCCGGGTGGCCAATGACGAACTGCGCGCCGAGTATGCGGTGTCCCAGGTGACGGGGGCCGCGATGGTGCTCGAGATCGAGGACTCCGGTCGGGGCATGGATGAGGCGACCCGCGGCCGTCTGTTCGAGCCGTTCTTCAGCACCAAGCGGTTCGGACAGGGGTCGGGCCTGGCACTGGCCAGCGCCTACGGCATCGTGCGCCAGAGCGGCGGGGAGATCGCGGTGCGAAGCGTCCCCGACCGCGGCACCCGGGTCGGGATCTTCCTGCCGCTGGCCGAGGGGCCCCCGCCCGCGGTGGCAGGCATGAGCCTGTCGGGAGTAACGGTGCTGGTGGCCGAGGATGAGCCGGGGATTCTCCGTTTCATGCGCCGGACCCTGGAGCAGGCGGGGTGCCGGGTCATCCCCGGGGCCAGTGCGGAAGAGGCCCTTCAGGCGATGGAGCAGGGCGGGGCCGCTCCGGAGCTGCTGGTGAGCGACATCGTCATGCCGGGCCTGTCCGGCGTGGAGCTGGCGGCGCAGGTTCGGGCACGCTACCCCGGTCTCGCGGTGCTGTTTGTCTCGGCCTACACCTCGGATGCCCTGAAAGAGCAGGGCATCGCCTCGCTGGGTGCCTATCTGCTGCAGAAGCCGTTCACCGGGTCCGAGCTGCTGGAGCAGGCGGCCCGGACGCTCGCCCTGCGCTCGGCGGCGAGCCCGGCCCGCTAGCCGTGTCCCGGGTCGGGGCTGCGCGGCCCGTGTCCCCCCGGGTTCGGCGCTCCGCGATGTGCACTCGAGCTGACGCCCCGCGGCTCGCCGCGATCACCCGCTACCGCTGGTCCCGAGCTGGGCAGCCGCCGCGCTGCCGGACCGCTCCCATCCCGGCCCTACGCTCAGCCGGTAGCCCAGTGCGATCAGCAGCAGCCCGAGAAACTCGGTCACGTAGAGCACCTCGACGTGTCCGAACCGGGTGAAGGCGCCCCCGATGCCCGGCAGGATGCCACCCGTTGCGATGGCCACGTTGGCCAGGGCGCGATGACGGGTTTCGCGCTGCCGGGCATACCGCACCGCGGATAGCACCGCACCCCCCACCAGGAAGGTCAGGGCGTAGAGGTTGATGAACGGGCTCAGATACCGCACCTGGTGCCACACCAGGACCTTGCCCGAGAGTCGATGCGGTTCCACCAGGCTGTAGTCGAGCGGGGAGAGCAGCACAAACAACGCGCCCGTCAGCACCGCCGTCACCAGCAGGGCGGTCAGCCGGTCAGCGACTCGTTTCGGAAGGAGCAGGTATACCGTCCCCTGGGCCAGCGGCGCCCCCCCAAGGAGCGCGCCGGTGATGTACCAGGCGCGGAAGAGGCCGGCGTGCCAGCCGGCCAGAGTGGTGAGCGATTCGGTGATGGTACCGGCTGCGTAGGTCAGCATCCCGATGCCCCACCACAGCAGATGCGGTCGGCCCCGTTCGCGATAGCGGCGGAACAGCACCGTGGCGAAACCCAGGGCGAGGAACGTCGTGAAGATCGGGATGTAGTGAACGGGGGTGGGCATGAGAAGAGTTCCGAGTTCGGAGTTCCAAGTGTGGGGCCGCACAGCTGTGCGGCCCACTCGGAGCTCCGAACTTCGAACTGGTTAGAAGTCCATCCTATAGGACAGCATGACGTTCCGGCCCGGCGCCGGCCGGAAGAAGCTGGTGTTGGAGGCCTCGGAGTAGAGCTTGTTGCCCAGGTTGGCAACCGTCAGGCTGACGCTGTGATCGGTGCGGCCGGCGCGGAACAGCCGGGCCCCGCCCCGCGCGTCGAACACGGTGAAGGATGGCACCGGGGAGCCTACCGCGGAGGAGATCGAAATGTCCTTCTGCCGCCCGTTGTGCCGCGCATCGGTCGCCAGCCAGAACCGCCCGCCGGGATGGTCATACCGCACTGTACCGCCCACCCGCATCCCATAAGTCGCCCCGACCGGATTGCTGGGGTTCTGGACGTCCTTCGAGTCGAACACCGTGAAGTTCGCTCCGGTGGAGAAGCCGGCGCCGAGCAGCAGGTTGCCGCTTGCTTCGAGGCCGAGGTAACGCAGCTTGTCGATGTTCACGTTCTCGAACTCGGCCAAGCCCTGGACCGTGTCCCCGGTGGCCCGGATGGCAATGCCGTCGTAGATCTGGTTGCGGAACCCGAACACCTCGAGCGTCGCCCGCCGGCTGCGGAACCGGAACCCGAGATCCAGGTTGAAGCTGGTCTCCGGCTTGAGGCCGGGCGTCTGCTTCTGGAAGCCACTGCCCTCCGGGGTTGGGCCGTTGAAGAACCGCTCGACCAGGTTGGGCGCCCGGAACCCGCGGCCCATCGACCCGATCAGGCTCAAGTTCTCGGTCAGGGTGTAGCCGAGGTTCAAGGTGCCGACCACCGTCTGCTGGTCGTCGGAGACGAGCGGGGAGGTGATTCCCGACGTGGTCCTGGTCTCCGCCTTGATATCCTGCACCCGGGCGCCCGCGATCAGGTTGAACCGCTCGGTGGGATGGAGGTCCATCTGGGCGAACGCCCCGAGGCTCTGGAAGCTCGCATTGGGCAGCTGGGGCGTGGTGCTGGTCTGCGTGTTCGGCGGACCGAACCCGGTGATGGTCTGGGTAATGACATCGTCGTTGTTCGACCGGTCATGGAACCCATCCACGCCGTAGGTCAGCAGGTGTCGCCCCTCGATCGCCTTGGCGGCCTCGATGCGGGCACCGATGGTGGCGAGGGACGTGTAGTTCTCCGTCACCGAGCGGAGCTGGGCTCCGCCGCCGAAGGGGACGATGACGTCGAGGTTCAGGGTCCGGTTGTTGGTCATGTAGTAGGTGGTCACGTCCAGCCGGTCGGCCAGCGCGAAGCCCAGCGCTCTGGCGGAATAGCTCCCGCTCACCTTGTCCACGTACTGTGTCGGGTAGGTGATGTTGATGGTGAGGGCCGTCGAGTCGAAAGGCTGCTGGTCCGGATTGGCGACGTAGCCGAAGCCGGCGTCCTTGGCGCTGTAGCGCTCGTAGCGGGCGGAGACCACCTGTGTCTCGCTGAAGGCGTAGCCGGCCTGGAACGCGAGGTTGCCGTCGCGCACGCCACTCCCCTGCACCCGGGTGTCCTTCGGCAGCGTGAGCTTACCGAAGCGCCCGGACGGCGCGTCATAGCTGCCCGCGTCACGATAGGATCCGAAGGCGAGCCAGTTGAAATGGCCTGCCGTCCCGGTCGCGAGTCCCCAGGGCCGCTGTTGATCGCCCGCGCTCTGGTAGCGATAGCCGAAGCTCCCCCGCACCGAGGTGCCCACCAGGGACTTGGGCGGCTGTCGGGTGATCAGGTTGACCGCGCCCCCGATGGCGTCGGTGCCGTAGAGCACCGAGGCCGGCCCCCGCACCACCTCGACCCGACCCAGGGCCTCCAGCGGCGCGATCGACGGGATCTCGCCGAAGTCCTGCTGCCGGCGGGAATTGTTCATGCGGATGCCGTCTTCCAGCAGCAGAATGCGCTGGCCCAGCTGCCCGCGGATCACCGGCCGGGTCTGACTCGGACCAATGCCGTTGAGATCGAGCCCCGGGAGGTCGAGGAAGAGGTCGGTGACGTTGCCCGGCGCCCGCCGGGCGAGCGCGGTGGAGTCGACGACGCTGACCGGGGCGGGAGTCTTGAAGACTTCGCGCAGGTCCCGCGTGGCGGTGACTGTCATCGGAGTAAGCTCGACGACACTGTCCCGCTTCTGGCTCGGCTTTGCCTGGGCCGAGAGCTGGGCGGGGACCCACAGGGCCAACACGAGAACGGCTCGACGGAGCGACGACATGAGACGGGTTCCCTGCCTGAGGTGAGTGGGTAACGCGGGGTGATTGCGCGACTACGCTAGCCCAGAGTCCTCAGGCGCGACATTCGGAAAAGCCACGTGCCGTCGGTCCGTAGAAGTACGGCACTGGAAACGGAACCAGTTGCCGACTATGGAGTTGTGTGGGTGTGGCGGGGGGGTGACTGGCGTCTGTTGGTGAGGGGAATTTCACCTTCGAGATGATGGATTCTTTCGACTCGAGTGGGGCCCTGCCGCCCTCAGGCCTCCGATTCCGGTCTCACCAGGCCGGCCTCCAGTGCAAAACGGGTGAGGGCCGCGACGGTCTTGATGTCCAACTTACGGGCAAGACTCTCGCGGTAGGTCTCGACCGTCCGGGGTGAGAGTCCCAGGCGGGTGGCAATGGCGCGGCTGGTCTCTCCCGCGGCAATGCCGGTGAGCACCTCACGCTCCCGTGGCGTGAGCCGGGCGAGGCGTCCCGCCGGATCCTCCGGGAGGTTCTCACCCCGGACCGCCGCGGTGAGGTGACGGGCAACCGGCGGGCTGAAGTAGGACTCTCCCCGCGCCACGGCCTGCAGCGCCGCGCGCAGCTCGGCAGGAGAGGTGTCCTTGCGCAGATAACCCTGGGCGCCTGCCCGCACCGCGCCGAGCACGTATTCCGGATGATCGTGTACGCTGAGGATCAGCACCTTTACCGCGGGGAGCACCTCGCGCAGCCGGGCAGTCAGCTCGAGGCCGCTGATGCCGGGGAGTGACAGATCGAGCACCACCACGTCCGGGCGAGCCTCCGCGGCGCGGCGAAGGGCCTCGGTCGCGTCGCCCGCCTCGGCCACCACCTCGATGCCCGGAGTGGCGCTGAGTATGTGGCGAATGCCCTCGCGAACCAGGGTGTGGTCGTCCACCAGCATCACTCGTACCGGGACATCATTCATGGGGAATCCCCGTTGTCCGCTGGCAGCCAGAGGGTGAGTCGCACCCCTCCGCTTGGGGCGGGTTCCAGAGTCACGCGGCCGCCCTGCGCCGCGAAGCGCTCACGCATGCCGGCGAGCCCGGTCCGCTCCTCGACCACCACTGCGCCGTTCTGAACCCTGGCGCCGTGGCCGTCGTCCTGCAGCACCACCGCGAGGCCTCCGTCCGCCCGGGTCAGGGTAATGGCCACGCTGGCCGCGTCGGCGTGGCGGGCGACGTTGGACAGTCCCTCCTGGATCCCGCGGAACAGCGCCAGCTCGGCGTCCTCGGCCAGCGCCGGGAGGGTCTCGGCCCCGTCGATGCCGGTGCTGATCCCGGTGCGGGCCTCGAAGTCCGCAACCAGGGCGCGAATCGCCGGCAACAGACCGAGATCGTCGAGCAGTGAGGGGCGGAGCGCCGCGGTGACGCTCCGGATGCTCGCCATGCCCTCGTCCACCAGCTCCAGCACCCGGCCCAGCCGTGCCGCCTGTGGCGGCGCGACCTCCTCCCGCACGATTCCCAGCTGCAGTTTCACCGCGGAGAAGACCTGGGCGGTTTCGTCGTGCAGCTCGAGCGAAACGCGCCGTCGCTCGTCCTCATGCTGGCGCACCATCCGCATGGACAGCCGCTCGAGATCCTCGGTGCGGCGGCGGAGCCGTCGATCCAGCTCGGCATTCTCCAGCGCGGCGCCCACCTGCTGCCCCAGCGCATGCAGGAAGGAGACATCGAGGGCGGTGAAGGGGTCGCGGGCATCGCCCACCAGAACCAGCGCCCCGGCCACCGACTTGGCCCGCTCCACCGGCAATACCGCGACGAAGGCAAAGGCCGGTGGCGCGCTGGCCGACACCGGCCTTCCCTTTTCCACCGCCTCGCTGATGAGCGAGGCCGTTTCGGGCGATGGAGGACCGTCGACCCACCCCTCGCAGACGCCGACGCCGCGGATGAATCGGCCCGAGGCGCGGTCGTAGAGCCCGCTGCCCCGCACACCGGGCAGCACCAGGGCCCGCCCGAGCAGGGCGGTGGGCGCGTCGAGCGTCGCCTCACCGCGCTGCAGATCGCCGGACAGCGCCGCCAGCGCGGCCAGTCCGCGCTCGAAGTCTTCGACCACCAGCATCACGATTCCAGTGCCCACCGCGAGCAGGAAGATGATGTCCAGGTAGTAGCCCCACGGGTTCCAGGCGCCCTGGGCGCGCAGGATCGGATAGTCGAGATGATGGAGTCCCCAGAGCAGGAAGGCGAATGCCAGGAGCAGGGCGCCGCCGGAACCGGTCTGCCGCCTGAAGCGGAAGAACACCACTGCGGTCCACAGTGTGGCTCCGCTCAGGAACGCCACCGCCGGCAGGGCCGCGAACAGGAACTGGGCCCGTTCCTGGAAATGGAAGATGGCAAAGGCCGACCAGACCACCGGGAACAGCACGATCAGCAGGTAGGGCCGGCGGAAGCGCGCGCCGCGGGAGAAGACCAGCGCGCTCCAGAGGAGCGCCAGTGCGGTCCAGCCGGTGGCCACCTGGTGGGCGAACAGCCAGAAGGGATGGCGGGTCGGCAGATAGGTGAGGATGGCCCCCAGACGTCCGAGATAAAGCGTCCAGGCCACGGCCCACCAGAAGAAATACGGCTTGTCGTAGCGGCGGTACAGCAGCGCGCACAGCATGGCCAGGCCGAGCGTAATCGTG
>JBGQJV010000170.1:0-9424 GCA_041499215.1 Gemmatimonadota bacterium | reverse complement strand
GACGCTTCGATGGCGCGGATCATGTCGGCATTGCTGCGATACTTCCCGGTGCCGACCAGCAGGCGGGAGCGGAAGCTCTTGCCTCCGATCACCAGCGGGGGGTCCGGGGTGACGAGGGGTTCGATGGTGGTAGTCATGCGGGTCCTCGGTATTCTCGTTTTTCAAAGGGCTGAAGCCCTTGCTCGGCATCTGCGTCCTGAAGGACGCTGGTCCGGAGTGGGATTTGGCCCGGCGAGGGAGGGTACCTTCTGCCAGCCTCCCGCGTTCCCGCCGTTCCGCCTTCTATCCTCCGCCCACAAAATGCACCAACTCGATCGCGTCGCCGTCCTTGAGCTGGCGGTCCGAGAGGAATTGCCGCCGGATGATCTCCCGGTTCAGCTCGACCACGACCATGCGCGCATCGAGCCGGAGATGCGCCAGCAGATCGGTGAGGGTCGCAGGGCCGGGGAGAGAGCGTCGGTCCCCGTTCACCGTCAGGCGCAGCTCGCTCACGTGTCCTCCACCCAGGGCAACAGCAGGGCGAGCGCGGCGGCGGCGGGATCCTCCGCGCGCCAGGCCGCGGAGATGGCGGCGACCCCATACCCGCCCGCCGCCCGGACCTCCCTTGCCCGCTCCGGAGTGATCCCCCCGATCGCAATGACAGGGAGACCAGTCGCGGCGGCGCTTGTGACCAGGCTGAGCCCGGCGGGCGGTCGTCCAGGATGGGACGCGCTCTCGTATACGCTGCCCACAAGCAGGAAGTCGGCCCCGGCCGCGGCGCCCGCCGCCGCCTCGCCGGCGGAGTGGACCGAGGCGCCGATCCATCCGTTCCAGGCGGTCCGGAACGCGGCGCGTGCTTCAGCGGGCGCCAGGTCCCCGGTGCCAAGCTGCACACCATGCGCCCCCAGGGCCGCGGCGACGTCTGGACGGGCATTGACGAACACCGCCGCTTCCGGCGGCCGGGCGAGCGCGAGCAGCCGGGTCGTCACCCGGGCCAGGACAGCACCTCCGGCCGTCCGGTCGCGAGCGTGGAGCGCAACCGCGGAGCCGGCCGCGGCGATTGCCGCGGCCCGGACCGGGAAGTCCGGCAGGGCGAGGATGGCGGCGTCGGTCACGGCGTGGAGGCGGGGCAGGGGTCTCATGAGAAATGGTGCGCCGAGGCGCCGTGGCCGCGGAGCCAGTCTGCGACCGGCATCCGCTTCTTGCCGGCCGGCTGGATCTCCGCAACCTCGACGGCGCCGACCAGCGTGGCGATGCTGAGGAGCTTCCCCGCCTGCAGCACTGCGCCGGGCGCACCACTCCCATTCCCCGCACGGGCACCGAACAGCTTCACTTCCTGCCCGTCGAGCAGGGCCCACGCGCCTGGTTCGGGGTCGAACGCGCGCACCACCCGGGCCAGCGATGCTGCGTCCCGGTTCCAGTCCAGCCGGGCATGCTCCCGGGTCACCTTCGGTGCGTAGGTGGCACGGGCATGGTCCTGGGCCACCGGTCGGGCCTCATCGCCCTCGATCAGGGTGAGCGCCTCGATGAGGGCGGCAGCGCCCAGCTCGGCCAGCCGCTGGGTGAGTTCCCCCGCGGTTTCGTCGGCGGCGACTTCGGTCTCGATGGTGTGGAGCACCGGGCCGGTGTCCAGTCCTTCCTCCAGCTGCATGATGCTGACGCCGGTGGTCTCGGCGCCGTTGAGGATCGCCCACTGGATGGGGGCCGCCCCGCGCAGCGCCGGCAGCAGGGAGGCGTGCACGTTCAGCATACCGAGCCGCGGAACCGCGAGCAGCTCGGGCTTGAGCACATGGCCGTAGGCCACTACCACGGCGATGTCCGCCTGGAGGGCGGCGAGCTCGGCCACGAACGGGCCCACCGGGCGCTCGGGCTGCAGCACCGGAAGGCCTTCCTCGAGTGCCAGGGTCTTGACCGGGGGAGGAACGAGGGCGCTGCGGGAGCGGCCGTGGGGCCGGTCGGGCTGGGTCACCACGGCGGCCACATCGAAGCCTTCCTCGAGCAGGGCCCGCAGTGACGGGACCGCGAACTCGGGGGTGCCGAAGAAGGCGATGCGCATCAGGACGAGCCGGCGGGAGCCGGCTTCACGGGCCGGACGAAGCTGTCATCGTCGGCGTGCTCCTTCTTCCACTTGGCGACGATGCGCTTGCGCTTGAGCATACTCAGGTGATCGATGAACAGGATGCCGTCCAGGTGATCGATTTCGTGCTGGACCGCGCGCGAGGGCAGCCCCCGCAGCTCCTTCCGGTACGGCCTGCCGTCCTGGTCCAGTGCCTCCAGCACGACCCGGTCGGGGCGGGTGACCTCGGCGAACACATCCGGGATCGAGAGGCAGCCCTCCTCGGCGCTGTCTTCTCCCGAGGCCTCCACGATGCGCGGGTTCACCATGACCAGCTTCTCGCCTTCGGCGTCCACCACCGCCACCCGGCGCGTCACTCCGACCTGATTCGCCGCCAGGCCCACCCCCTTGGCGGCGTACATGGTCTCGAACAGGTCCGCGATGAGGCGGCGCACCTCGTCGTCCACCACCGCCATGGGCGCGGTGGCCTCGCGGAGCACCGGGGAGCCCAGCAGGTGGAGGTCCCGCAGGCTCATCCGGCCACCCCCGGCGCGGCCTGGTCGCCCACCTTCACGATCCGCGCCCGCTCGACCACAAGAGTGGACCCGCCCGACTCGATGGTCACCCGGTCTCCCTTGATGTCTTTCACCTTGCCGACGATGCCGCCGACGGTGACGATCTCATCGCCCTTCTTGAGGTTCTTGAGCAGCTCCTCATGCTTCTTCCTGGCCTGCTGCTGGGGCCGGAGGATCAGGAAGAAGAACACCAGCGCGATGCCGCCGATCTGCAGCAGCAGCATGGAGAGCCCGGCCGACGGGTTGTCGGACGATGCCATCAGGGCCAGCAGGGACAGGGTCACGGGTCTCCTCGACTATTGTGGTACCGCTGGAGCCAGTCGTGGCTCCAGCGGCCGAATGTGCCCCTCAGGATCTCGACCCGGGCCTGTTCGCCCAGGCGGACCAGGAAGCGGATGTTGTGGATCGACACCAGTCGGAGCCCGAGCATTTCCTCGGCCATGAACAGATGCCTGAGATAGCCACGGGAGAACCGGCGGCAGGTTTCGCAGTCGCAGTTCTGGTCGAGCGGTTCCTCGCTCAGCCGGAGCGCGGCGGCGCGGATGTTTACCTTGCCCACACTGGTCCATGCGCTGCCGTGCCGGCCGTTCCGGGTGGCCGCGACGCAGTCGAACAGGTCCACCCCCCGGGAGATTCCCTCGAGCAGATCGTCCGGGAAGCCCACGCCCATAAGATAACGGGGCACCCCCACGGGCAGCGCCGGGGCGAGCTCTTCCAGTACGCGATGCATTACCGGCTTCGGCTCACCCACCGACAGCCCGCCGATGGCAATCCCGGTCCACGGCCCGCGGGCCAGCGTTCCTTCGAGTGAGCGCATCCGCAGGTCGTCGTGAGTGCCGCCCTGGATGATGGGCCAGAGGGTTTGGCGGACGGGCGGACGGGCCCTGAAGGGCTCCCTCGCGCCCGGGTCGGCCGTTCGCCCTCCCGAGGGGCGCTCGGTCGCGGAGGGGCGGGCGGGTGGTTCGGTCCGCCGGTCCGCCGGTCCGCCCTTCACCGTCCTCAACCAATTCGTCATGCCTTTTCCGGCATCTCTCCAGCCACCGCAGCGTCCGCTCCATGCCTTCTTCCGCCAGCGGCCAGGGGGCCTGTCCCGGCACCACGTGGTCGAACACCATTGCCACGTCGGCACCGAGGTCCCACTGGATTTCCATCGATGACTCGGGCGTGAGGGTGCGGGTCGATCCGTCGATATGACTGACGAATTCCACCCCGTGCTCCTCGATCTTGCGCAGGCCCTCGAGCGAAAACACCTGAAAACCGCCCGAATCGGTGAGCATCGGACGGTCCCACGTGGTGAACCGGTGCAGCCCCCCGAGCGACCGCACCACCGCCTCACCGGGACGAAGGTGTAGATGGTAGGTATTGCCGAGGATGATCTGGGCCCCGGCCCGCCGCACCTCCTCGGGGTGCAGCCCGCGCACCGTTCCGTGGGTCCCCACCGGCATGAACGCCGGGGTCTCCACCGTGCCATGGGGCAGGGTGAGGCTGCCGGCGCGGGCGAGGCCGGAGGTGGCGTGGAGGGTGAAGTCGAACATTGGGATAAGCTATCAGCGTTCAGCCGTCAGCCTCGAGCCTTCAAGCCGGCGCGGCCTCGCGGCTGCCGTGCACCGCCTCGCTGACGGCTGAGGACTGACGGCTGACGGCTTCTCCGGGGGCTGATGTCTCACAGCACCACCATCGCATCACCATAGGAGTAGAATCGATACCGTGCCGCCACCGCGTGCCGATAGGCCGCCATGATCCGGGCGTGCCCGCCAAAGGCCGACACCAGCATCAGCAGGGTGGAGCGGGGAAGGTGAAAGTTGGTGACCAGGCGGTCAACTGCCTGGAAGTGATGGCCCGGCCGGATCAGCAGCCCGGTTTCGTACCGGCCCGGTACGACCGTGCCGTCGCCCCGCACCGCACTCTCCAGGGCTCTAACCACCGTGGTCCCGACCGCCCACAGCTTTCCGCCTCTGGCCCTGAGCTCCGCAATCTTCGCGGCGGTCTCTGCCGGCAGTTCGAACCGCTCCGGATGCATCGGGTGGCGGGCCGGGTCCTCAACCTCGACCGGTTTGAACGTTCCCGGGCCTACCTCGAGATCGAGCCGAGCGAGCGTCACGCCCTTCTGCTCCAGCGCCCGCAGAATCTGCGGGGTGAAGTGCAGCCCGGCGGTCGGTGCGGCGACGCTCCCCTCGCGCTCGGCGTACACCGTCTGGTACCGCGATTCATCCGCCTCGGTTGGATCCCGCTCGATGTATGGCGGGAGCGGCAGCCTGCCGGCTCGACGCATCGCCTCTTCCGCGGTGATCCCCACAAACCGGACCTCCCGGTAGCCTTCCTCCAGTACGGCCACGGTCTCGATGAAAGCCCCGGGCGCGATCTCGATTCGTTTTCCCGGCCGGAGGGCACTGCCGGGTTTACCGATGGCGATCCAGTGCTCATCCTGTCCCGGGTGGATCAACAGCACCTCGGCCTGAGCCCCGCTCGGGCGGTGGCCGAGGAAGCGGGCGTGACGAACCTTGGTGGTGTTGAGAACTACGAGATCACCGGGCGGGATCAGCGAGACCAGATCGCGGAAGTGGCGGTCCTGGAACAGTGCCGAGTTCAAAGTTCCAAGTTCCGGGCCGTCAGGGGCCAACTCGGAACTCGGAACTCGGAACTCGGAACTCACGATCAGCAGCCGACTCTCGCCTCGTTCGGACGATGGCTCCTGCGCGATCAGGTTGGCGGGCAGGACGTAGTTGAAATCGGAGGTGCGGAGCATTGGACGGGTGTCGGGTTCCGGGGGTCAGGTGTCAGGGTTGGGAGCCAAGGTCCGACACCTGGCACCTGAAACCTCACACCCGCTTACTCGAAGATCGTCCGCTGCGCCCCCGCCGGGGGCTTGAAGCCGAAGCGCTGGAAGGCGAACGGCGTGGCCACTCGGCCCCGGGGGGTCCGTTCGAGATACCCCTCCTGGATCAGGTACGGCTCATACACCTCCTCCAGTGTTCCCGGGTCTTCGCCCACCGCCACTGCCACCGTGCCGAGCCCGACCGGGCCACCGGCGAACTTCTCGATGATCGCGCGGAGGATGCGGGCGTCCATGTCGTCCAGCCCGAACTCGTCTACGTTGAGTCGGCTCAGGGCCTCGCGCGCCACCGGGCCGGTGATCTCGCCGGCTGCCTTCACCTGGGCGTAGTCCCGCACTCGGCGGAGCAGCCGGTTGGCGACCCGGGGCGTCCCCCGGCTCCGCCGGGCGATCTCCAGCGTCCCCTCCTTGTCGGCTGGCACCCCCAGGATCCCGGCGCTGCGGGCCACGATCACCTCGAGATCCTCGGGGGGGTAGAAGTGCAGCCGTTCCACCATGCCGAACCGTGCCCGCATGGGGGGGGTCAGCAGGCCGAATCGAGTGGTGGCGCCGATCAGGGTGAACCGCTCGATCGACATGGGGATGGTCTGGGCGTTGGGCCCGTCGGCGACGCGCACGTCTACCCGGAAATCTTCCATGGCGGGGTAGAGGAACTCTTCCAGTACCGGGCGGAGCCGGTGGATCTCGTCGATGAAGAGGACGTCGCCCGGTTGCAGCGTGGTCAGCAGGCTCACCAGGTCGCCCGGCTTCTCCAGCACGGGCCCCGAGGTGGTACGGAGAGAGACACCCATCTCCCTGGCGAGGAGCATGGCCAGAGTGGTTTTTCCCAGTCCTGGTGGTCCGAAGAAGAGCAGGTGGTCGAGCGGCTCTCCCCGGCCCCGCGCGGCGTCAATCGCGATCCGCAGCGACGCCTTGACCTGCTCCTGTCCCACGAAATCCTCCAGCCGGGCAGGCCTGAGCGCGGCTTCGGCGCCGGTCTCATCCGGGAGCTGGTCGGGCGTGGTGATCTGGAGTCGGGTCATGTCGGAAGTTAGGGGGTCCGGGTTCTGAGAGGAGTGAGGGGTGAGAAGTAAGCAGTAAGAAGTAGAAAGTGAGGAGTATGACTTGTTCCCTTCTCACTTCTCACTTCTTACTCCTCACTTCTTACTGCTCACCGCAGTCTCGCCTCCCACCGCACCGGGCGCTTGCCTGGCTCGATGACATGTTTTGTGTGGCAGTGGTTGCAGACGTCGAAGGTGCGCTGGGTGGTACGCGCCACCAGCCGCCGGTTGGTGCTCCCGCAGCGGGTGCAGAGCCACTCAGCGGTGGTCGCAGGGACGGTCATGTGTACCTCGGTTCCGCGTTCTACGTTCCGCGTTCCACGTTCTTCCATCCGAGCGCCACCACCAGGGCAGTCTCCGGTCCAACGCGGAACTCGGAGCGACAGCGCAACATGCTTCAGGCCTTCCCCGCCAGCCGTTGCAACGCCAGCCGGATGACCTGCGCCGTATCGGTGGTGCCGCCGGCCATGATCGCCCGCACCGCATCTTCCGCCACCGAGGCGGGGTAGCCGAGGCCGACCAGCGCCTGCAGCGCCGCTTCCCCTGGCCTCGGCGCCGCGGACGCTTCCACCGGGACGTCCTTGAACCGGTCGCCCAGCTCCACCACCAGCTTCTCGGCTTTCTTGCGGCCGATGCCGCTCACGGTCGAGAGCGCCGCGATGTCGCGTTGCTGGATGCTTCGAACCGTGCGAGCCGGCCCCAGAGTGGACAGCAGGGCCAGCGCGAGCTTGGGACCGAACCCGCTGGCCGAGAGCAGGCGCTGAAATATCGCCCGCTCGCTCGCGTGATCGAATCCGAACAGCGCCCAGCTGTCCTCGCGCACCACCAGCTCGGTGTGAAGGCTCACCCGGCTGCCCGCCGGCGGCAGCCGTTCCAGGACCCCGAGGGGAACCGTGACGGCGTACCCCACGCCTCCCGTGGTCTCGATGAGGATGGTGTCGCCGTCGCGTTCGCCGAGGGTGCCGCTCACCAGCGCGATCATGTCGGACCAGCCCGGAAGGACTTCCTCGCGCCCGGGTTGGGCTTACGCCCTCCCGAAGGGCGCTCGGTCGCGGCCGGGCGGACCGGCGGACGGTCAGTCCGGCCGAGCGACCGTCCTCGCAGCAGGTGGGTCAGGGCCACTGCCACTCCGTCAGAGGCGTCCAGTGGAGTCGGCGCCGCCTTGAGCCGGAGCAGCTGCGCCACCATGAATCCGACCTGAGGTTTGAGGGCGGCTCCTCTGCCGGTCATCGTCTGCTTGATCTTGGCGGGCGAGTACTCGGCGATGATAGTCCCTGCCTGCTCGGCGGCGAGCAGGATGACGCCACGGGCATGACCCAGCACCAGGGTCGTCCGGGCATTGCGCGAGTGGAACGCTTCCTCCACGGCCACGACGTCCGGAGCGTGCCGTGCGATCAGCCGGGTCAGCTCCGCGTGGATCTCGTTCAGCCGCGTGGCCAAGGTGGCTCGGGGGGCGGGGCGGATGACGCCACACTCCAGCAGTCGCAGCGACCCCCGGTCGCCGGCCTCCACCACGCCATACCCGGTGGCGGTGGTGCCGGGGTCGACACCCAGCACCTTCACCGGCCGGGCCCCGTCAGCTCGAGGCCTCCGCCAGCTGGCTCGCGTCGATGTCGAAATTGGAGAACACCTTGGACACGTCGTCCAGATCTTCCAGCGCCTCGAGCAGCTTGATCATCTGCTCGGCCTGCTTTCCCTGGACCTTCACGGTCGTCTTGGGCACCATGGCGACCTCGGCCGATTCGATCTCGAGTTTCCTCGCCTTGAGGGCGTCCTGCACCGCGTGGAAGGTCTGGACGGTCGTCGAAACGACGTACTGGTCGCCGTCGCGCTGGAAATCCTCCGCCCCCGCCTCCAGCGCCGCCTCGAGGGTCGGGTCCTCAGGGTAGCGCGTGGCGTCGAGCAGAATCTGTCCCTTTCGGTCGAACATCCACGCCACGGAGTTGGTGGCGCCCAAGTTGCCCCCATTGCGGCTGAAGGCGTGGCGGATGTCGGCGACGGTGCGGGTCGAGTTGTCGGTGGTCGTCTCGATAATGACGGCGGCACCACCGGGGCCGTACCCTTCGTACGTCACTTCCTCGTACACCGCGCCTTCCAGCTCGCCGGTGCCTTTCTTGATCGCTCGCTCGATGTTGTCGCCCGGCATGTTGACCGCCTTGGCGGCATCGATCGCGGTGCGCAGCCTGGGGTTACCGCCGGGGTCGCCGCCGCCGGCGCGCGCCGCCACGGTGATCTCGCGGATCACCTTGGTCCAGGACGCGCCTCGCCGGGCATCGGTCAGGGCCTTCTTGTGCTTGATCTGTTTCCATTTGCTGTGTCCGGCCATGGCGCGCTCCAGCGAAGTCCGAGAGCAAGATAAGGGGCAGTAAAGTCTTTGGCCATGAGGCGTTAGACGAGTAGGAACGGCGGAATGGGCGGCGAGGGCGGGAAAGGCGGAAAGGAACGAGGCCGCGCGCTCTTGACCCCCCTCCATCCCACCCACTACTCTCCCCGCCCTATGCGCAAGCCCCTTCTTGTCGCCACCGTGTTGCTGCTCGGCGCGTGCTCCGAAACCCGGAAGGAGCCCCAGCTGGGCGAGGCCATACCCTACCTCCCCGTTCCGCCGAGCGCCGAGGTGGTCTCGCGCGAAGGCGGCGAGGAAGCCATCAAGATCCGGTTCCGCAGTACGCAGGACCCCGACAAGATCGCGGTCTACTACCGCGACCTGCTCTCCAAGCCGCCGTGGCGACTGGTGAGCGATACCAGGGAACAAGATGGCGGAGTGGCGCTGTACGCCGAGCAGGACGGACCGCCGCTGTGGGTGACCATCCGCAAGGCCGACGGGGCGGCGGGGACGTTCGTGGATCTGGCGGGGGCGAAGACGAAGAGCCGGTAGCCGTCGGACGTCAGGCATCAGCCGTCAGCCGTTTCTCGCGAACCGACCCTCCCTGCCGACGGCGGG
>JBGQJV010000169.1:0-9474 GCA_041499215.1 Gemmatimonadota bacterium | reverse complement strand
GTGGGGGTGGGTATGGCGGCCGTGATCCGCAGGACCTTGCGGGCATTCCCGGCGTGGAGCACACCCGCCCCGTCAGGGGTCTGGGACGTGTCGCTGCTGGTCCACGATACGTAGAACTGGGAGACGTCCAGCCCCTCTGAGTCCGCCGCGGTCACCCGGAAGGGAAGAGAGGCACCGAAAGTGAGCACCGTGTCGCGCGGCTCGAGGGTGAGCCTGGCGACCTCCGTTCCGGGTCCAACGTACCTGAGCGAGATCTCCACCGGCGGTCCCGCCGGTCCCTGGCGGACCACCACATCGGCCGAGCCGGTGAAGAGCTGGGTGGCCCCACTCAGAAAGGAGAGGGTGAGCTGCAGCTGCTCCGATGAGGCCTGGAGCAGGAGCGATTCGCTGAGGGTGAGCTGGCGCTGGGTGCCCGGGAAGTCGTAAGTCCGGTCGAGCAGGGTGCTTCCCTGCGGGCGCACGATCACCAACCTGACCCGATCCAGCGCGACCCCTGCCAGCAACTGTCCGGACGGAAAGATCGGGGAAACTGCCACCATCCCGAATCCGGGGTGCGACGCGTCGGTGGGCGCCTCGGCACAGGTGGAGAGCAGTTCGGTGGATAGTACGACGAGCGCGACGCGGAGCAGTCGCAAGACTGCCCGGGTGGTCCGGTGTCGTATGTTCCGCGCTGGCGCCATTGAACCCAGGGGGAGGGGGTCCTGGGGTCAATTGGCAGGTCAAACGCGGACTTGTCAAGCAGCCCTGTCCGCCGGCAAGCTTGGTGCACAACCGAACCTGCTCCGCCGATCACCGCGGGGGGCCAGGTAGGTGGCCGTCAGCTCTCGGACTGCGGCACCCCCTGATGCCCTGCTTGAACAGCTCCATCTCCTCGCGGGTGATCCGCCGGGCCGGCGCTGGCGGCCGCGGCGGCCGCAGCCGGGGACCGGTGAGGTGAACGGGGGCGCGCTCGGGATGTACTTGACGGGCACCTTCCACGGAGGACCGAGGCAGTGACCTCATCGATACCGACCCGATCCCGTCCCCTGAAGTTCGTCCTTGCCGGCGGACTGGCGGCCGGAACCCTCGACATCACCTACGCCTGTGTCTTCTGGGGAGTAAGGGCCGGCGTCCCGGCTACCCGGATCTTCCAGTCGGTTGCCGCGGGCCTGCTGGGTAAGGCGAGCTTCGAAGGCGGAGCGGCCACCGCGGTGCTCGGGCTTGGGCTCCACTTCTTCATTGCCCTGTCGATGTCGTTCACCTACTACCTGGTCGCGCGCCGCTGGCCGCTCCTCTGGCGTCGGCCCGTGCCGATGGGCGCGGCCTACGGACTGCTGCTGTACGGCATCATGACCTACATCGTGGTGCCACTGTCGGCGGCAGGCTCGGGGGGGGTCAGGGAAGAATGTGCTGTGGATCACCCTCAGCATCCTGGTACATATGCTGTTGATCGGCGTCCCCATCGCGCTCTTCACCCGGCGGGCACAGGCGGAGCTGGGGCGGCGCTGACCTGGGCCGCCGCGGCCTTGCTGCGCGAGGATACCGCAAGGCTGGAGGCGCGCGCCGCTCTGCCTGCTGACATGAATCTCTCCAGGCCCGAGTGAGCGAGGAGGAACTCATCCGCCTCACACCGAAAGGCCGGAAACGGAGCCGAACTGGCTCGTCGCCACAGTCCGGCTCGTAGCTCTCAGAGGCTCGAGAACAAGGCGCCGCGAGATCCACGCTCGCGGCGCCTTGACCAGCAGTACTGCCCAGCAGTTGTCGGGCGCATGTACCCGCCGCACCTACCCCCATCGCGGTTGTTCGTCGGGATTGATCCCGAGTGTGAGCTTGGCCGCCAGCTCATGGGTCAGGAAGCCGTTGGCCGGATGAATCCTGCCCAGCCGGGCATCGCGGAACAGTCGCTCGAAGGGACCGTCGCGGAAAATGCCGAACCCGCCCGCGAGGTCGAGCGCGCGGTCCACCACCCGCCAGGCGCCTTCCACCGCGTGGTGTTTGGCGCTCACGATCTTGATCACCCAGCCCGGCCCGTGGTCCACCCCGCTGGACCAGTCCTCGGCCACCCGGTCCAGGTGTGGCCCGATGGCCTCCATCTCCAGCACCATCTCCGCCACCGCATGCTGCACCTCGGCGTGATACGCCATCGGTCGCGACAGCCCGATCGAAGTCTTCTGCTTGACGCTTTCAACCGTGAGGTCCAGCGCCCGCTGAGCGAGCCCGAAGTAGATGTTGCCGAAGCCGAGCAGCGCCCAGGCGAAGATGCCGAGCACGAACGGATCCATTCCGGCGGCGCCGGCAAGGACCCGCCGGCTGATGAACCGATCCGGGACGAATGCGCCGTCGAGAATCGTGTCGTCGCTCCGGGTGGCACGCATGCCAAGCACATCCCAGGTCTCCGCCACCCTGAACCCGTCGGTGTCGCGAGGCATGAATCCATGGATGATCATCGGGTGGGCCGGGTCACTGGCGTCCATGCCGTGGATCCCGAGATAGGTCCACACCGGGGTGAGGCTGCCGAAGTGTTTCCGGCCGTAGAAGCGGTAGCCGCCGTCCACCCGCTCCGCCCGGGTCTTGGAGAGCAGCACCGGGACATCGTTGCCGGCCTCGGCGTGGCCGGCGGCGAACACCGCCCCGCTCATGGCGGCCCGCAGCAGCCACTCGAGCGATCGGTCTCCCGCGCGCCAGAGATCGGCGACGAGACCGGTCCAGTACAGGTGCATGTTCACGGCCAGGGCGTCGGCAGGCGCGTAGTACCCCAGGCGCCGCTGCTCCCGGCACACTTCGGCGAGCGTCATTCCGAGACCGCCGAGCTCCTTCGGAACGGCCATCAGGAGGTAGCCGGCCCGCTGCAGCTCCTCGAAGTCCTCGGTGAAGAAGCGGTTCTCGCGATCGTAGCCCGGAGCCCGCTGCTGGAAGCGCAGCAGCATGTCTTCGGTGAGCGGGGACCGCGGCGGCGGCTGGGACGGGGCTGCGGACGCCCTGGCCTGCGGCGCCTGTGCCGGTTGCGGCTGAGTCCGGGTGGACATGCTGATGCTCCTCCAGTTTATGTAACGACGGATCCATGGGCGGGCCGTCCGGCCACGCCCCTCATCACACAGGAAGGCCGGAAACCCGGCCAAATCGGCTCATCCCCTGAAAGACGGCTGACCCCGTTGCCCCCGTCGCGCGACATCGGTAGTGTAGGGCGCGAATGGAGCCTGCGATGCCAGACCAGTCCGAGATCAGTCGATTGCTGCGGGATAACGCCGGAGACCTCGACCGATTGATGCCGTTGGTGTACCACGAGCTGTGCCGGATCGCCCACCGACAGCTCAGCGGAGAGCGCACCGGCCACACGCTGGACACCACCGCGCTGGTTCACGAAGCCTACCTCAAACTCTCTCAGCTGGATCGTATCGAGTGGCGCGGCCGGGCGCACTTCATGGCCGTGGCCGCCGGCGCCATGCGCCGGATACTGGTGGACTATGCGGTGGCGCGTAAGGCGAGCAAGCGGGGCGGCGAACGGCTCCAGGTCCCGCTCGACGAGGTCAACATACTCGCCGATGAACGGGCGGAGGAGCTGTTCGCGCTGGACGAGGCCCTGCAGCGGCTGTCGGTGGAGAGCGGGCGGGCGGGGCAGATCGTGGAATGGCGGTTCTTCGCCGGGATGTCCATCGAAGAGACGGCGGAGGTGCTGGAGATCTCTCCGGCCACGGTGAAGCGGGAGTGGACCCTCGCCCGGGCGTGGCTCAACCGGGAGCTGGGCCGGTGACCGCCGCAAGCTGGGGCGACCTGGCGGAGCTGCTGGCCGCCCTGCTCGAGCGTCCGGCGGGGGAGCGCGCCGCCTTTCTCGATCAGGCCTGTGCCGGCAATCCAGGGCTCCGCAAGGAGCTGACGGAGCTTGCCGCCGCCCACGAGCACGACAGTCTGCTCGACGCCCCCTCCGCCGGGTTCCTCCAACTCCCGATGCGCGTGCCGGCCACGCCCGTGACCGGTACCGTCCTGCACTACCAGGTCCTGGAGCCGCTGGGTGAGGGTGGGATGGGCGTGGTCTACCGGGCCCGTGACCTTCGGCTGGAACGCACCGTCGCGCTCAAGTTCCTGCCCGCCCACCTGAGCTCGGACCCTGCCGCCAAGGAGCGCCTGCGGGTCGAGGCCCAGGCCGCCGCCGCGCTCGACCACCTGAACATCTGCACCATCCACGAGATCGGGGAGGCGAAGGACGGCCAGCTGTTCATCGCCATGCCGTACTACGATGGCGAGACCCTCAAGGCCAGGCTCGCTCGGGGGGCGTTGCCGCCGGAGCAGGCGCTGGCCCTCGCCATTCAGGCCGCCCAAGGGCTGGCCAAGGCCCACGAGCGGGGCGTGGTCCACCGCGACATCAAACCCGCCAACCTGATGATCACCCAGGACGGCGTGCTCAAGATCCTGGACTTCGGCATCGCCAAGCTGTCCGGGATGGAGCTCACGACCCCGGGCGAACGGCCCGGCACGGTCGAATACATGAGCCCGGAACAGATCGAGGGCGAGACGCTCGATGGCCGCACCGACGTGTGGTCGCTGGGGGTGGTGCTCTACGAGATGCTGGCCGGAGAACGACCGTTCCAGGGCAGGTATCAGTTCGCCCTGATGCATGCGATCCTGGAGCACCGGCCGGCCGCGGTGGCGGCCACCCGGCCTGGCTTCCCCGATGCGACGGACCGGGTGCTCGCCCGGATGCTGGCCAAGCAGCCGGCCGAGCGATACCTCGCGGCCGAGCTGGCAGGCGAGCTGGAGCAGCTGCGGCAGCAGTGGGCCACGGTGGTGCCCGCGCAGCGCGACTCCGGGGAATCTCCGGAGGTCCTGCCGGACGGTGAACGCCGGCAGGTCACCATCCTGTACACCGCCGTGGTGGACCATGAGCGGCTGGTCGAGGCGCTCAGCAAGGCCGAGCTCGACGGTGTGATGGAGCGGCTCCGGATGACGGCGGAGGAGGTGGTGCGCCGGCATGGCGGGGTGCTGAATCAGTTCACCGGGGAGAGCCTGGTCGCCGTGTTCGGCGTGCCGGCCACTCACGAGGACGATCCGGCGCGCGCGGTCCGCGCGGCACTGGAGCTGCACCGGGTCACGGCCGGCCTGGATGGAAGGGCAGACCGGCCGGGACCAGGGCTCCGCTCCGGCCTGCACGCGGGGTCCGTCGCGGTGCAGCTCGCGACCGAACCGGGATTGGCGTATCGCATTTCGGGAGCGGCGGTACTGATCGCCTCCCGGCTTTCGGGGCATGCCGGGGCGGACGAGATCTGGATGAGTCCCGACTGCCGCCGGGTCATCGCCGGGCTGTTCGAGACCAGACCCATGGCCCCGGTCACCCTGTCGCGCGACCTGCCACCCATCGTTCCCTTTCAGGTGCTCGGCGCCTTCGAAGGGGGCACCCGGCTCGAGGGTATGCAGCGGGGCCGGCTCACCGCCTTCACCGGGCGGGAGCCGGAGATGTCGGCGCTGCGCCATGCCCTGACGGCGGCGGTGGCAGGGGAGGGGCGCCTGGTGACGGTCGTAGGCGATGCGGGCCTGGGCAAGAGCCGGTTGCTGCTCGAGTTTCGGCGCGAGCTGGAAGCCGCGCAGGTGGTCCTGCTCCACGGCCGCTGCGATTCCTCCGAGAGTGGCCCGCCGTATCTGCCCTTTGTCGAGGTCCTGCGCGGATGGCTGCAGGCCGGCCGAAGCGAGCCGCCCCCCATCGATGCCGCCCTGGTGGTGAGCCGGATGCGCGAGCTGGGAACCGAGCTGGAGGAGTTCCTCCCGCTCTACCTGCACCTCCTGGCGCTTCCCGACCCGGAGTATCCGGTGCCGCGGTACCTGCACGGCGAGCAGTCCCGGCTTGCGATGCAGGAGGCGCTCGCGGCCTTCGTCACCCTGGCCGCGCGGCGCCGGCCCACGGCGGTATTGCTGGAGGACTGGCACTGGGCCGACGAGTCCTCTGATGGCGTGCTGCAGCAGGCCGCCGACCTGGTGGCCGGCTTCCCGCTCCTGGTGGTGGTGACCTGTCGCTCCCGCCCCCGCTCTTCCTCCCTCCGTGCTTGGACCGACACCGCGAGCCACGTGACCGTCGCGCTCGCCCCGCTCGACGCCGGAGCGTCCGGAGTGATGCTGCAGTCGATTCTGCGGGTCGACAGGATCCCTGACCAGTTGGTCGAGCTCATCCACGAACGGGCCGGCGGCAATCCGTTCTTCCTCGAGGAGATCACCCAGACCCTGCTGGAAGAGGGCGCCCTCGAGATCGAGAGCGGCGAAGCGCGGCTGACCGGCCCCTTGGACCAGTTGCACCTGCCGGACACCGTGCAGGGCGTCCTCCGGGCCCGGCTGGACCGCCTCGACCGCGGCACCCGCGAGGTGCTGCGTCTCGCCTCCGTCGTGGGCCGCGAATTCACCCGCGGCATCCTCGAGCACGCCATGGACCCGGCGCGGCTGCCGCATGCGCTGCAGACACTCAAAGCGGCCGGGGTGATCCAGCAGGTCCGGGTGGTGCCGGAGCCGGCATACCGGTTCAAGCACGTCCTCACCCGGGAGGCGGCCGCCGGCAGCCTGCTCGAACATCAGCGAAAAGAGCTGCATCGCAGGGTGGGCGAGGCGATCGAGGCCGTGTACGGTGGCGTCCTCGAGGAACAGTACCCGAGACTGGTCGACCACTTCAGTCGTGCCGAACAGTGGTCCAAGGCGGTCCACTACGCCCTGCGGGCGGCGGAACGGTCCAACGCCCTCAGCCAGTTTGCCGAGTCGCTCGAGACTCTGGAACGGGCCCAGAGCTGGCTGCTGCGCCTGCCGGAGGACACGGACCGGCGTCAGGCGTTGGTGGACATCCTCTTCCGGCAGGAGCGGCTGTGTGAGACGCTCGGCCTGCGCGGCCGGCAGCAGCGGATCATCGACGAGCTGGTGGCGTTGCTGGAGCCCTCCAATCAGCTCGACCGGCTGGCGGAGGCGTACCAGCGCCAGGGTGACCTGAGCACCCTCCTCCGCCGGTTCGACGACGCCGAAGCGGCGCTAGGCCGCGCCCTCCGGCTCCGGCATCGCCTGCGCGACGCGCTGGGTGAGCGCAACCTGCTCCGTAGCCTGGGACTGCTCCGCTGGCATCAGGGCCGCGACGACGACGCGCTCCGCTGCATCGAGGCGGCTCTGGCCATCGATCGCGAGCGGCAGGATCGCGAGGGCGAAGTGGGCGAGCTCGCCAATCTCGGCAATGTGCTCAAGGGGATGGGCCAGCAGGAACGGGCCCGGGTCACCCTGGAGGAGGCCCTGCGGCTGAGCGAGGACCTCGAGTCGGGGTCCGACTCGGTCAAGCGGGCCTACATCCTCCACAACCTGGCCAATGTCCAGCGCGAGCTGGGCGACGAGACCCGGGCCCTCGAATACCTCATGCAGGCCCGGACCCTGACCACCGAGAAACGACTGCCGATCCAGCTCTCCTTTCACTTCACCTCCACCGCGCATATCTACCTCCGCCGTGGCCAGGTGGAGGAAAGCCTCGCCCTGTACCGCGAGGCGGTCGAGCTGACCCGGAAGGCCAAGTTCGCGCCGGGCCTGGCCCAGGCGCTCCGTTTCCTGGGCCAGGTGCTGCTGGGGCTCGGGCGCGACGAGGAGGCCCTGGCTCCGCTGATGGAAGCGGCGGGCCTGTTCGCCCAGCTGCGCGACCCGGTGACCGAGGCTCTGATCTGGACCGAGGTGGCGACGCTACGCGAGCGGCGGGGTGAGCTCAAGGATGCGTTCACGGCGTGGGGCAAGGCCCGGGGACTGCACGACCAGGTCGGTGATCAGGCACGCGAGCTGGAGGTCCTAGAAGGCCTCGCCCGCGTGGCCCGGCGCTATCTCCCCGAGCCGTCGCTCGCCCTCGGCTACTATGGCGAGGCCCTGGCCCTCGCCGGACGGCTCGGCGACCGGGCCCGGGCCGGCCAGTTCCAGAACGCGATGGGCATCATCGAGTGGGAGCAGGGCCGCTTCGATGCGGCGAGAGAACACTACGAAGAGGGGCTCCGCATCTTCCGTGACCTGGGCGACCCGGCCCGGGCGGCGCACCTGCTCGCCAGCCTGGGTGTGACCCTGGATGCCATGGGCCGCCGGGTGGAGGCCCGCCGCTGCCTCGAGGAGGCCTGCGTGCTCTATCGGGACGCGGGCGACGGGATAGGTGAAGCCAGGACACTGGGCGCGCTGACCGAGGTCCTTCGCCGCCTGGGTGAGGCGGAGCGGGCCATCGAATGTGGAGAGGCCTCCCTGCGGCTACGTCGCGAGCGCGGGGACCGGGCCGGCGAAGGATGGATGCTCCATCGGCTCGCGCTGGCCCACCTGGCGGATGGCTCGGGAGACCAGGCGCGCGCATGCGCCCGGGAAGCGGCCTCCATCGCGGAGGAAACCGGAGATGGCGAGCTGGCTGGTGCCTGTCGGGAAGTTCCCCATGCCCTCGACCGGGGGCGCTGAGGCCTTTGAGGAGGATAGCAATGCCACGATACATCATCGAACGAACCGTCGGACGGCTCAGCCGGGAGGAACTGGACGCCGCCGGGCGCCGGTCGAACGCGGTGATCGCCGAGCTGCCGGGGGTGGTCTGGATCCGCAGTTACGTCTCCGACACGGAGGGGAAGATCTACTGCGAGTATGACGCACCGGATCCGGAGGCGATCCGCGAGCACGCCCGGCGGGCCGGCATCCCGGTCGACCGCATCGCGGAGGTGAGTCTCGAGATCAGTCCGACGATGTTCCGCTAGCCGACCGGCCGGGAGACGTCCGGGGTCATCGTCCCAGCGCCTTCCAGAGCCCGGCCGGCCCCTCCGCCCGATAGATCGTCGAATGCTCCTGGTCCGGCCTCGGCTCGTAGTAGAAGGTCAGGTCGGGCGGTGCGTCCGCGCGCAGCAGCCGCGCAAGCGTGTCCGCTTGCGGCGCGATGCCCTGTTCGTCCGCCGCCGTGAGGAACAGCGTGCGCTTGAGACCCGCCAGGCCGGGCAGCCTGTCCGGCGCGATGCGGACCAGCTCGTCGTTGTTCCACCAGAGGCTCGGGCTGATCGCGATGTACCGGTCGAACATCGCCGGTTCGCGCAGGAACGTCTCCACGATGAATAGCCCCACCAGTGACTCTCCGGCGATCGCCGTCTCGCCGGTGGTGCGGTACCGGCGGCGGATCTCCGGCATCAGCTCGTCCCGGATGAACCCGCGAAAGGCCGCCGAGCCGCCCACGTGCGACGCGATCGCGCTGTCCGAAGCGACAGTCGTCGGCCCGGTCATGTCCCGCCGCCGCTCCGTGTTTTCGATCCCGACCACGATGAACGGCCGGACCAGCCTCGCCGCGACCAGGGAGTCCAGGCTGTTCACGACGTGGGGGAAGTCCTCCTCGATCCCGCCATCGGGCATGTACAACACCGGGAATCGGTCCATCGAACCGGCGTAGCCCGGCGGGGTATGAACGTTGATTCGGCGGGTCTCGCCGACCGCTTTCGAATCGAGCGTGAACGTGTCGTGCGGCGGAATCGGGTCGGCGGCAAGAGCCGCGGCGACCGG
>JBGQJV010000168.1:0-9486 GCA_041499215.1 Gemmatimonadota bacterium | reverse complement strand
GGGCTGGTGGTCATCCGTGGCCCGGCCGCGTCCTGGGCTCAGAATCCCAACCGGCGGCTACAGCTCTTCGTCCGGCTGCTCAACGAGAGCGGCCAGACCGTGCAGCTCCCGGTCCGGCTGTACCTCCCGGCGAACGGGACCGTGGTACTCGCTCCGGCGGGAACCTCGGCGAGCAAGGTGGTCGCCCTGCACGCCGACAGTTCGGAGGCAGCGGGCGGCAGGATCTGGTTCATTGGTGGAACCGGCACCCTCGCGGCGAATGACTCCACGGTGGTGGATACGCTCGCGTTCAACGTGAAGGCGCCGGTGACGCAGGCGCGGTTCTCGTTCCAGGCCACGGCGAACACTGCTGCCGGTCAGCAGGTGCCGGCAATAGCACCCGATTCCGTCCCCACAGCCGTTTGGCAGGCGATTCATGCGCCGTCCAACATGGCGCAGCCGACCGCTCAGTGGGGAGTTCCATTTCCACGCAATGTCTTGATGCTTCAGTTCAAGGGCGGTTCCACCCAGAGCGAGCGCCAAACGGCGGTCAACGCCGTCGGTGGTGTTGTGATTGGCGGGTCTAGGATCGGACAGGACGAGGGATACTACTATGTACAGATTCAGGATGATGGGACGTCGGGGCCGCTTTTTGCCGCGATCGCTCAACTCAAGGCGCTCCCGCAAGTAAGAGACGTTGGTCCGGAACTCCCCGAAATCGGCCCCAACTACTTGAGGCCTAATGATGGAGCAAGCTGGAACCTGTGGAAATTAGACCCGGATTCAGCAGACGGAGAGAACTGGGCACCTGAGGCGATTGCGGCTCCACAGGCTTGGGGGTGTTCGTCGGGAGACTCGGCGGCCAGGATTGGAGTCATCGACCGTGACTTCCGTTCACTCTCGGAGATCACTGCGAATCTCGATGCCGCGTCTTTGCCCCAATTTGGCCAGGCGCAGTCCAGCATTGCCCACGGAACAAAGGTCGCGTCCATCATCGCCGCGAGGGGGAACAACGGGAGCGGCATGACGGGTGTCATGTGGAGCGCGAGGATGAACCTTCAGGAGTACCTGACTCCCAATCGCGGTTCAACGGCGTCAGTACTTGACCGCCTGGATGCCCTGGCCCGGAGCGGCGTTACGGTGATCAACATCTCCTCATCCCTGTATTGGCAGGGGATGACGCCCCCAAGGATCCCCACCAACACCGCGGCCGATAGTAATGTCGCGCGCCGAGTCTTCGATTAGTTCAAGAACAAGTTGGACACCCTCCGCACCGCCGGATTCCGGCCTCTCATCGTATTCGGGTCGTCGAATGATGGAATCGATGCTTGGTGGTCAGGTACGGGGCAACTTGCCGCAGCCTTCCCCGATCAGGTGATTGTTGTGGCTGCGAGCACGGTCCTCAGAACGTTGGCTGCTTTCTCGGATACTGGGTCTCTCGTGAGCGTTGCGGCACCCGGTGCCCTGGTGGGTGCCTTGGATGGCTCGGGGACGGTGGCCCTTGTGAACGGTACCTCCTTTGCGGCGCCACAGGCCGCCGGCCTAGCAGGATTGCTCCTGTCCTTCGATCCTCGCCTGCAAACCAACGACTTGAAGCAGCTGATCCTCGCCGGCGCAGTCGCCGGAGCCAGGTCTGCTGGCGGAGTGCCAATCCTCAATGCCTACGAATCTCTCAAACTTGCCGCCGAGCGCCCCGGCGCTCCCCTTTGTGGCAATCGTGTCTACGCGATTGCAGACAGCGTCTTTGTCCAGCGTGGATCCTCCGGTGATGAGAAGATCCTTACCCTGAGTACGCCAGGTGTCTCCCTGTCCATTACTTCCTATCACGGTGGTCACGACCTCGGGCTGAACAACTATTACGGATTCACCTGGGCGAACGGCCATTGGGATTCTGTTACCCCGCCATTCAACCCGCAGGCCTCATTCAGTGGCGCCTGGAACTCGGTGAATGCGCTCTCGCACGACCGGGACAGTTCCGCCGCGGCGGTGCAGGTGAGCTTCAATCCGAATCCGGTGGTGGAGGTTCGGGTTACCGAACTGTCCAGCAGCCAGACTCGGAGCATCACGACAATCAGCGGGGGCTTTGCGGTCGGAGGCACCGTGGGCGGGGCGGTGTTTCCCCCCTTGGGCAGGGAGCTGATCGTGCCCATCAACCTGCCCGCTCCGCCCTATGGCGTGTGGAATGTGAACGCGGTCGACATGATCACCGGGGCGACCCGCGTGGTGTACCAGGATACCAATGCCCTCCCTCTGTACGTCGGCATTTCCGAAGATGGGAGGGAGCTGACCGCCATCGCCGCAGGGGTGAGCCCCTACGAATGCCGCATCGAGTTCCGTTCGATCGCCACGGGGGCACTGTTGCGCCCGTCGATCACCTATCCACCACCAACCAATGGCTGCCTCGGCTCCGGTACGACATTCGCGCCCATACGCGGACTGTCCTCACTGAGACCCTGAGCGGCGTGTCGATGCTCGAGACGCGGCCGCATCTGCGACGATGTCAGGGTGGATCAGTGCGCTCCGGGTTCGGTGTCGGATCTGGGGTTGTAATGGCTGCTGCTCAACCAACCACCGGCGGAGTGACTTTGACCACCATGCCCCCGCCCCGCTCTGAGTGCTGCTGATCGAAGACTCGGCGGTGGGACGGGGGACAACAGTTCTGAGTTCCGAGCTCCAATTGTAGGGCCGCACAGTGTGCAGCCTACTCGGAACTCGGAACTCTGAACTCTGAACCTGGGTTCAGTGTCCCAGTACTTCTCTCACGCGTTGCGCCAGCGATCCGGGTGAGAACGGTTTCTGCAGGAAGGCGGTATTGGGCAGCAGAGTCCCGTGCTGCAGGATGGCGTCGTCGGTGTAGCCCGACACGTACAGGATCCGCAGGCCGGGACGCCGCTCGCGGAGCCGGGCCGACAGCTCCTGGCCGCTCATCCCGGGCATGATGACATCGGTGACGACCAGGTCCAGCTTCCCCTGCCAGCCGTCTGCGAGCAGCAGCGCGTCCGGTCCGCTGGCCGCCTCCAGCACCTGGTATCCCACACCCTCGAGCACCCGCCGGGCCAGCCGTCGCACCGCCTCCTCGTCCTCCACCAGGAGGATGGTCCCCTCCGCCCGAGCCACGGCGCCGGTGGCGGCCGGGGCGTCCGCGGTCTCGAGCGCCCCCTCCGCTCTGGGCAGATAGATCCGGAACCGGCTGCCACGGCGCAGCTCGCTGTCGGCGTAGATGAAGCCGCCGCTCTGCTTCACGATGCCGTAGACCGTGGCCAGACCGAGACCGGTGCCCTTGCCCTGGGCCTTGGTGGTGAAGAACGGCTCGAACAGATGGCGCAGAGTCTCCTGGTCCATCCCGGTGCCGGTGTCGCCCACCGTGAGCAGGACGTACTCGCCCGCGGGCATGATGCTCTCCGCGCCGTGGCTGGCTCCCTCGAAGGTGCAGTTGGAGGTCTCGATGACCAGGCTGCCCCCGGTGAGCATGGCGTCGCGGGCGTTGACCGACAGGTTGACGATCACCTGCTCCAGCTGGCCCGGGTCGGCCCGCACCAGCCATAGCCCCGGGGCGGTCCGCACCGCGAGCGAGATGTGCTCGCCGATGAGCCGGCGGAGCAGGCTCTCCACGCCCCGGACCAGGCTGTCCAGATCCAGGGTGCGGGGCTGCAGCACCTGGCGGCGGCTGAAGGCCAGCAGCTGCCGGGTGAGGTTGGCCGCCCGGGTGGCGGCGCGCTTGATCTCTTCGACGTCGTCGCGGGCGGAGCCGCTGGGAGGCAACTGGGTCAGCAGAATTTCGGCGGTGCCCAGGATCGCCGTGAGCAGATTGTTGAAGTCGTGGGCGATGCCGCCGGCCAGCCGGCCTGCGGCCTCCATCTTCCGGGACTGGCGGGCCTCTTCCTCCAGGATTCTTCGCTCGGTGATGTCCTGCTGGGTGCCCCAGCTCCGCACCAGTCGGCCGTCCTCCACCACCCCGACCAGACTGTTGAGGAAGTACTTTCGCCGGCCATGCCGGTCGAGCTCGTGGCTCTCGGCGTTGACCAGCCGGTACCCCGAGCGGATGAACGCCTTGAGCATTTCGCGGTTGGTGGGCTCATCCGGGGGCATCAGGTCCTGGAGCCGGGTACCGAGCAGGGCCTCGGGCGAGTCGAAGCCGTACATCCGGGCCATCGCCAGGTTGCACTCGGCGAAGTAGCACCGCTCGTACCACAACCGGATCTGTTCGTCCGGGGGCAGGTCGACCGCCGTCGGGGTCTCCAGCTCCAGCCGCCAGATGCCCTCGGAGCTCTGCTCGATGAAGTGGCGATAGCGGGCCTCCGCCTCCTGCAGCCGTTCGCTGGCCTGCTTGAGGTCGTCCACGTCGACGTCGACGCCGGTGAACCCGATGAACTCCCCGTCGTCGGCGTAGCGCGGCACTCCGATCTCGATGAACCAGCGATACCGGCCGTCGGCCCTCCGAAGGCGGTACATGTGCTGGTACGGAACCGGTCGTGCCGAGGTGGCCCGGTAGGATGCCAGGACCCGCTCGCGATCGTCGGGGTGGATGCCTTCGTACCAGATTGTACCCGACTCCTGTGACAGAGTACGGCCGGAAAACTCTTCGGCGGTGCGGTTCTGATAGGTGAGCCGGTGCTGGGCGTCGTCCATCCAGACGATCACCGGGACCGTCTCCGCCAGCTTGCGGTAGCGGGCCTCCGCCTCCTCGATGAGCGCGCTGCGTTCGCGGAGCTCGGTGACGTCCACGTCCACGCCGATGAAGCCGCTCAGCCCGCCCTCGGGGTTCCACCGCGGGATCGCGATCTGACGGATGTGACGGTACACCCCGTCGTGGCGGCGCATCCGGAGGTCCAGGGTGAAGCCACGCTGCGCCGCGGTGGTCTCCTGATACTCCCGGCGCACCCGCTCGCGGTCGTCCGGGTGGACCACTTCCATCCAGCCATAGCCCTGTTCCTGTTCCCAGGTCCGGCCCACGAAATCGAGCGTGGTGCGGTTCTCCCAGACCAGCTGCCGGTCGGCGTTCTCGATCCAGATCATGACCGGCGCCTCCTCCGCCAGCTCGCGGAACCGACGCTCCCGGTCGGCCAGGTCGCGCTCCTGCTGCTGCCGGTCGGTGGCGTCGCGGAATCCGATGATGAGCGCGTTGACGGGAGGATCCCCCAGCAGGTTGACGATGCTCCCCTCGATGCGGCGCAAGCTGCCGTCGGCGTGCAGCACCATCGCCTGTCCCAGGATGTGGTCGCCGGGCTGCTGCAGGGCGAGCCCGATGTAGCGGAGTGCCTCGTCGGTGCCCTCGGGCGGAACAAACTCGAGCACCGAGCGCCCCAGCACCTCCTCGGTCGGATAGCCGAGCAGCCGCTCCACCCCCGCGCTGGCATAGCTGATGAGCAGGCCGCTGTCGAGCGCGAGGAAACCATCGGCGTCCCGCTCGACAAGGGCCTCGAACAGCGCGGCCCGGGCGGTCCACCGGGCGTGGTGCTCCCCCCGGGCACGGACCCGGGCGAGCGTTTCGGCGAGCAGCTCGCGGGTGAGGTTCGGTGTGGTGAGAGACTCGGCCGCGCCGAGCCGCAGCGCCACCAGTTCATCGGCTGGGGTGAGACCCGGGACCACCAGCAGCAGCGGGGCCTGGCCCCCGCTGGTGAGCAACTGGACCGATGCGAGCGTATCCGGACCACCCGCATCGGCCAGCAGGACGATCGCCTCCGGTGCGCGACCAATGAGCCGGATGCGCGCCTCGGTCAGGTTCGCCGCAACGGCATAGGTGGTCAGCCCCGCGGCAATCCCGGCAAAACCGCGTACGAGATGCTCCGGGCCGACGACCAGGAGTTTTTCCGGGGAGGTCGACGTGCGAGCCGGCAGGTTCATCCGGTACAGCCTCGCGATCCATGGGGGGCTGGACCGTAAGGCAATATACCGGGAACCGGGTCACCCGGGACTGTCAAAATGTTGGCAGCGGACCGGACAGAGCCGCCAGCCTTGGCGGCCTGTCCATCCCACTGAGGTCAACGCCGCCGGCGTGTGCTGAAGGCGATGGGCAGCAAACCGAGTCCCGCGAGGGCCCACGGCACTCCGCCGTGTTCCGCGGCACGCGCCTCTGCTACCTGCTCCCGCAACATGCGGTCGACATCGGCGGGGGAGATCTGGTCCGGAATGCTCCAACCTTCCCTCTGGTGGGTGGGTACACGGGCGGAGGCGATCTCTCCGTTCCGGTTGAGCCTCACCACCACCGTGGCGGTGCCATGCTCCTGGTCCTCGCCGATGCGCATCACCAGCAGCCAGGTGCCATCCTTCGCGGGCTGGAAGTCCACCGCATACACGCCGGGCATCCCGGTGTCCCGGAACGAGAGCCTGCTGGACTTGCGCGCGCCGGCGACCAGCCCTTCGGCGGAGCCGCTCACGGGGTAGTAGGCGGCGTCACCATGGTGGTACACCCGGACCAGGCAGAACGCCCCTCGGGTGGTCGAGTTGTAGGGATTGGCCGGTATCTCGATCGAAATCCAGGGTGGGCCGGCGAACGCCGGAGTGGTTGCGAACAGGGTCAGGGCAAGGGCGGCGAGCATGGGGCGATGCATGAGGAACCTCCTAGAGGGTGGAGCGGCCAGGTGAGGGATTGGCTCACGGACTCGAGGGTTGGATGCCGCCCCAGAGGGTGAGGTTTACCCTGGGCCCATGCTCTCTTGCCGGTTCACACTCGACAGACGCGCCGCCAGCAGAAACAAGCTGGGGCGCCCCCCAGGACGCCCCTTTCCCAAACTCCGGCCCTGCACCACCGCTCTGGGGCGGTCTGTCCGATCTCTTACCGGGGCGCCCGGTGGAGAGCCGGTGAGGCGCTCCCAAGGCCGAGTGGCCGAGGATCCACGCCTTTGTTGGCTCCGGCCGGCCTGAGGATACGGACCACGATGGGCTGGCCCGTGAACCCGGCGAGATCCGTGACCGTGATCGTGACATCAACAAACGTGGCAGCAGATCCGAAGATGAAGCACACGTCGGACTGAATCGTTCCGGTCAAGCCGTTACCCCCGATGGACGAGAACGGCCCCTCGTCGAACGACCCAACACCGCCGTTGCTGAAGAGGTAGTTGACGAAGATGGTCGCGCCCGTCCGCACGTCTCCGCCGGCATCGGTATAGTCGTACCTGACCAGGAACTCGGTTCCCAGAGGGCCGCCGAAGATGTTGCAGCTGTTGACCGGGGCCGGCTGGGTATAGCTGATGTTGCTGAGGACCGGCGGGTGCGCGCCCGTGATCGTCAGGGTAACCGGAAGCGTCCACGACCGTTGCAAGCCATCGTCCCGCAGGATCACGCTGGCCTGATAGGTCCCTGCGGCAAGGCCGGAGGCGGTCGAGAGGACAGTGAGCGTCAGGGTTCCAGGCGTCAGCGTATCGATTGTCAGCCGATCCAGCCTGGCATCGAGCCACGGAGTCACCTGGGGGGCGTACGTGATCGGAATGGTCGAGTTGAGCAGGAGCGGGCGCTCTCCGCTGTTCCTCACGCTGACGGTAGTCGCAGCGGGGGGAGTCCCGCGCTCCAGCATGGCGAAGCCGGCGGAAGGCGGAACGAAGGTGATCGTCCCCCAGGTAGAGAAGCGTGCCGTCACCTGCCGGACCTGATCCATCACCACGACGCAGGTTGGATTGGTAGTGCAGGTAAAGCCCGTCCCGGTCCCGCTCCACCCTTCGAAGCGGAAGATCCCCTCGGAGGTGACCAGCGGCGTCGCCGTCAGGCTGACCTGGGTGCCGCTCAGGTAGGTGGCCGAGCACTGCGCCGGCGGTCCACCAGTCGAACAGTCGATGGCTGGGCTGAATCCGGCGGGAGTGGCCACGGTGCCGGAGCCACGGCCGCTCAGCGTCACGGTCAACCCCTCGTCGTTGTCGCGGATGGTCAGCGTGTGCACCGAGGGCGAGCCGAGCGTCGCCCCGGTGGGAGTGCCCAGACTCACCACGACGGTCTCGTCCGGTTCGGGCGTCGCGTCGTCCACCACCCGGACGTCGATAGACGCGGTGGTGAACCCCGCGGGGAAGACGATCGGACTCGTCTCATTGAGGCCGTAGTCCGCGGGGCTGCTCGCCGTGCCGCTCAGCGTGAAGGGCACCGATACCGTCTGAGTGGATACGCTCGACAGCCGGAGACTGATGGTGGCCGTCCCCACGTTCTCGCTCACCGTATTGCTCGCCGCGGTGATGAACACACTGGGCAGCTGGGCCGCGATGGTCAGGGTGTGGACCGTCGGCGATACGGCGGTGGCATTGGTGGGAGTCCCCATGGTGACCACCACCGTCTCGTTGGGCTCCGCCACCGTATCGGTCGCAACGGTCACCGTGATCGTGCCGGTGGTGTTCCCGGCTGCGATCACCAGCGGACCGGCGGTGATCGTGTAGTCGGCTGGGTTGGAGGCACTCCCGCTCACCGTGTACGGGACGGTCACCGTCTGGGCCGAGGGAGTGGAGAGCTGGGCCGTGATGGTCGCCGTAGCTCCCTCAACCACAGTCTGGGCGGCCGTGGAGAAGCTCACCGTCGGCGTCTGGGAGTTGATCGTCAGGGTATGGGCCGTGGTCGCGCCGAGCGCGGCATTGGTGGGGGTTCCCATCGTGACCACGACGGTCTCGTTGGGCTCCGCCACCGCATCGGCTACCACCGTGACTGTGATGGTTGCGATCGTGCTCCCGGCCGCGATCACCAGCGGGCTCGCGGTGATGGTGAAGTCCGCGGGATTGTTGGCCGTGCCGCTCAGCGTATACGGGACGGTCACCGCCTGGGTCGAGGTGCTGGAGAGCTGGGCGGTGATCGTCGCGACCACGCCCTCATTCACGTTCTGCGCGGCCGCGGTGAAGCTCACGGTCGGCACCTGGGCGTTGATCGTCAGGGTGTGGACTGTGGTCACGCCAAGCGCGGCATTGGTGGGCGTGCCCAGGGTCACGATCACGGTCTCGTCCGGCTCGGCGACCCCATCGGCCACGATGGTCACCGTGATCGTCGCGGTCGTGCTCCCGGCGGCGATCACCAGCGGGCTCGCGGTGATCGTGTAGTCCGCCGGGTTGGCGGCTGTGCCGCTCACCGTGTAGGGGACCGTGACCGGCTGGGTCGACGTGCTGGAGAGCTGTGCTGTGATCGTGGCTGTACCGACGCCCTCACCCACCGCCTGGGCGGCCGCGGTGAAGCTCACGGTCGGCACCTGCCCGGTGATCGTGAGGGTGTGGATGGTGGTCGGCCCGAGCACGGCATTGGTCGGCGTGCCCATGGTCACGATCACCGTCTCATCGGGCTCGGCCACGCCGTCGGCGACCACCGTGACAGTGATGGTCCCGGTGGTGCTCCCGGCCGCGATGACCAGCGGGCTGGCAGTGATCGTGTAATCGGCCGGGTTGGTCGCGGTGCCGCCGATCGTGTACGGCACGGTAACCGTCTGGGTCGAGGCGCCGGAGAGTTGGGCGGTGATCGTGGCTGTACCGACGCCCTCACCCACCGCCTGGGCGGCCGCGGTGAAGCTCACGGTCGGCACCTGCCCGGTGATCGTGAGGGTGTGGATGG
>JBGQJV010000167.1:0-9539 GCA_041499215.1 Gemmatimonadota bacterium | reverse complement strand
TGTCATCCCGATCGCCGCCGTGACACCGGACTCCAGCTGCCACTTGGCGAAAAAGAAGGCGAGCAGGAGGATGAAGGTCACGTGCACCTTCACGTCGGTGCCGAGGATTCGGATGAGGCGCAAGGACCAGGACATCGGGCGTAAGGGCGGTGAGCGGTGAGTTCCGAGTTCAGTGTTCCGAGTTCCTATATCGTAGTTCCCAGTATCAACTCTGGAATCTAGCCTGGGCTGACGGCTGACGGCTGCCTGGCCAAAGACACGAAACCCGGCTCGCGCTTCCGCGACCGGGCTCCGACGGCCGGTTTTCATCACCCAGGCCGGCCCTGGGGCCCCGAAGGGCTATGCTCCTACTTCCCCTTCAGTATCGGCTCCTGGTCGAAATCCTTGAGGGGAAGCGGGCGGGAAGGCGGGAGGGGTGATGCGCCGTGCTTGCCGTATCTTCGTTCCGCCCGTCCGCCCGTCCGCCCGTCCGCCCGTCCGCCCGTCCGCCCGTCCGCCCGTCCGCCCTTTCCGCCGCCCCTCACCCCAACTAGAATTTTCCCCCTCACGCCGCGCCCGGAGGCCCACGATCGCCGCCAACAACTGGTCCGCCAAGGACTCGGAGAAGCTCTACAACACCCAAGGCTGGGGGCTCGGCTTTTTCCGGGTGAACCCGGAGGGCCGGGTCTCGGTTCACCCCGACGGAAACCCCAAACGCGGCCTGGACCTGTTCCAGCTCGCCATGGATCTGAACGCCCAGGGGGCGGGTTTCCCGCTCCTGCTGCGTTTCTCGGATATTCTGCGCGCCCGCATTCAGACCCTCGCCACCCAGTTCCAGAACGCCATCACCGAGTTCGGCTACGAGGGCCGTTACACCACCGTCTACCCGATCAAGGTCAACCAGCAGCGCCACGTGGTACAGGAGATCGTCGAGTTCGGCTCGCCTTATGGCGTCGGACTCGAGTGTGGCTCGAAGCCGGAGCTGCAGGCGGTGCTGGGGATCACCGAGAGCACCCAGCCGGTCATCGTCTGCAACGGCTACAAGGACGAGGAGTACATGCGCCTCGCCCTGGCGGGGCAGAAGCTGGGGCACACCGTCTTCGTGGTGGTGGAGCAGCTCTCCGAGGTGGATACCCTGCTCAAGGTGGCCGACGAGCTCGGGATTGCTCCGACCATGGGCGTGCGCATCAAGCTCGCCACCGAGGGAGCCGGCCGCTGGGCCAAGAGCGGCGGGGAGAAGTCCAAATTCGGCCTCTCCGCGATGGAGCTCATGAAGGTGCTGGACAAGCTCACTGCCCTGGACCGGAAGGACATGCTGCGGCTGGTGCACTTTCATCTGGGCAGCCAGATCACCGACATCCAGTACATCAAGGCGGGGCTGGAGGAGATCGGCCGGTTCTACGTGGAGCTCCGCAACATGGGGTTCGCGCTCACCCACGTGGACGTCGGCGGTGGGCTGGGGGTGGACTACGACGGTTCCCGCTCCACCCGCCCGGCCAGCATGAACTACTCCATCCGGGAATACGCCAACGACGTGGTGTACACCCTCGGCACGATGTGCCGGGCCGAGGGCGTCCCCATGCCGCACCTCATCTCCGAGTCCGGCCGTGCCATCACGGCGCACCACTCGCTGCTCCTGATCAACGTGACCGACGTGGAGTCGCAGAGCGATCCGACGGTGCCGGATCTGGGGCCCGAGCCGCCCGCGCTGCTAGTGGAAATGAAGGAAAACCTCGAGTCGATCGCCCCCGAGCGACTGGAGGAGGTGCACCACGACGCGACCTTCGGGAAGGAGCGGGCCCAGGAGCTGTTCGCCAGCGGGGTGCTCACCCTGCGGGACCGGGCCAACGCCGAGCTGCTGTACCTCTCGACCATGAACGCGCTGGCCCGGCTGGTCGAGCCGGAAAAGTCGGAACACCCCGAGATCTGGGCCGATATCGAGAGTACCCTGGTCGACCGGTACTTCTGCAACTTCTCGGTATTCCAGTCACTGCCCGACAACTGGGCCATCGACCAGCTGTTCCCGATCATGCCGATCCACCGGCTCACCGAGCAGCCCAGCCGGCGCGGTACGATCCAGGACATCACCTGCGATTCCGACGGGGTGATCGACCGGTTCGCCGGGGGCCGGAAGGGGAAGCCCTCCCTGGAGCTGCATCCCATCCGGGACGATGAGCCGTACATCCTGGGGATCTTCCTGACCGGCGCCTACCAGGAGATCCTGGGCGACCTGCACAACCTGTTCGGCGATACCAACGCGGTGCACGTGCGGCTCACCGACGCGGGGTACGAGGTCACCGACCTGGTGCACGGCGACACCGTGACCGAAGTGCTCAACTACGTCCAGTTCCAGCCCGCCGAGCTGCTGATGACCTTCCGCCGCAAGGTCACCGCCGCCAAGGAACTCCCCCGGCACGAGGCCAACCAGTTCATCGCCGACTACGTCGCGGGTCTGGAGGGATACACCTACCTGGAGGGGGAGGAACTGCCCGTCCAGACGGGCGCTGCGGCGGGGAAGGCTGAGTAGGAAGCTGTGAGGAGTAAGGAGTGAGGAGGAAAGGCTTCCACTCCTCACTCCTTACTCCTTACTCCTCACCCGTCACTCAGCGCGACCACTTGGAGTTCAAGTTCACAGTTGAAGAGTTCACCTCCCACCGTTCACCATTCACCTCCCACTGACCCCCAGCTGCCGCCGAAGCCACACGGCCATCGTGTCGAGCACCTCGGCCGGCACCAGGGCGTCCTTGAGTGAGGCGTATTCCGAGGGCGAACCGTCCGTGGGGGAGCGCAGGAAGAGATGATTCAGACCGGGAAACACGTGCACTGTCACCTGACGATTCCCGCCCTGACGGATGGCGCGGGCCAGGGTATCGGCCTGGCCGGCCGAGACCTGCCGGTCCAGCGCACCCTGCAGGATCAGCGTCGGCTGGTGCACCCGGCGCGCGACCGGCAGCGGATCGGAGTGGTAGAACCATTGGAACCAGGCACCCTGCGCGGCGGAATCAGCCAGCACCGAGGAGTCGGCCGCGGCGAGCGCCACGGAGCGGGCCTCCGGGGTGAGGCCCTCCTGGGTCAGGATTTGCCAGCGGGCCTGGTCCATGAGGATCTGCACCCCCGGCTTGCCGGGTCCGGCCAGGATCACCAGCGCGGCAATGCGGCGATCCTCCGTGCCGAGCATCGGCCCGATGATGCCGCCCTCGCTGTGGCCCACCAGCGCCAGCTTCGCCGGATTGATGTCGGTCCGGCTCCTTAGCCACGCCAGCTGCGCGCGGGTATCGCCGGCGAGATCCACCGTCGTCGCGATGGCCGGGTCGCCGGTGCTCGCATCCTTGCCGCGATCATCGCACCGCAGCGTCGCGATGCCCCCGAGCGCCAGCCGCTCCGCGACCTGACGGAACGGACGGTATCCCGGCACGGTGGGCCAGAGATCCTCGTCGCGGCCCTGCAGCCCCGACCCCGTGATCGTGACGACAGCAGGGTAGGGGCGACGACTCGACTTGGGCAACGTGAGGGTGCAGCCCAGGGAAAAGCTGTCGCCCACGGCAGGGGTAACCGGGACCCGCACCTCTTCCGCGGTGTACGGCGCGCCCGGCGCGGCGGTATAGTCGGGCTTTGGCTTGGGGCTGCCTGGCAGAGGTGGAAGGTCTTCCCCGGAGCGGACCAAGATCGCGCGCGCCCGCTGTACCGGTATTTCCAGCGTGGCGACGCTGCCGGCGCTGTCCCACACCAGCACGTCGATGCCGGCGAACTTCACCTTGGCAGAATCACCGCTGAAGCGGACGGTGGCGGTGAGGATCGAGTCGCTGCCGGCCATCAAGAGCCGCAGGGTGGTGTCCCGGCCACCGGCGCGCACCACCAGGTCCGCCAGGCTGGCGACGGATTGCGGCGGCATCACCAGGTCGAAGTTGGCGGCGCGGGTTCTCGGCGGCGGGGCCTTGGGCAAGTCGCTGACGATGCGCACCGAGTCACCCGTCAGCTGCGCCCGGTAGGTGCCGAGCAGGGTGTCGCCGGCGGCGTTTCTGAGCGAAAGCGTGAAGCCCGCGAACCGACCCGCATCGTCCCGTGCGTTGCCGCTCTCGATCCGGAGATTGAGCACCGGGATGATGGCCGACTGCTCGAACAGCGAGTCCACCCGGTGGAAGGTTTCCCGGCCTATCTCGGACCGGCCCTGGAACAGGCGGTATGTCCCGCTGGCGGGGCTAGCCTGTGCCGCGAGCGAGACCGGCGCGGCGACGGCGAGAATCAGGAGAATCGAGCGCATCGGCGGAATGCTAGTCGGGCAATGGCGCCGGAGCCAGACGATCAGTGCGCATCCGCGCTCTTCGGCGGCGCATACAGCTCGAGAAGGCCACAGCGCGGGCAGCGGAAGCTCGCCACCGGCAGGCGAGCCTTGCCGCTCAGGACCACACCATTCCAGAACGACGGCTCCGGCTTGCCCTCGATCCATTCGGTGGCGCCCCGGCCGTGGCGGGCCCGCTCGAGGATGAACCCCTCCTGGAGCTGGATGGAGCACTTGGGGCAGGTCAAGGCTGGCACGGGATACCTCGCGGACGGGATGAGCGGAATTCAGCGGTCGGAGCCGGAGGGGGGCAGCCGTGAGGCGTCCTTCAGGGCCCGCCGCAGCACAAACTCGATCTGGCCATTGAGCGACCGGAGCTCATCCGACGCCCAGCGCTGCAGGGCGTCGTACAGCTCCGGGTCGATCCGGAGAAGGAAGCCTCGGCGATCCGCCACCGGTTCGTCTCAGTAGATGGTGCCGGCGTTGACTACGGGCTGAGTGGCCTGCTCGGAGCAGAGCACCACCAGCAGGTTGCTGACCATGGTGGCCTTGCGTTCCTCGTCCAGCTTCACGATCTGCTTGGCGGAGAGCAGTTCGAGCGCCATCTCCACCATGCCGACCGCGCCCTCCACGATCTTCTGCCGGGCGGCGATCACCGCCGTCGCCTGCTGGCGGCGCAGCATGACCCCGGCGATCTCCGGGGCGTAGGCCAGATGGCTCACGCGGGCTTCGAGGACCCGGACCCCCGCCTTGGCCAGCCGGTCCTGGATCTCGACCTGGAGCTTCTCCGCCACCTCCTGGGTGTTCGCCGAGAGCGACTTCTGGCCTTCCTCGTGGGCGTCGTACGGGTACTGGTTGGCCAGCCCCCGGAGGGCAGACTCGCTCTGCACCTTCACGTACTCCTCGAAGCTGTCCACCTCGAACAGCGCTTCCGCGGTGTCGGTGACCTGCCAGACCACCACCGCCCCGATCTCGATGGGGTTGGAGTTGTGGTCGTTCACCTTGAGCTTGGTGGTCTCGAAGTTCCGCACCCGGAGCGACACCGCCTTCTTGGTGTAGAACGGGTTCGCCCACCACAGCCCCTGCTGCTTGAGGGTCCCCTTGTACTGCCCGAACAGCTGCAGCGCCTTGCCCTGGTTAGGCTGCACGGTCACCAACCCGGTCCAGAGGATGACGACCACCACCGACAGGAAGGCGAATACCCCAAGCCGCCCGACTTCTCCCAGGCGGGCTGCATCGATCAACCCGAGGAGGACCAGGATGGTGAGTGCCAGCAGGACGACCAGCATGAGCCCGCCGGACAGCGCCTTGCGCTCGAGTTCCCGGATCACCGCAGTACCCTCGGTTGAGTGTGGTATCGCAATGATATCATTTTGGAATCGCCAGGTCAAGGGCTCTTGAGGCGGGAAGGCGGGAAGGCGGGAGGACGGGCGACCTTCGCTCCGCTCGTCTCCGCCCGTCCGCCCGTCCGCCCGTCCGCCCGTCCGCCCCTCCCGCCCGTCCCGCCCGTCCGCCCCCTACCCCAGCCACTCGTTCAGGTGTTCCGCCACGAACCCATCGTCGGTCAGGTCGGGATAGCTCGCGAGCACCCGGTCGATCTCCTCCCGCTGGCCGGGCGAGAGCCCCTCCGCCGGGTCGAGGCACCAGATCCCGCGCAGCAGTCCCTGGCGACGGAGGACTTCGTGAATTCCAGGGATGCATCCGGCGAAGCCGGTGCCGGCGTCGAACAGCGCGGCGTTGGCGTCGGTGAGCGCGGTGGCGTGACGGAACCAGGCCTGGTCCACCTGGGTGGCCTCGGGCAGCCGTCTCAGGACATGGAGCATCTCCACGGCGCGCCTGGTCCACACCGCCCATTGCCCCAGCAGGCCGCCGACCATGCGTCGCTCGCCGCCGGCAAACCGGAACCGCGACAGGAGGTCGATCACGATGCTGTCGTCATTGCCGGTGTACAGCGCGATATCCTGGCGGCCCGATTCGGCCACCGCCCGCACCACATCCACCGTCTGGTAGCGGTTGAACGGCGCGATCTTGATGGCCACAACGTTGGGGATCTCCGCGAACGCCCGCCAGAACGAGTGCGGCAGGACCCGGCCCCCCACCGCCGGCTGCAGATAGAATCCGAACAGCGGCAGCACCCCGGCCACGGCGCGGCAATGTGCCAGGACCTCCCGTTCCGGATCGTCCGGCCACGCCTCCAGCGAGAGCAGCACCGCGTCATAGCCCAGCCTGGCGGCCAGCTCCGCTTCCTGTATGGCCTGGGGAGTCCGCCCCACCGCCCCCGCCACCCTGGCAAAGGGCCGGGGCCGCGCCTTCAGCTCCGCGCTGACGGTCTCCGCCGCCAGCGCGAGTACCGGTTCAAGCAGTCCCTGCTGCCGGATCGCGAACTGGGTGGTGTGCACCCCCACCGCGATCCCACCCGCCCCCGCGGCCAGGTAGTAGCGGGTCAGCGCGCGCTGGTGCCGTTCGTCCAGCTTCCGCTCGGCGGTGAGGGCAAGGGGATGAGCCGGGATGACCTGGCCGGCCAGCAGGTGACTTTGCAACGGACTCATTCGGGAGTTCCGAGTTCCGAGTTCCGAGTTCCGCGTTCCGGGTCCGGTGGACCGGGTTCGCGGCCTTCCCTGTCAGGCAGTCCCTGCAAAGCTAGCAGAGTACGCGCCAGCTCGACCTAATCTGCGGGGGCTCCATCCTCTCTCGGGCCCCGACCCACCGGCCTACCGGTCCGCTAGCCCACTACAATCGCATGCTCATCCCCCTGTCGCTACGGACCGGGCGTGATACCTTGCTGCGCGGGCGGCCCAGGCCGGCGGACCTGAGTGCACCGGGTCATGGGGCGGGACCATACCGATTCCTGGAGAGAAACGATGCGGCGTGGGTCACGGTGGAGTGGCTGGCACTGGAGTGCAGGCCTCGTGCTCGGGGCATTGACTATCACGGCGGCGGGTGATCCCGAGCCACGACTGGCCGGCTATTCGGCGGCGGCGTCGCGGGCGGAGGTCGAGTGGGAGGGAAAGCTGCGCGCCATTCCCAGCCCCGACACGTTGCGGGAATCGATGCGCCGTCTGTCGGCCCGGCCGCACCACGTAGGGTCGCCCTACGATCGGGACAATGCGGAGTGGATTCTGGGCCGGTTCCGGGCGTGGGGCTGGGACGTGAAGATCGAGACCTTCGACGTGCTCTTCCCCACGCCGAAGGAGCGGGTGCTCGAGCTGGTAGCGCCGGTGCGGTACGCGGCGAAGCTGGTCGAGCCCCCCGTCGCCGGCGACCCCACTTCCAGTCAGAAGGCCGAGCAGCTGCCGACCTACAATGCCTACTCGACCGACGGGGATGTCACCGCCCCGCTGGTGTACGTGAACTACGGCGTGTCGGCGGACTACGATCAGCTGGACCGGTTGGGTGTGTCGGTCAAGGGCGCGATCGTCATTGCCAAGTATGGCCAGTCGTGGCGCGGCATCAAACCCAAGGTCGCGGCGGAGCACGGGGCGGTGGGCTGCATCATTTACTCCGATCCCCGGGACGACGGCTACGGCGCGGGCGATGTGTACCCCGGCGGCCCGTTCCGCCCGGCCGACGGGGTGCAGCGGGGGAGTGTAGCGGACATGCCCTCCTACCCGGGAGATCCGCTGACGCCCGGCAAGGGCGCGATACCCGGTACCCCCAGACTGTCTCTCTCTGAGGCGAGCACGCTCACGAAGATCCCGGTGTTGCCGATCTCCTACCGCGATGCACAGCCGCTGCTGGCCGCGCTCACCGGGCCGCTGGCGCCAGAGGCCTGGCGCGGTGGGCTGCCCATCACCTACCACGTCGGGCCTGGCGCTGCCCAGGTTCATCTCCGGCTCAAGTTCAACTGGGACACCCGCACCCTGTACGACGTGATCGCGACGCTGAAAGGCGGCGCCGCGCCCGACGAATGGATCGTCCGGGGGAATCATCACGATGCCTGGGTGAATGGCGCCGAGGATCCGATTTCCGGCCAGGTGGCGCTGCTGGAAGAGGCACGCGCCCTCGGCGAACTGGCCCGCCAGGGGTGGACGCCGCGGCGGACCATCATCTATGCCGCCTGGGACGGTGAGGAGCCCGGGCTGCTCGGCTCCACCGAATGGGCCGAGACCCACGCGGACGAGCTGCAGCAGAAGGCCGTGGTCTACATCAACACCGACGGGAATGGCCGGGGGTACCTCAACGCCGGGGGGTCTCACACGCTGGAGCGGTTCACCAACGACGTGGCGCGCGACATCGCCGATCCCGAAACCGGCCTCACCGCATGGAAGCGGGCACAGCTCTCGACCATCCGGTTCGGCACCCAGGAGCAGCGGGCGGCCGCGAGGCAGTCGGTGCTGCGTCTCGATCCGCTCGGCTCCGGTTCCGACTGGTCCGCCTTCCTGCAGCATCTGGGAGTCGCCTCGCTGAACCTGGGGTACGGCGGCGAGGACGATGGCGGGATCTACCATTCGATCTATGACGACTTCTACTGGTACACCCACTTCAGCGACACCGGCTTCGTCTACGGCAAGGCACTGGCGCAGACCGTGGGGACGGCCGTCATGCGCTTGGCGGACGCGGAGCTCCTCCCGCTCGACTTCACCGCCCTGGCCGACAATATCGGGACCTACGGTGACGAGGTGCAGAAACTGCTGACCGACCGCCGTACCGAATTTGCGGAGCGCAACCGGCAGCTGGACGAGGGAGTCTTCGCGGCCACTCTGGATCCCCGTCGGCCTACCACCGCCCCACCCCGCGAGCCGGAGCCGCCGTTTCTCAACTTCGCCCCATTCATGAACGCGATGGATTCACTGCGGCACAGCGCCGCCCGATACGACTCGGCCTCCACTCGTGCGGGAGCGGGAGACGGATCGGGCTATCTGCGCGCCGCCGACGCCGGTCTCAATGCAAGCCTGCTTCAGAGCGAGCGGCGGCTGACCCATCCGGAAGGACTAGCCAAGCGTCCCTGGTACCGGCATCTGATCTACGCGCCGGGCTACTACACCGGCTACGGGGTGAAAACCCTGCCCGGGGTGCGGGAGGCAATCGAACAGAAGGATTGGCACCTGGCTGAGACGGAAATCGACCGGCTGGCGGCGGTGCTGCGCGACGAGGCGACCTTGATCAGCCAGGCCGCGGAGGAACTGGACCGGCGGTGAAGTAAGGCGGGGGAAGGCGGGAAGGCGGAAGGGCGGAAGGCGAGGAAGCGCGTTGTCATCCCGAGGGACCCCGAGCAGAGCGAGGGGCCCGTGGGATCTCCGAGCGTACGGTAGCTGGGAGGCGGGTCACCTCGGAGATCCCT
>JBGQJV010000166.1:0-9597 GCA_041499215.1 Gemmatimonadota bacterium | reverse complement strand
CGGGGTGTTCGGGCCCGAACACCCGCTCTCGCTCGCCGAGCAGCCACCGATGGATCGCGAACGCGGAATCCACCTGACCGCTTACCCGAAAGGCGGTCGCCAGATCCTCGTACAGGTTGTACAGGAATGGATGGCTCGGGTCGAGCACTTTACGGGCCGCGGTGATGGCCTCCCGGTCGTATCCCAGCGCCTTGTCGCCCTCGCCGCGGGTGGCGGAAAGACCGCCGAGAGTGCGGAGGACGTTGGCCAGCTCGCGCTGGTTCGGTTCGGGCTGCGCTCGGAGGATGGTCAGCGCCCGCTGGAGTAGCGGGAGCGTCGTCCCGGACGTGTCGCGTGGGTCGAGGATGTTCCCGACCCGGGCGATCAGGGTCAGCGTCGCCACCAGTTTCGGGTCGCTCGGTCCGAGCGACTGCTCCTTGAGCGCGAGAGCCTCGCGCCCGAGGCTCGCCGCCTCGGGGAGGCGCCCCTGGTAGGCCCGCGCGCGGCCCAGCCATTCGACCGCCTCGGCGACATCGGGATCATTCGGAGCCAGCTCCGCCCGCCGCTCTGCCAGCACCCGTTCGAACACCTCAGCCGAGGTGGTCGCGAGCCCCAGGGTCGAGTAGGCCCGCCCCACGGCAAACTCCAGGTCGGCCCGCAGCAGTGGCTCCTCCGCGAGCTCGCCCCGGAGGCGCTCGGCCGCCCGATCGAGCAGCTCCCGGGCGGTAATGGTGCGACCTCTAGTCTCATTGGGATCGTTCGAATCGAATACCCCGACCAGGAACTCGGCGAGCCGCGTCGACCTGGTGCGCTGCGCCTCGGCCTGAACCAGTGCCACTGCCCGGAGCCGCGACTGCCACGCCGTCACAACCGCCGCACCCATCAGAAGCAGCGCCGCCGCCGCCACACCGGCCACACCGAATCGGTTCCGAATGACGAACTTGCGCGCCCGGTACCCGAGCGTGTCCGCCCGGGCGATCACCGGACGCCCGCTCAGGTAGCGATTGACATCCTCGGCAAACTGCCCCGCGGAGGCGTAGCGCCGGGCGGGGTCCTTCCGGAGTGCCATCAACACCATGTGATCGAGGTCGCCACGCAGCTCGCGGGCCCGCGCCGCCTCCTGGCTCGACGCGGCGAGCACCGCGCTCGGACGGGTCGGCTCCAGCTCGCGCACGGCCCGGGGAAGATCGAGCGGGGCCACGGAATGAAACGGCCGGACGCCGGTCAGCAGCTCGTAGAGCAGGGTGCCCAGTGCGTAGACGTCGGTGGCGGTGGTCACCGGCCCGCCGAGGAATTGCTCCGGTGCGGCGTGCTCCGGAGTGAGCATGAGGAGATCGCCGGTGGTCGGGACCGTCAGGTCGAAGTCGGACGGGTCGAGCAGCTTGGCAATGCCGAAGTCGAGCAGCAGGGGCTGGCCGTCCCCGGTCACCAGGATGTTCGAGGGTTTGAGGTCCCGGTGTACGATCAGGTTGGCGTGCGCGAACTGAACGGCCGCGCACACGATCTTGAACAGCCGGAGCCGCTCGACCAAGCCGAGCCGGTGCTGGTCGGCGTACCTTGTGATCGGGAGGCCGTCGACGTACGGCATCACCAAGTACGGCTGCCCGCTGGCGGTGAGCCCGCCATCGAGCAGCGTTGCGATATTGGGGTGCTCGAGCCGGGCGAGGATCTGACGCTCGAGCCGGAAACGCCTGAGCAGGTCAGCCGAGACCCGGGTCGGCCGCACCAGCTTGATCGCGACCTGCCGGCGATACTGCCCGTCCATCCGCGACGCGCGATAGACGTCGCCCATTCCACCCCGGCCAACCAGCTCTTCGATCAGATAGGGGCCCAGCATGGTGCCAACCGGAGCTCCCAGGGGCTCCGGCAGGGGAGCAGGGCTGATCAGTCGGTCCAGTTGATCGGTGCCGCCCGCGGCGCGATGAGCGGCGAGCACCGCATCGACCTCGGCCCTCAGCGTCGGGTCGTCTGCGCAGGCCTGGTCGAGAAATGCGCCGCGGTCCTCGGGCGGCAGTTCGACCGCTCGAAAGAAGATCGACTCCAGGCGCAGCCAGGATTCCGGGTTCATGGTTGGCACCTCGTCGGCGCTCGCCAGCCGTTCTCCTCGTAATTCATACCGTCGGCGTAACCTCTCGTAAAGTCAGATCGCCCGTCCAGCACCTGGGCCGACAGAAGCATCGCACCTGCACAGCGTTCTGTCCCCATTCAGCTGGAACTTCCTCGAGACTCGGAACCTCGAACTCGGAACTCGGAACTCGGAACTCGGAACCGCAGTATATTTCCCCCATGCCCATATACGAATACCACTGCTCGGCCTGCGGCCGCGAATTCGAGACCCTGGTCCGGGGTGACACCAAGATCGCCTGTCCTGCCTGCGAGAGCGCCCGAGTCGAACGGCGGATGTCGCTGCCGGCCCGGCCCGCTGGTGGCAATGGGTCAACCGACTTCTCGCGGCTCGGTCCGCCAGGCGGCGGGGCGGGGGGCTGCGGCAGCGGAGGCTGCGGCTGTCACTGACCGCTGTCCAGCGCCGGATCGCGGCGGGACTGAGCCTGCTCGGCAGCAGCCAGGCGGAGCCGGGACCGCCGCCCGATCCGGCCACGAACTGGGCCGCCGTCTCCGTCATCGTGGCGCCCGGTCCCGACGCGCTGCTGCTGATTCGCCGGGCGGAGCGGGCAGGGGACCCGTGGTCCGGGCATATCGGGCTCCCCGGGGGCCGGCTGGATCCCGGAGACCGCGACCTGGTCGACACCGCCCTCCGGGAGACTTCCGAAGAAGTTGGCTGGCCACTCCAGCGAGACCAGCTGCTGGGTACGCTCACCGACGTCTGGCCCCGCACGCCCCTTCCTCGTCTCATCGTCGTCCGACCATTCGTCTTCGCCGCGTCCGATCGCCCGCCCCTCAGCCTCAGTGATGAGGTGGCGGAGGCGTTCTGGGTTCCCCTCGATCAGCTCAGGGACCCCGCGATCTACCGGGAGGCGGTACTCGAGGTTCGAGGCGAGCGACGGGGCTTCCCTGCCTTCCACTTGGGGCCCCATGTCATCTGGGGGCTCACGGAGCGTATTCTGACGCCGCTGCTCGAGCTGCTGTAAGGCCTCGGCCCAGGCTGGAGGCTACTGTACATTGAATTTTAGCACGCACTAAATTATGTTATTGGCAACCAAAGTTCAGGATTACGCTCGTGCTGCAACAGGCGGTCCCCGCAGACCCCGTTATTGCCCTCGCCGGCTTTGCCCTGGTCACAGGGCTGTTCGCGTTGCTGGCCTGGCCCAGACGCGGGGTGATCGCGCGGTTCGCCCAGGTCGTCCGGATCACCGAACGGGTCCGGCTGGAGGACGCGCTGAAGCAGCTGTATCACGCGGCCGCCGGCGGGGTCCCCGCCACGGTGGAGAGTCTGGCCGGCGCATTGGAAGTGCGGCGCGGGATTGCGGTGCGGCTGGCGGAGCGGCTCACCGAGCGTGGGCTGGCCCGGGCGGAGTCCGGTCGCCTTACGCTCACTCCCGCCGGGGAGGCTTATGCCCTCCGCATGGTGCGAACGCACCGCCTGTGGGAGCAATATCTGGCGGATCGCTCGGGGCTGGCACCGACCGAGTGGCATGAGCAGGCCGAGCGGAAGGAGCATGCCCTGTCCGATGCTCAGGTGGAGGCGCTCTCCGCCCGGATGGGGCATCCGCGCTTCGACCCGCACGGCGATCCGATCCCGACCACTACCGGCGAACTGCCTGCTCGCATGGGCCAACCGCTCTCCTCCTTCGGCCCCGGCGGAGCCGCGGTGGTGGTACATCTCGAGGATGAGCCGGCCGAGGCGTTCCAGAGACTGCTGGACCTGGGGCTGCGGCCGGGGGCGAGGCTCCGGCTCCTCGAGGTGAGCCCGACCGAGGTGCGCTTCCGGTTCGATGGGCGGGAGCAGGTGCTGCCTTCGGTGGTCGCCGACCTCATCACCGTCGCGCCGCTTCCCACCGGGGAATCGCTCGATGAGCGGGCACACGCCACACTCGCCGATCTTTCCCCGGGGGCCTCCGCGCGAGTGGTGCGCGTCTCTGCCGCCTGCCAGGGTCCGCAGCGCCGCCGGTTGCTCGATCTCGGCGTGGTGCCCGGCACCGTGATCACCCTCCAGTTCACCAGCCCCGATGGCGATCCCGCCGCATACCAGATTCGGGGAGCGCTGATCGCGCTCCGTCGGGCCCAGGCCGCGCTGATCCAGGTGGACCTGGAATCGCTTCGAGCCGCGAGCTGACCCAATGACCTCGACCCTGACCTCGCTTCCTTCTCCCGGCCGGAGCAAGGGCCCCGAGCTGGTTCAGCTGGGTATTCGGACCGGCCGCCACGATTTCCTGGTGGCGCTGGCCGGCAATCCCAACACCGGCAAGAGCACGGTCTTCAACGCCCTTACCGGCCTCAGGCAGCACACCGGCAACTGGCCGGGCAAGACGGTGGCTCGGGCCGAAGGGGTCTTCCAGCACGGCGGCAAGCGGATCAAGCTGGTGGATCTGCCGGGTACCTACTCGCTGCAGGCGGGCAGCTCCGACGAGGAAGTCGCCCGCGACTTCATCCTGTTCGGCCGGCCTGACGTCACCCTGGTGGTGCTGGATGCCACCCGGCTGGAGCGGAACCTGCCGCTGGCGATGCAGATCCTGGAGATCACCGGTCGAGTGGTGGTGTGCCTCAACCTCATGGACGAGGCCCGGCGGCACGGCATTGCGGTGGATCCGCGAAAGCTGGAGCAGGAGCTCGGCGTACCCGTCGTTGCCACCTCCGCCCGCCAGGGCGAGGGGATCCCCGCGCTGCTGGATGCCCTCCTGGGTGTTGCCACCGGCGAGCGGGCGACTTCGCCCTTCCGGCTGCCCGCCTACCCGGCGGAAGTTGAAGCAGCGCTGGGTGAGGTGGTGCCGCGGGTGGAGGCGGTGTTCCCGGGGCTGCCCAACGCCCGCTGGGTGGCGCTCCGGCTGCTGCAGGGCGATCAGCGGATCGAGCAGGCGGTGCGGGGGGGAGAACTGGCGGACTACGTGACTCCCTCCGCTCAGCCCGTCGCGCCCGGGATGACCGGGCTCCTGTTCGAGGTGGTGGACCGGCTGCGGTGGCGACTGAGCTACAGCTTCCAGGACAGCCTGTCGGAGGGCTTCTTCGCCGCGGCAGAGGCGATCACGGCGCGGGTTGAGCTTCGAGGGATCCGGCGGGCCAAGTTCGACCTGGACCGTCAGCTCGACCGGCTGCTCACCAGCCGGACCTTCGGGTTTCCGGTCATGCTGCTCCTGCTCACCCTGGTCTTCTGGATCACGGTGGCCGGGGCCAACGTACCTTCGGCGCTCTTGGCCCGAGGCCTGATTGATCACGGACAGCCGTGGCTCAAGGGCCTGGGCGCGGGTATCGGGCTGCCATGGTGGCTCAACGGTTTCCTGTTCGATGGGGTGTATCTCGCCACCGCATGGGTGGTGAGCGTCATGCTGCCGCCGATGGCGATCTTCTTCCCGCTGTTCACCCTATTGGAGGACTTCGGCTACCTGCCCCGGGTGGCATTCAACCTCGATGCCCTCTTCCGCCGGGCGGGGGCACACGGTAAGCAGGCGCTGACCATGTGCATGGGGTTCGGCTGCAACGCGGCCGGCGTGGTGGCGACCCGGGTCATCGACAGTCCCCGCGAGCGGCTGGTGGCGATCATCACCAACAACTTCTCGCTCTGCAACGGTCGCTGGCCCACCCAGATCCTGATGGCAACCATCTTCGTGGGCGCGCTGGCTCCGGCTCCGCTGGCCGGGCTGGTCTCCGCCGGCGCGGTGGTCGGGGTCGCGGTGCTGGGGATCGGAATGATGTTCCTCTCTTCCTGGCTGCTCACCCGCACGGTGCTCCGGGGGGAAGCCACCACCTTCAGCCTGGAGCTGCCGCCCTACCGGCCGCCCAACGTGCTGCGGACGCTGTACACCTCGCTGATCGACCGGACGCTCATCGTGCTGTGGCGGGCCGTGGTCTTCGCGGCGCCCGCCGGCGCGGCGATCTGGCTGATCAGCAACATCCATCTCGGTGGCGCCAGCATCGCGGAGCACGTGGTGCGGGGCCTCGATCCGATGGGACTGCTGATCGGCCTCAACGGAGTGATCCTGCTGGCCTATGTGGTGGCGATTCCGGCCAACGAGATCGTGATCCCCACGGTGCTCATGCTCACGGTGTTGACCGGACACGTCGCCGGTGTGGGGCAGGGGGCGGGAGTGATGTTCGACCTGCAGTCGCCGGGCGCGGTGAGCACCCTGCTCCGAGGCGCGGGGTGGACGGCGCTGACCGGGCTCAACCTCATGCTCTTCAGCCTGCTCCACAATCCGTGCAGCACCACGATCTACACCATCTACAAGGAAACGGGGAGCACCCGCTGGACGGTGGTGGCGAGCCTGCTTCCGGTTCTGCTCGGGTTTGTGGTGTGTTTCCTCGTGGCGCAGGTGTGGCGATTGGTTGCCTGAACCGTTCGCCGTTCCCCGTTCCGCGTTCCCCGTTGTGCGGAATTCGAAACGCGGAACTCGGAACGCGGAACTCGGAACGATTTCGATGAAGCCTTCGCATTCTCAGCACTTGTTCAGAGTCGGCGGCATCGACTGCCCTTCCTGTGCCATCGGCATCAGCCGGGGGCTGGAGCGGCTCGCGGGGGTGCGCGAGGTGCAGGTGGACGTGCTGAAGGGCGAAGTCAGGGTCCAGGTCGAATCGGGCGGTGCTCCGCGGGGCCAGCTTGCGGCGGCGATCGAGCGGGCCGGTCACCCGGTGAAACCCGATCACGGAGCCATCGCCGCACGGCCACGCGGTCCGCTGTTCGCCGCGCTCGTCTCGGGTCTGGCGCTCGCCGTTGGTATCGGGCTCGGCTGGGCCGGAGTTGCGCCACGGATCGCGGACGCCGCATTCGCCGTAGCCATGGTGGCGGGCGGCTGGTATGTCGTGCCCCGCGGGCTCCGGGCCATCCGGGACCGGGCGCTCGATATGCATGCCCTGATGTCGATCGCCGCGGTCGGCGCGGTGCTGGTAGGCCAGTGGGCCGAGGCCGCTTCGGCGATGTTCCTGTTCGCCGTGGCCCGGCTGCTGGAGGAGTGGGCGGTGGGCCGGGCCCGGGGCGCGATCGCTGCCCTGATGGATCTCGCGCCGCCCGAAGCCACACTGATCACCCTCGGCGGAGACAAGGTCGTGCCCGTCGCCGAGGTCGCGGTGGGCCGGAGGATCCGGATCCGTCCCGGAGAGCGGGTCCCGCTCGACGGGGTGATCCTCTCCGGGGACTCGGCGATGGATGAGTCTCCCATCACCGGCGAGTCCATGCCGGTGGAGAAGGGGCTGGGCGACACCGTCTATGCCGGGGCGATCAACCGGCATGGCGGCCTGGAAGTCCGAACCACTGCCCCCGCCACCGACACAACCCTCGCCCGCATCCTGCATCGGGTGGAGGAGGCGCAGGCGGCCCGGGCACCGGTACAGACCCAGGTCGAACGGTTCGCCCGGGTCTATACCCCTCTGGTCGTAGGATTGGCGGGGCTGATTGCGCTGGTGCCTCCGCTGCTCTTGGCAGGCGGCTGGACCGACTGGCTCACCCGGGCGCTCACGCTGCTGGTCATCGCCTGTCCCTGTGCCCTGGTCATCTCCACACCCGTCACCATTGTCAGCTCGCTCACCGGCGCTGCCCGCTCAGGCGTGCTGCTCAAGGGGGGGGCGGAGCTCGAGTCCCTGGCGCAGATCACCACGGTGGCCTTCGACAAGACTGGTACCCTCACCGAGGGCCGGCCCACGGTCACCGAAGTTGTCCCGGTCGACGGCATGAGCGAGCTCGAGGTGCTCCGGCTGGCCGCAACCGTGGAACGCCATTCGGAGCATCCCATGGCTCGCGCGGTGGTCGGCGCGGCACAGCTCCGCGGCCTTTCGCTGGCCGATGCCACCGGTTTCATTGCCTTGCCGGGGCGAGGGGCGCGTGCCGTGGTCGACGGCAGGGCCCTGCAGCTCGGCAACCGCCGTCTGTGCGACGAGACCGGCACCTGCCGCGACGGGGTCCATGAGCTGATGGAGCGGATGGAGCGGGAAGGGAAGACCCCCATTCTCCTCAGCTCCGAACGGACCCCACTCGGCGTCCTGGGAGTGGCCGACCGGGTGCGACCAGGGGCAGACCTCGCCATCCGGGCCTTACGGGAGGCCGGAATCCTTCGGGTCGTGATGCTGACGGGTGACAGCGCCGCCGTGGCGGAGCCTGTCGGCAGAGCGGTGGGTGTGGATGACGTCCGGGCCCGGTTGCTCCCCGAGGAGAAGCATGCCGCAGTGGTGGAGATGGAGTCGCGCGGGGAACGGGTGATGGTGGTGGGCGACGGGGTGAACGATGCTCCCGCGCTAGCGGCGGCGACGGTGGGAGTGGCGATGGGAGTGGCCGGGACCCACATCGCGCTGGAGACCGCCGATGTCGCGCTGATGGGCGACGACCTGGCCCTGCTCGCGCCGCTCATCCGGAGAGCCCGCGCGACCCTGGCGATCGTGCGGCAGAATATCGCCTTCGCCGTGGGGCTCAAGGCGGTGTTTCTCGCGCTGGCGGCGGCGGGTCAGGCCACGCTGTGGATGGCGGTGGCCGCGGATATGGGCGCGAGTCTGCTGGTGATCGCCAATGGACTACGAGCTCTCCGTCGGCCTGCGTGAGATCAGTTCCAAGTTCGAAGTTCCAAGTTCGAGGTCGCGAAGTCGGCCGCTGCTCCTCTGAACTTGGAACTTGGAACTGAGAACTCGGAACTCGGAAGCGACACCGCAACATGACAGCACTGCAGAGGTGACGATGACTGCCGAAATCCAGCGAGAGCACCTAACCCGCTCGGCCGAGGACTATCTCAAGGCGATCTACCACCTGACCGATGGCGGTCGGTCGGCCAGCACCAACGAGCTGGCGCAGGCACTGGACCTGGCACCGGCATCGGTGAGCGGCATGCTCCGGCGGCTGGCGGACCAGGGGCTGGTCGAGCACGAGCCGTATCGCGGCGTGACGCTGGCGCCCGAGGGACGGCGGGTGGCGCTCAGGATGCTGCGCCGGCACCGGCTCATCGAGGCGTATCTGGTTGCCTACCTCGGTTACAGCTGGGACACCGTGCACGAAGAAGCCGAGCGGCTGGAGCACGCGGTCTCGGAGACGCTGGTGGAGCGGATGGCGAAGGTGTTGGGCAATCCGATGGAGGACCCGCATGGCGACCCGATTCCGGGCCCTGACGGGAGCCTGGCGGAGCTGGTGTATGTCCCGCTGGCCGAGGTGGCGCCGGGCGAAGAAGCCGAGATCCGCCGGGTCAACACCAGCCAACCCGACCGGCTCCGGTACATCGGGACCGCCGGCCTGACTCCAGGCACCCGGGTGCTGGTGCTGGCGCATGAGCCGTTTCAGGGGCCGATCCGACTCCGGGTGGGCGATCGGGAGCAGATCATCGGACACGAGCTGGCGGGGATGCTGTGGTGCACGAAGCTGGAGAAGGCGTAAGACGTGGGACGTAGGATGTGAGAAGGGAGAAGTGAAAAGTGAGAAGTGGGAAGTGAGTAGTGGGAAGGTAGGGCCGCGCGGGTTGACTGTGATTCCCAGCCCGGCCGCCGCGCGGCATCCCCCCAGGGGGGGCCCGCGCGTACCGGGGGGGGTTGCAAGGG
>JBGQJV010000165.1:0-9662 GCA_041499215.1 Gemmatimonadota bacterium | reverse complement strand
TCGCGCCGCTACTCGCCCTGCCGGTGTCGGCCCAGCAGCACCCGCAGCTCGGCGTGTTCGGCGGAGTCAACTTCGCGAAGCTGGGCGGCGACGACGTGGGAGACGTGCAGACCCGCACCGGGGTGCTGGCAGGGGTGTTCGCCTCGTTCCCTCTCGGCCGGATCCTGGCGTTGGTTCCCGGGGTCGCGTATTCGCAAGAGGGCACAGACGTCGACGCCGGCGGTGGGATTACCGGGACCCTCAAGTTCGACTACATCGAGGTCCCTCTGCTGCTCAAGGTCGCTGCCCCGCTGCAGGGCAGTCCCAAACTGAGGCCGTATGTCGTCGTTGGCCCCACCGTGGGCTTCGAAGTCGGCTGCAAGGTGGCGGCGCAGTCCGGGTCGCAGAGCGTCGAGGTGGACTGCGACGACCCCACGGCTGGCGTCCAGACCAAGTCGGTGCAGGCCGGTCTCCTGCTCGGAGGGGGACTGGAGATCTCGCAGTTCTTCGTCGGCCTCCGCTATCAGCTGGGGCTGACATCCATCGACGACAGTGGCGGCAATGCCGACGTCAAGAACCGCGTGCTGGCGATCTTCGCCGGGTACGGATTCCGGCTGGGGCATTGAGCCATCCCGGCCTGCAGACACCTCTGACGGAGACACCTTCGTGGCAACCTTCGACGTGATCATCATCGGTGGCGGACCGGCGGGCTACGTCTCCGCCATCCGCGCGGCCCAGCTCGGACTCGCCACCGCGGTGGTGGAGAAGGACAAGCTCGGCGGAGTCTGCGTCAACATCGGCTGCATTCCGACCAAGGCCCTCCTGTACAGCGCGCGCACCGCCCAGGTGATCACGCACGAGGCCAAGGAGCTGGGGATCGAGGTGGGCGGGGTCAAGACCGACTACGGCGTAGCGATGAAGCGGTCGCGCAAGGTAGCGGAACAGAACTCGAAGGGCGTCGAGTTCCTGATGAAGAAGCACAAGATCACCGTGCTGCGGGGTGAGGGCTCGCTGCTCCCTGGACGGAAGGTCAAGGTGGGCGGCGAAACCCACGAGGCGAAGAAGGCGGTGGTGATCGCCACCGGCTCGCGGGTCAAGGGCATTCCCCAGATCGGGCTCGAGATCAACAAGACCACCGTGATCAGCTCCGACGAGGCGCTGTTCCTCGAGAAGGCGCCCGCGACCCTCGCGGTCATCGGGGCGGGCGCGGTCGGCTGCGAGTTCGCCGATATCTTCAGCGCCTTCGGCTCCAAGGTGACTCTGATCGAGGCGCTGCCCCGCATCCTCCCCATGGAAGACGCCGAGAGCTCGGATACCGTCGCCAAGAGCTTCCGCAAGCGGAGCATCGAGGTGATCGCGGGCGCCAAGGTCACCAAGGCCGACGTGGGCAAGGACAAGGTGACCCTGACCCTCGAGGCCGGCGGGAAGACCCAGACGGTCGAGGCGGAGAAGGTCCTGATGGCCGCCGGACGGGCGGTGAACACCGAGAACCTGGGACTCAAAGAGGCAGGGGTGCAGCTCACCGACCGGGGATTCGTGAAGGTGAACCTGGCCACGCTGGAGACCACCGCGCCCGGCATCTACTGCATCGGCGACGTGGCCGGCCCGCCGATGCTGGCCCACAAGGGGAGCCGCGAGGGCGTGGTCGTGGCCGAGCGGATCGCGGGTCACACCCCGCACCCGATCCGGTATGACAACGTGCCGTCGGTGACCTACTGCCACCCGGAGGTGGCGAGCATCGGACTCACCGAGGAACAGTGCAAGGAGCAGAAACTCGACTACCAGGTCGGCCGCTTCCCCTTCAGCGCCAACGGCCGCGCCCGCGCATCGAACGAGACGGAAGGGTTCGTCAAGATCATCCGCGACAAGAAGTACGGCGAGATCCTCGGAGCCCACATCGTGGGCGGACACGCCTCGGAGATCATCCACGAGCTGGGCGTGGCCCGGGAGAACGAGTACACCGTGGAAGAGGTGGATCTCGCGATCCACGCGCACCCCACGCTGTCGGAGGCCATCGCGGAAGCGGCACTCGATTCGATGGGGAGGGTGATGCACATCTGATCGTTCCGCGTTCCGCGTTCCGAGTTCCGCGTTCTGACTGGAGAGCCCTTCAACGCGGAACGGGGAACGCGGAACGCGGAACGGGTCGGCCAACCGCCCATGCAGACCTCCATCTCCGGCGAACCCGCCGCGCCCCACCACGTCGGCATCGCGTTCCGGGCCATGCTGTTCGGCACGCTGATGGGTGCCGGGCTGGTGGCGCTGGCGCTATGGGGGGCACGCACCATCCAGCTGGGCGGTGTCGCACCCGCTGCGACACCGCCCGCGGGCCCGGTCTTCAATCTGGTCGTGGGCGGGACACTGGCCGGCCTGGGACTGGCCGTAGCCGTCGCGTGGTCCCTGATGCGCCCGCTCCGGTCGGCGTATCGCCGGGGTGGGCTCGCGATCGTGGCCGGATTCGCGACGTTCCTGGTCATGCTCCCCACTGTGCTGCTCGATCACCTGCTGGGCCGGGTGGGGCTGCTCAGCTTCGCGGCGGCCTGTGCCATCGGGTGCGCGCTGCTCGCCCGCAGGGTCGCTACGGGCATGCGCCAGACATGACCACCTCGCTCGCGGTCGTGGAGCTGGGCCGGATGGACTACACCTCCGCCCATGCGCTGCAGCGGGCACTCTGCGACCGGCGGATTGCCGGGCTGCTCGACCGGGATGTGCTGCTCCTCGTAGAGCACGAGTCGACCGTCACACTCGGCCGGGGGACCCGGTCCGAGAGTCTGCCGCTGGCGCCGGAGGAGCTCAGACGTCGTGGGCTCACGGTGGTGGAAGTCGAGCGGGGAGGCGACGTCACTTGGCACGGCCCGGGTCAGCTGGTGGGTTACCCGATTCTCGACCTCACGAGCCACCGCCCGGACCTGCACTGGTATCTGCGACAGGTAGAGGAGGCGCTCATCCGCGCGCTGGCGCGGCTCGGGATTCCCGCGGAGCGGAACCCGGGGCTGACCGGGGTGTGGACCCGGGGCAGGAAGATCGCGAGCATCGGCATTCACGTGCGCCGGTGGGTCACGACCCACGGCTTTGCGCTCAACGTGCTGAATGACCTCGCGGGATTCGACCTGATCGTACCGTGCGGCATTGCCGGGGTGGAGATGACGACGGTGGCGCTGGAGGCGGACCGGCGGACCGGCGGACCGGCGGTCAGTGGCCTTGAGGCTGGCGAGCTCTGGCGTGCCACCACGGCGGCGGTGGTCGTGGAATTCGGGCAGGTATTCGACCGCCGGCCGGAGCCGACCGAGCTCGGGGCGATCGTTCCCGAGGGAACCGTGTCGGCCCAGGGAGCGTACTAGCAGAATGACCGACCGCATCGACGTGCGCACCAAGGATCGGGAGCGGTTGCCTCCCGGCCAGATCGTCACCCAGAAGTGGCCGGTGTTGCACTACGGCACGGTGCCGATCGTGGATCCGGCCAAGTGGAGTTTGTCCGTCTCCGGCCGGGTGGAGCAGCCGTTCACCCTGACCTGGCCGGAGCTGCAGCAGCTGCCCCGGCAGGAGACCATGTGCGACATCCACTGCGTCACGCGGTGGAGCCGCTACGACAATGTGTTCGAGGGGGTTGCGGTCGCCCCGCTCATGGCGCAGGCCCGGTTCAAACCGGACGCGACCCATGTCCTGATCCACGCCGAGCACGGGTTCACGACCAATCTGCCGGTGGACGATTTTCTTCGCCCGGGCAACCTGTTGGCCATCAGGCACAACGGCCAGGATCTCGACCCGGAACATGGCGGGCCGGTGCGGCTGCTCGTCCCCCATCTCTACTTCTGGAAGAGCGCAAAGTGGGTCCGGGGCGTGGAGTTTCTGGCAGAAGACTATCCCGGCTTCTGGGAGCAGAACGGCTACCACATGCGTGGGGAGCCGTGGGCAGAGGAGCGCTACGGCCGGCCGGACCCGGTGCGCATGCGGCGCGGGCCCAGGCGGTAGGGGGGCGGACGGGCGGACGGGCGGACGGGTTCGAGTGGGAACAAGGACAGCGGTTGTCAAGGCCATCCGACCTCCCGGCCGACTTTCCCCCCGTCCGCCTTGTCTTTCCCGCGCGGTCGGGCCATGATCATAATCCTATGACTGCCCCGACTGAGCGCCGGTCGCCCGAGGCCCAGGCCGACCAGCTATTCCAATCGATCCTCAAGGCCGCCCACGGGTGGGCCCGGGAGGCACCGCCGGCGTTGCAGCCGGCGGTACGGGCGGTGTGTATCCGTCTCGGTGAGATGGTCGCGGACCAGCGCAACTTCTTTGCGCCGCTTCCCGGCCCGCAGGAAGCGGAGCGGGCCCAAGTGCTGGCTTTGGTGGCGAAGCAGCTGGCCTCCGCCGCGGTATCCGAAGGGCTGGAGAATCAGCTGGCCGCCCTGACCGAGCTGGAGCTCAAGTCCACCGCGTCCTGGGCGCTGGTGCCGACCGCCCAGGGCGAGTGGATTACCACCGCCGTCCAGTATCTCGAATCCTGCGTCCACGGCGTCTCCGCCGACCAACGCCCCGATCCCTACTGGGCCGATGACGTGGTCGCCGGTGTCATCGCCTCAGTCCGGGCAGTGCTCGGCATCGACGAGCTGCATGCCCGCACCGAGGCCCAGTACCCCGGGGGCCGGAGGAGCAGCAGCGAGCAGCAGATCATTGATGAGGAGACGTGAGACGTGAGACGTAAGACGTAAGACGTAAGACGTAAGACGTAAGACGTAAGACGTAACGAAGGTAACGCCCCCACCCGGCCGAGGAAGGGGGCGTTTCACATAGCACGTCTTAGGTCTCACGTCTTACGTCATACCGCTAAACCGCTCCATGAACCGCCCGAAGACATTGATCCCCTCCCACAACTGACTCAGGTTCAGCTTCTCGTTGGGAGAGTGGAGTCCGTCGTCCGGCAGGCCAATGCCGGTCAGCAGCACCGGCGCGCCTGAGGCACCCAGACGCGGAATGACCGGGATCGAGCCGCCGGCACGGACTCGGACCGGGGGACGGCCAGCCACCTCCTTGAACGCCTGATCCAGCACTGTGAACGAGGAGTGCAGCACATCGACCTGCACCGGATCGCCGCCATGCAGGATCTTCACCTCCACCTCTGCCCACTTGGGCGCCGCCGCCTTGACCGCCCGCTCGAGCCACTTCGCAACCTGACCGAACGAGAGGCCAGGCACCAGCCTGAGGCTGACCTTCGCGGTCGCGGCCGCGGGAATGACGGTCTTGGCCCCCTCGCCGACGAACCCGCCCCGGATTCCGTGAATCTCGAAGGTCGGCAGGGCCCAGGTCCGCTCGAAGATCGAGTACTTCTTGAGCCCTGTCAGCGCCTTGCCGGTGACTTCCTCTTTCAGGAACTTCTTCTTGTTGAAGGGGAGCCGTTTCCAGCTCCGGAGCTCGGCCTTGGAAGGCGGGATGACCGCCTTGTAGATCTTCGGAATGTGGATCCGGCCGTCGCGGTCCTTGAGGTCGGTGAGCAGCCGCGCCAGCGTCTCGATGGCGTTGGGCGCCACACCGCCGTACGTGCCGGAGTGCAGGTCGCGCTGAGCGGTTCGCACGGTGATCTCGACGTAGCACATCCCCCGCAGCGCCGTGTAGACGGCCGGGATTCCGGGCGCGTACCAGTTCATGTCGCATACCAGCACTGCGTCCGCGCGGGTCCGCTCCGGCTCCCGCTGCAGCACGTCATCGATCACGTGTCCGCCACACTCCTCTTCGCCCTCGAAGATGAAGTGTACATTGAGCGGCGGGTGACCCTCCTGGTCGAGAATCGCCTCGTACGCCCTGAGCAGGCAGAAGACCTGGCCCTTGTCGTCGGCGGCGCCGCGGGCGAAGAGCTTCCCCTCCCTGACCGTCGGCTGGAACGGCGGAGAGACCCACTCATCCACCGGATCGACCGGCTGGACATCGTAATGGCCGTAGATCAGCAGGGTCGGCGCGCCGGGAATCTCCGGGCCCTCGGCCCAGACCAGCGGATGTCCATTGCCCTCCACCAGCTCCACGACCGGGCATTGGAGCCGCCGGAGATCGGCCATCAGCCACTCGGCAGCGGCACGACAGTCCGCAGCGTGGCTCGGGAGAGCGCTGATACTGGGAATGGCGAGGAATTCTGACAGCTCGCGCAGGAGCCGCGGCTGCTCACGGGTGGAGAATTCGGTATCCATGGCGAGGGAAGTTACTCCTGCCGACGAGCGCGACAAGGGCGAGGGGGGAGGGTCGAGGGCGAACGGGCGTGAAAGCGACAGGGCGACGGACGACAACGGTGACGGCTGGCCAGCGCCACTGTAACTACATCGATCCCGTCGCCCTGTCGCCTGGTCGCCTTGGTTCCCCCACCCTAGCGCATCCCGGCCCGCACGGTACATTCGCGCGCATGTACTCGACCGACCAGTTCCGGGTCTTCTCCGGTGCGCCGGTGGACCGGCTGCTCTCGCGGCCGCGGCGGCTCCTGCAGGAAGGGCGGATCGAGGAAGCCGAGGCGGCCTATCAATCGATCCTCGCGACTCATCCCGACCTGAAGCAGGCCTGGGTCGAGTACTTTGCGCTGCTGCGCCACGCCCAGCGCCACGAGGAGGCGCTGACACTGAGCGAGCGCGCCGGGCAGCAGTTTGGAGACGACGCCCTGCCCGCCGCCCTTCGTGGCGCGGCGCTGGTGGAGCTGGGGCGATTTCGCGAAGGGCTCGCGGCGCTGGACCACGCGGCCGGCTGCGACCCCGACCTCGGTCTGGTCTGGCACGAGGCGGGCTACGCCGCTTTCCGGATCGGCGAACTGTCTCGGGCGCTCATGGCGCTGGACCGCGCCTTTGCGCTGGAGCCACACGGCGGCACTCTGCAGTTGCGGGGACACGTGCTGCGCCAGGCAGGACGCTACCTCGCCGCCGAGGTGGCCTTCGAGGGCGCCGCGCAGGCGGCGGAGTTCCCGGCACAACGCCAGGCGGCCGAGCGGGAAATCCGCCGCACCAGGCGATACGCCGCCTTCCCTGGATTCCGACCGGACACCCTCACCCCGAGCCGCCGCTGGTTCGCGGAGACCGGTGCGGTTCCACTGTCCGGATCGATCGGGGCGCCGGCGTCCGACAGTGAATTGCTGGAGGAATTCGCTCGGCTGGCCTCGGAGGAGCGGTGGTCATTCACCGTGCTCGTGGCGGTGGATGGATGGGAGCACTGGGGAGCACTCGCGACCCGGCTCGATGTGCCCCTGGCTCACCGTCTGCCGGACGACGCGGCCATTCCGCTGGTGGCTGCCCGTTCGCCCACCATCCTCCCGGACTGGGCAGACCTGGTGGATGCACCCGCCGCGCTGGGCCGGGGACTGAGCCTGGCCCTCGAGCTTCCGGTTGAAGCTGCGCCGGCCGATGTGCTCGGCCGGCTCGCGGGGACGCCCGGCAGCATTGATCCCGCCCTCGCATTGGAGGCAGCCCAGCACCCCGAAGGACGACTGCGCCACCGAATCCTGCGATGATCCGACTCAGTGGCGGCGCCCTGGCGCTCGCCGCGCTCCTGCTGAGCATCAGCCGTCAGCTCCCCGCCAATCCGGCCGACCTGGTTCTGCTAAACGGCAGGATCGTGACCCTCGACAGCGCCGTTCCCACCGCGGAGGCACTCGCCATCCGGGGCGACCGGGTGGTGGCGGTGGGGAGCAACCGGGCGATCGAGGCGCTGATCGGGCCGGCTACCCACCGGATGGACCTCGGCGGTCGACTCGCCATTCCCGGCTTCATCGAGGGTCACGGTCACTTCATGGGTCTGGGGCGATCCCGGCTGCACCTTAACCTGACTCGCGCCAGAAACTGGGACGACATCGTCTCCCTGGTGCAAGCCGCCACGCGGGACATCGCGGCCGGAGCCTGGATCAGCGGCCGCGGCTGGCATCAGGAAAAGTGGGAGCATCCGCCCATCCCGGCGGTGGAAGGGATGCCGTTGCACGCCAGCCTGGACAGCGTCTCGCGCGGCAACCCGGTCTTCCTGGTCCACGCCAGCGGACATGCCGCGATGGTGAACGGTCTCGCGCTCAAGCTGGCCGGGATTACCCGTCGCACCCCCAATCCCCCAGGTGGCGAGATTGTGCGCGGACCGGACGGTGAGGCCACCGGCATTCTCCGGGAAACGGCGCAGCAACTGGTACGCGACCGGCTCGCGGCGTGGGAGGCCAGTCGTTCGCCGGCCGAGCGGGAGGCCGAAGCGCTGAAGATGGTGGAGCTGGCCGGTGAAGACGTGCTGGCCCGGGGCATCACCACCTTTCACGACGCCGGCAGCCCGTTCGAGACCATCGATCTGTTCCGCCGCCTTGCCGAGCGGGGCCGGCTACCGGTACGGCTCTATGCCATGGTGGGGGGAGAGCCGACCGACAGCCTGCGAGCCCGGTTGCCGGCGTACCGGATGGTGGGGGTGGGCGGGAACTTCCTCACCGTGCGATGCATCAAGCTCGTAGCGGATGGCGCGCTGGGCTCGCACGGAGCCTGGCTGCTCGCTCCCTACGAAGACCTGAAGAGCAGTGTGGGCCTCGCCACCACGCCGGTCGAGGTGCTGGAACAGCGCGCCCGGATCGCGCTGGCGGACAGCTTTCAGGTGGCCACCCACGCGATCGGCGACCGGGCCAACCGCGAGGTGCTGAACGTGTACCAGCGGGTGTTGGCCGGCCGGCGCGGGCTCCGCTGGCGGGTGGAGCACGCCCAGCACCTCGACCCAGCCGACATTCCCCGCTTTGCGGAACTCGGAGTGATCGCATCGATGCAGGGGATCCACGCTACCTCGGACGGTCCCTGGGTCCTGAAACGACTGGGCCCGGCCCGGGCGGAAAAGGGGGCTTACGTCTGGCGGTCGCTGCTCAAGTCAGGAGCCGTCGTCACCAACGGGACCGACGTCCCGGTGGAGGACGCCAATCCCATCGCCTCATTCTACGCGTCGGTGAGCCGCCGGCTGGCCGATGGAAGCAGGTTCTTCCCCGATCAGCGAATGACACGGGAGGAGGCCTTGCGCTCCTACACCGTGAACAACGCATATTCCGCGTTCGAGGAGGGGCTCAAGGGTCGGCTTCGCCCGGGCCTCCTGGCGGACATCACCGTGCTTTCGCAGGATATCATGACCATCCCCGAAGACCGGATCCCCGAGACCCGGGTGATCTACACGATTCTCGGCGGAAAGCTGATGTACGAGGCTCAAACGCCGTGAGCGCGCTCGAGGCGGTCCAGGGGGACATCACCCGCGAAACCACCGACGCCATCGTGAACGCAGCCAACACCTCTCTCGCGCCGGGGGGTGGAGTCTGCGGCGCCATCCACCGCGCCGCGGGGCCGGACCTGGCGCGCGCCTGCCGGGCCCTGGGTGAGTGTTCCACGGGTAGCGCAAAGATCACCCCTGGCTTCAATCTCGGCGCGCGCTACGTGATCCACGCCGTGGGACCGGTCTGGCAGGGGGGAACGGCCAACGAGGCGGAGCTGCTCGCCTCCTGCTATCGCGCCGCGCTGACCATCGCCAGCGACTACCGGCTGCGGTCGCTGGCCTTCCCCTGTATCAGCACCGGGATCTACGGCTACCCGATCGCACAGGCGGCGGAGATCGCAGTTCGCACCGTGGCCCAGACCACTCACCTGTCGGTGATCGACCTGGTGCGGTTCGTGTGCTTCAGTGAGGCTGATCTGGAGGTGTACAAGAGGCTGGTAGCTTAGCCAGCAGCGGCGGGA
>JBGQJV010000164.1:0-9666 GCA_041499215.1 Gemmatimonadota bacterium | reverse complement strand
GTGGCCCGGCTCCTGGTCCCGTCCGACTGGAAGTCGGAGGGCGGGGTGACCTGGGCACAGGGGATGACCCGTTGCCCCCAGAACATCATCCAGGGCCGGTGGCGGGCCATGGCCCCGGACGGTCTCACCGGCATGGAGATCCTGCCCCAGTACAGCTGGGTCTGGTCCGATGATCCGATGCAGCAGCAGACCATGCACAACAGCGCAGCAAGCGGGATGGCCTGTGACGCCAACCCGGCCATGAACCCGCCGGATTTCCTGACGCACATGGTCCTCCCCCGTACCCGGCAGGGCGCCAGGATCGTGACCGCGGAGCCGCTCCGGGGCGTCGCCGACGCGGAGCAGGCCAAGCTCAACGCCAGCTACGGGCCGATGGTCCAGCAGGGCCTGCTCCGGGGAGTCCGGGCGGAGGCGGGGCGGGTGCGGTTCCAGCACAGCATCGGGGGCCGGCCGGTGGAGGAGTGGATCTCGGCCACGATCATGACCGTTGCCGCGCCGACCGCCAACTCCGCGGCGCTCATGAACGGCAACATGGCCATGACCGCGAACAACTTCTCCATCATGGCCTACAACATCACCGGCACCTGGGCGCCGATGGGCCAGCTGGATCAGAACGCCAAGCTGTTTGCCACGATGCTGGCGTCGTTCCGCATCAATCCCCAGTATCAGTCCGCTGTCGCCCAATGGCTCAACAATGTGGGGCGGATCCAGCAGCAGGGAGCGATGGACCGGCAGCGGATCTGGCGTGAGGCGCAGGACTACATCAGCAGCAGCATCAGCCAGACCTACCGGGAAAACCAGGTGGTGCAGGACCGGATGGCCGAGCAGTTCGGCCAGACCATCCGCGGCGTGGAGACCTACGTCGACCCGCGCTCCAACGAGAAGGTGGAGCTGGTGGGTGGCTACACCACCGCGTGGAGCAACGGCAAGGGTGAGTACATCCTGTCCGACTCCCCCAACTTCAATCCGTCAGTGGAGCTCAAGGAGGATTGGCGGGAGATGCAGCGGCCGGCGAGGCGCTAGGCTGTGGGGTTGAGTGTGATCCCGGAGTGGGCCATTAGCCATTAGCTGTTAGCGGTTCCCTTGGCCGTTGGACCGCTAGCCTTGAGGTGTTGAACGGGTATTCTGCCCAGTCGAGGGCTCGGTGCGACCGTGAAAGAGCCGTTCGAGCGCCTCGAGCGGCTCTTCCATGCCGGCGGGGCACCAGGGAAGGGTTTCGGTGATCCTGCGATCACGAGTCGCGCCGGTCGACACGAGGATGGATCGTTCGGACAACAGAGACAGTCCTCCGTGCAACCTCTGTGTCCTCCGCGTCTTCGTGGTGAACTGCTACTCTGTCCCTACGCGGAGCTCAGGCGACCACGAGGTTTATCAGGCGGTCCGGCACGTACACCACTTTCCGAACTACTTTCCCGGCGACGAATTTCTGCACCGCAGGGTCGGCCAGGGCAGCGGCCAGGACCGTGGCCTCATCGGACCCGCGCGGCACGCGGACCTTGGAGCGCGTCTTGCCGTTCACCTGAACCGGAACCTCGATCTCGTCCGACACCACCAGCTTCTCGTCCCACTTCGGCCAACCCGCCGCGAACACGCTACCCTGGTTTCCCAGCCGCTCCCAGTTTTCCTCGGCGAAGTGCGGCGCGAACGGAGCCAGCATCACCACCAGGTCCTGCACCATGTCCCGGTCCCTGCACCCCGCTTCCTTCATGTGGTTCACTAGCTCCATCAGGGCGGCGATGGCGGTGTTGTAGTGCAGACCCTCGATGTGCTCCGCGACCTTCTTCTTGGTCGCGTGCCAGCGGACCACGATTTCCTTGGTCAGTTCACCTCCGGCCTCGACCTCTCCCACCAGGGTCCATACCCGCTCGAGGAACCGGCGCGGCCCGTTGATGCCGGCATCGCGGAAATCGCCCCCCTCCTGCAGCGGCCCCAGGAACATCAGGTACATGCGGAAGGTGTCGGCACCCCACTGGGCGATGTACTCGTCCGGGATCACCACGTTGCCCCGCGACTTCGACATCTTGGCGCCGTCCTTGACGATGAGCCCATGCGCCCGGAAGCGGGTGAACGGCTCGTCGAAATGCAGGTGCCCCAGGTCGTGCAGCACCATCCCCAGGAAACGGGAATACAAGAGATGCAGCACCGCGTGCTCGTTGCCGCCGATATAGGTCGTGACCGGGCACCAGGTCCGGGTTCGCACCGGGTCGAACGGCCGGTCGTCGAAATCGGTGCTGGGGTAGCGCAGGTAGTACCAGGCCGAGTCGAGGAACGTGTCCGAGACGTCGGTTTCGCGCCGGGCCCGTCTGCCGCACGTCGGGCAGGGTACGTAGTACCACTCCTCGTGCCGGGCCAGCGGCGAGACCCCGGAATCGTCCGGCCGGAAGTCTTCGATCAGCGGCAGGATCACGGGCAGGTCTTTTTCCGGCACCGCCACCGGCCCGCAGCTGTCACAGTAGATGATCGGAATGGGCGGGCCCCAGTAGCGCTGGCGGGAAATGCACCAGTCGTGCAGCCGGTACTGGACCACCGGGTTGCCCCGGTCTTCCGCCGCAAGCCAGGCGGTGATGGCCGACTTCCCTTCGTCGGCTGGCAGGCCGTTGAACCGTCCCGAGTTGACCAGGACGTAGCCGTGCGTCTCGGTCTCAGCCTCGGAAAGGGCGGGAAGGGCGGAAGAGGCGGAATCAGCCGGAGCCAGCACGCGAACTATTTGCAACCCGAACTTCCTGGCGAATTCGAAGTCGCGCTGGTCGTGCGCCGGCACGGCCATGATCGCGCCGGTGCCGTACTCCATGAGGACGTAGTCCGCGATCCAGACCGGGATCCGGGTTCCAGTGGCGGGGTTGGTAGCGAGCGCCCCGGTGAAGACCCCGGTCTTTTCCCGGTCCCCCACCTTGCGGGAGACCAGATCCTGCGCCATTGACGCCTTCACGTAGGCAACCACCTCGGCTTGCTGCGCCGGTGTAGTCAGCCCCGCCACCAGCGGATGCTCCGGCGCCAGCACCATGAAGGTGGCGCCGAACAGCGTGTCGGGACGGGTGGTAAAGACCCGGATGGGTTCCGCGTTCCGCGTTCCGCGTTCCACGTTGCTGTCGCCGGCGACCACCGGAAACTCGATCTCCGCCCCCTCGCTCCGGCCCAGCCAGTTGCGCTGGGCCGTACGGGTGGTCTCGGACCAGTCGATGGTGTCGAGGTTCCTGAGCAGCCGGTCGGCGTAGTCGGTGATCCGGAAGAACCACTGCTCCAGGAACCGCTGCTCCACCAGCGCGCCGCAGCGCTCGCACCGTCCACCCTCGACCTGCTCGTTGGCGAGCACGGTCTTGTCGTTGGGACACCAGTTGACCCCCGCCTTCTTCTTGTACGCCTTCCCCGCCTTGAACAGCTGCAGGAAGATCCACTGGGTCCACTTGTAGTAGGCCGGGTCGGTGGTCGAGAGCTCATGCCGCCAGTCGAACATCCCCCCGATCCGCTCCAGCTGGCGGCGGAAGTTGGCGATGTTGCGCGGAATCAACTCGGCCGGATTGATGCCGACCTTGAGGGCGTAGTTCTCGCTGTGGATGCCGAATGCGTCGTAGCCGATCGGCTCGAAGACGTCGTACCCCATCAGCCGTTTGAACCGGCCGTAGACGTCACTGCCGGTGAAGGCGAACATGTTCCCCACGTGCAGCCCCTCGGCCGAGGGGTAGGGGAACATCATGAGGTTGTAGAACGGGCGGGTCGGGTGGTCCATGTCGGGGTTATTGGTGCCCCGCTCGGCCCAGCGCGCGCGCCATTTCGCCTCGACCACGTCGGGGCGGTAGCCGTCGATCGGTGTATCGCTCATAGGGGCCGGAATTTAGATGCAGTCGGGGGCATGCGACAGGACAGATCGTTCCGCGTTCCGCGTTCCCCGTTCCGCGTCGGCCCAGCTCAGACGGTGGGTTTTTGCTATCCTGGCCACCGAACAAACGCGGAACTCGGAACGCGGAACGCGGAACGTCTTGCCCCAGGCAGCCCCCACGCCCTAACTTCCAGCCTCTATTTCACTTACCCCGAAAACTCCAATGTCCGACCAGCGGCGGAAGTTCGTTCGCACTATCTACCTTGTGGCGGCTGGGCTGATGCTCCTGCTCGGCCTGCTGCAGGTCAGTGCCTTCTGGATCCTCGGCGGCCGGGAGTTCTCCCCCGGCCGCTTCTGGATCGCGGCCGCCGGTGCCTTGATCGCCTACCTCGTCGTCGCGGCCCTCACGGTCGGCTTCACGGTCAGCTGGCTCAGACGAAATATCCTCCGCCCCCTCGGCAACACGATCGTGGTCGCCACCCGGGTCGCCGAAGGCGATCTCACCGTGTCGCTCTCTTCTGCCGGGGCCGGCGATGCCAACAGCCTCACCCAGGCGGTCGGCCAGATGGTGACCCAGCTTCGGACCCTGGTGACCGCCATTCGCGGGAGCGCGCAGGAAGCGGCGGCGATGGCGCAGCAGATCTCCAGCTCCACCCAGGAGATGAGCGCCTCGACCGAGGAGGTCTCCGGCACCTGCAACGACCTGACCGATCGCGCCACCAAGCAGGCCGCGGTCGTCCGCGCCGCGGCGCAGGACGGCGACCGGATCCTGCAGATCGCCCAGACCCTGGCGGTGAGTGCCGGCGAGGCGGCGGATCGCAACGCCGCCCTGGCCCGGCTGGCCCGCGACCACCGCGATGAGCTGGACGCCAGCTCCAGCGAGCTGCAGCGGTTGGCCGAAGAGATCGAGAAGGGCGCGGAGGAGGCCGCGGCGCTCGCGGCTGCTTCGGAACAGATCGAGAAGTTCGTCACCCAGACCAAGGCGATCGCGCGGCAGACCCACATGCTGGCGCTCAACGCCGGCATCGAGGCCGCCCGCGCCGGCGAAGAGGGCAAGGGGTTCGCAGTGGTCGCCGAGGAGGTGCGGAAACTGGCGGGTCAGGCGGCCCAGGCCGCGACCCTCACCAGCGATACGGTGCAGATGGTCCAGGAGCGGGTCGCCACGGCGCGGGACCGCCTGCTACGGCTGGCCCGGGGCGGCCAGGCCGCCCGGGCCACAGCGCACAAGGCCGCGGAGGGCCTGGCCCGCGTAGCCGAGGAAGCCCATCAGACCGACGAGTGGGGCCGGCAGATTTCCCGTTCCTCCGGCGAGGTCCGCTCCCTGATCGAGGGGATCGCCACCCGGATGACCGAGGTCTCGAGCGGAACCGAGGATGTCGCCGCCGCCGCGCAGCAGATCGCCGCCAGTGCCCAGGAACTCTCGGCATCCACGGAACAGGTCGCAGGCTCGGCGCACGCACTCTCCGAGACGGCCCAGGGGCTGTTCGCGAAGGTGGGGCAGTTCAAAGTGCAGTGAGTCCTGCGCGCTCATCCAGCGCCAGCCCCAGCGCCTCCAGCATGGGCGCGAGATGCTCGGCGGCTGTCTCCCCCATGTGACCGACCCAAAGCAGGTGTGCCGAGTCGGGTCCCTCTCCCGATGCCACCTGCCACCCTTCCCGGGACAGGGCGTCGGACACCATTGATCCGGTCAGCGGCGGCCTCAACTCGAAGCAGCTTACGGTTGGAGAACGCCGCCCAGGCGCGGCCCGCAGGACGAGGTCCTTCCGCCCATCCGCCCAGCGTTCAACCGTCTCCGCCATCCTCCGGTGTCGCTCCCAGCGCTCAGCGAGGCCTTCCCGATCGACCCGTTCAAGCTGGCGATCGAGGGCAACGGCCAGGACAGGATCGACCGGTGTCAGCGCGGTGCCCTCAGCCGCAGCTGCGAGGTGGGTAAGCAGGTCGAGCAATACACCCCGGCCGGACAGACCTCGGGCCCTCGCGACCAGGCGTTGTGACGCGGCGGCGAATGAGAGACCAGCTGGGAGAGCCAGTGGCCCGTCCGACGCAGCCAGCACCAAGTCCAGGCCCCAGGCGTCGGTCTCGATCGGAGCCGCACCGAGAGAACCGGTGGCGTCCACAAACAGAAGCAGATCGGTCCGGCGGCGCACCACCTCGGCCAACGCGGCCAGCGGCGCAAGCGCACCAGTGCCACGCTCGGCGTGAACCAGCGCGACGCTGTCCACTGGAGGGCTGGCGAGAAATCGCTCCAGCTGTTCGGGCTCCGGGGTATGCCCGGGGTGCACCATCATGCGGATCACCTCGGCGCCGAGCGCCTCGGCTGTATCCGCCAGAGCGGCGCTGTCCGGCCCGGCAACCAGCACGAGCACGCGGTGCTCGACGGTCGCGCGCAGACCGATCTCACGGAGCATCCCCGCGGGCACGGGAACCACGGCGACCGGCTCCGTGGTATGGAACAGCCGGCGGAGCCGCGGCTGGGCCAGCGACAGGAGCTGCTCCACCGCGTCTGGTGCGAGGGCATGCTCGCCCAGCTCGGCCAGCAGGTCGGGATGTACCTCCCCGGCGTCGGGCAGAAAACGTCGGCCCCAGGACATCAGGGCCGCTGCCGGCAGTCGCGCACTAGCTGGTGGTACACAATCAAGGCGAGGGAGATGTAGTGGGTGTCGCCCGAGGCTGCTGTCCTCACGTGATTGACCCTCAGGCCGTTGAGAATGGTAGCACTTCCATTTTCGCCTTGCATCGAGGCCCGCCCGGCTCATGTGGGGGCCCGACTTGCGCGTCGCCAGTCCGGGCCCCACTCTCACCGGTACCGTCCCGGGTCCACAATGCCTGCAGGGCGGCCCACATGCAGCGGCACGCATTCCGGGCAGTGAGGCCTCTGATGTTCGCCTACGGACTCGCGGGACTCCTCCTCCTCCTTAATGCCGGGGGTGTGTCCCACACCCCGCCCGCTGTCCCGGACTCGGCCTTCACCGAGATCCGCGCTAAGCTCCGCGCCGCAGAGGCAGTGTACTGGCAGGATCCATTCGACGTGAGCGCCGCGCGCCTGGCGGATCTCGCCGGCCGCGCCCGCAAGGCGGGGGACGGAGAGAGCTACGCCACGGCGATGGCCCTGCTCGGCTTCTTGCGCGGCCGGCTGACCGGGGCGGCGGCGGCAGTGGCTACGCTCGACTCGGCCTGGGCCGGCGCGCCCGCCAGCGCCACTGCCACGCTGGCGTTTATCCGATGCGCCCAAGCAAGCCTCGGTGCAGGGGGCGGCCTGACCCCGGCGGCGGCAGTACGCGAGGGATTGGTGCTCGCCCGGACCGCGAGCAACCCCGTTGTCCTCGGCGCCTGTTATCGGACCTCGGCGCTGATCTTGAACGCACTGCTCGATGACCCGTCTCTCCCCCTGGCCCAGGCCGACAGCGCGGTGCAGGTCAATCGGGCCGCCGGTGATTCGGCCCAACTGGCGATCTCACTCATCACCAACGGCTACCTCAAGTACAACCACTTCGAGCTGGCGGGAGCCCAGACCGAGCTGAGTGAGGCCCTGGTCGCGGCCCGCGCCAGCCACGCCCCCGACCTCGAAGCCGGAGCGCTCCGCTGGTTGTCCGCTGTCTCGTGGGACGCGGGAGACTACGCCACCTCTGCGGGGGAATTCCTCCGGGCCGACACGCTCTTTCGGGTCGCGCACGACTCGGCCGCGATCTCGGAACTGCTGCAGGGCTACGGCGTCGGCGCGCTCGCCCGGGGCCAGGCGGACAGTGCGGAACAGATCTTTGAGGCCTGGCGGGACGCCGCGGAGCGCCGCGGCAATATGGGTAACATGTACTACGCCCGGGTACAGCTCGCGCAAGTGCAACTGGTGCGAGGGCGGTGGTCGGACGCGCTCGATCGACTCGCGGCCGCGGCCGCATTCGGCCGGAGCCACGGGTTCCCCGCGGCGGTTTCTGGCCTCAGATACTTCGAGGGCATCGCACTGCTGCGGATGGGGCGGCTGGCGGAGGCCAAGGCGCGGTTCGACAGCGCGCTCGCCACCAGCGGCGCCGACGAATACCTCGACCAGTACGCCATCCACTCCCGCATCGCGGAAACGGCACTCCGGGCCGGAGACACCGCGGCGGCGCTGCTGGAAATCACCCGGGCCTCGGACCGGCTGGACTCCCTCCGCGGCACGCTGGCTGATCGCGACCTCCGGCCGCTGGTGTTCCAGACCCGCCAGGGCTACGACGAGGCCGACCTCGGGTTCGCCACGATCGTCGCGGGACTGGTGCGGGGCGGGCGGAGGGAGGCCGCGCTCCGCCTGGCGGAGCACAGGCGTGCCCGCTCGCTCGAGGACCGGCTGTTGCGGGCCCAACTTCTCTCCACCGATACCGCACACGCGACGCCGGCGATGTCGGGAACGACCTCAGGCGATCTCGCGGCCATGGACGATCACACGGCCGCCATCGAGTACCTGGCCGGGCCGGCCGGCCAGCCGACCACACGCTTTCTCGTGACCCGGGCCGGCATCAGCGCCGAGGTGCTGCCGTCGCTCGATTCGCTGGCGCCGGATCTCGAGCGGTTCGCGGGTCTGCTCCAGTCGGGGGCCGCGTCAGCCGCGCTCGCGACCCGGGTGAGCGCAATTCTGCTCGGCCCGGCAATCGCTGACCTCCCAGGTTCGGTGACTCGCCTGATGATCGTGCCCGACGGGGCCCTGCATCGCCTGCCGTTTGCCGCGCTGCCACTCGCAGACGGGCGGCCGCTCATCTCCCGGTTCGCGGTCAGCCTGGCTCCATCGCTCGCAGTAGCCCAGGTGCTGGCCCGGCGCCGGTCTCCCGGTGACGGGCCGGTCCTCGCTCTGGGAGATCCCGCCTTCGGCTCCCGTCAACCAGCGACCGCGCGCACGGATGTCCTGCGCGAAGCGTTCGACCTTTCTGGCGGCCTGCCGCGGCTCGAGGCGTCGGCCGAGGAGGCCCGCCGTGCGGCCGGTTATGTGGCTGGGTCGGTGCTCCGCCTCGGGGCCGATGCCAGCGAAGCCTACCTCAAGCACACCCCCCTCACCGGCTTCCGGGTCCTTCACTTCGCCACCCACGCGCTGGTGGATGACCGTACCGTGGCGCGCACGGCCCTCGCCCTCTCACCGGGGGACGGGGAGGACGGGTTCGTCACCCCGGGGGAAATCGCCCAGCTTTCGCTGGACGCCGACCTCGTGGTGCTCTCCGCGTGCCGGACGGCCGACGGGCTGGTGGTCGGCGGCGAAGGGGTCCAGGGGCTCACGGCCCCATTCCTCCAGGCCGGCGCGCGAGCGGTCCTGGCCACGTTGTGGCCCGTGACCGACCGCTCGGCCGCGCGCTTTGAGGCGGAGTTCTACCGCGAGCTCGCCGGCGGCGCCCCCGCCGGAGAGGCGCTCCGTCGGGCCAGCGCCTCGGCGATCGCCAGCGGAGCGCCGGCATCCGAGTGGGCGGCGTTCGTGCTGGTGGGGGATCCGTCAGTGGTCGTGCCGCTCCGGCCGCGAGCCGATCGGTGGCGATGGGGGGCGATGCTGCTCGTCGTGGCTTTGGCCTACGGCGTATGGAGGCTGAAACTCACGAAGGGGGAGGCCACGATGTCGCCGGAGGAAAGCCGCCCGCGCACCCGCCAGCTGTAGCCGCGGTCCGCAACGAGGAATACCGAGTCCGGCAGCACAAGGGTGGTATCGCCGATCGTCGCCTGGTAGATCGGCGAGTCGCGGTCGTCGAGCAGCTCGAAGGCATAGGCGGATGCTCCGGGCAGGGCGTGCCAGGTGAAGACCGGCACCGCGCGGGACGTGAGCACGCCACGCGGGGCGACCAGCTCGAGGTGATCTCCGCTGCCCCGCAACTCGTCCGACGGCGACGCCAGTGCGCGCC
>JBGQJV010000163.1:0-9732 GCA_041499215.1 Gemmatimonadota bacterium | reverse complement strand
GGCATCGAACAGGTCCGCCCCCGCCAGCGGCACGATCCGCTCCCTGGGGTCCACATCGATGGTGGTGTACTCCACCAGCGAATGCAGCAGGTTCGCGGGCATGCGCTGGTCCACATCCCAGTCGCCGGAGGCGTATTGCAGGCGGGTGAAGACGAAGCGCGGCATGAGATCGAGACGGTTGGGACGGTCGGAACGGTCGGGGCGGTCGAGAGACGAGCTCGTCCGTCCCGTCCGTCCCGTCTACACCGCGTCCGACAGGCTGGTAAACGTGAAGTCCCGGATCCGCATGGGCGGAATCAGGTTGCCCTGGGACCGCTCCGGCCGGCCCAGCGCGTCCACGTTGTTGAGCATGATGATGGGCGATTCGTTGAACCGGAAGTTCTTGATGGCGTGCTTGATCTGTCCGTTTTCGATGTAGAAGGTGCCGTCGCGGGTGAGTCCGGTGAGCAGCAGCGTCTGCGGGTCCACGAACCGGATGTACCAGAAGCGGGTCACCAGGACTCCGCGCGCGGTGTCCTTGATCAGGTCCTCGAGGGAGCCGTTGCCGCCGGCCATGATGAGGTTGGCCGGAAACGGCGTGGCCGGCTTGCCCTGCTTCTGGGCCCAGTACCGCGAGTAGAACAGGTTCTTGACGACGCCCCGCTCGATCCAGGTGGTAGGCGCAAAGGGCCGGCCGTCGCCGTTCCACGGGGCGGTGGGGATGTCCGGGTGGGTGGGATCCGAGATGATGGTCACCGCCTCGTCCACCAGCTTCTCGCCCAGCCGGGTGCCGCCGCCGGGCTTGGAGAGCGGGCTTCGGCCCTCGTCCGCCTGCCGGGCGTTGAGGCTGAAGGCCAGCGGCTGCAGCAGATCCACCGCGGCGGTGGGTTCCATGATCACGGTGTACTTGCCGGGCTCGATGGCCTTGGCCTCGCGCGAGGCGGCGGCCTTCTGCGCCGCGATCCGGGAGGCCGCTCCCCCGTCGAACCGGGAAACATCGTTGACGTCCCGCTCGGCGTAGCCCGAGCCGGTGCCGTCCTCGGTCCGCATGGTCACCGAGAAGTTGAGGCCCGTCTGCCGGTGGTACGCGAACAGACCGGCGGTGTTGGCCATCGACTGCCAGTTGCTGCCGTCCTGCAGGAATCCCGCGGCGACGCAGCCGGCTTCCTTGGCCGGACCGATGCTTCCCTCCGCCACCTTGGCGCGGTACTCCGGGGTGATGCCGGCGGTGGCCTCACTGTAGGCGGCGGACACCGGGGTGTAGGTCTGGGGGCCCAGCGGCATCATCGATTCGGGATCTTCCGGTGCCAGCCGGGCCAGTTCCTCGGACTGCCGCACCGCCCGCTCGATGGTCGTGTCGTCGAACTGGTTGGCGGTGGCCGTGCCGTTCCTGAGGCCGAAGAAGGACTGGACCACGAAGGTGTTGTCCTCGGTGGCCCCGGCGGTGGAGACCGTGTTGCGGGCGTAGCGGATGTTGCCGCCGGTGTTGCCGCCGATGTTGATCTCGCAGGCTTCCGCCTTGGAGAGCTTGAGTGCCCGGGTGAGCAGCTCGCGGGCCTGGGTTTCGTTGAGTTCAGGCATGGCGGTTATCCGATCTTCCTGGCGGTGTTGATGACATTCACGCCGTTCACCCGGGTCGTGGCGGCGCCGTGGGAGACCGCGCTCACCTGCCCCGGCTGGCCCTTGCCGTCGAAGAACGAGCCGTTGAGCCGGTAGTCACGGCGGTCGGCGATCGCCGCCACCGCGTTCCAGAACTCCTGGGTGTTGGACTGGTAGGCCACATCCCGCAGCATGCCGACGATCTTGCCCTTCCGGATCTCGTAGAACAGCTGCCCGCCGAACTGGAAGTTGTAACGCTGCTGGTCGATCGAGTACGAGCCGTCGCCCACGATGAAGATGCCCTTGTCCACCCCGGCGATGATCTGGGCGGGGGTGAGCGGCTTGGTGCCGGGCCGGAGCGAGACGTTGGGCATCCGCTGGAACTGGATATCGCTCCAGCTGTCCGAATAGCAGCAGCCGTGCGACTCCTGCTGCCCCAGGATGTGCACCTGGTCCCGGATCGCCTGATAGTTGACCAGGATGCCGTCCTTCACCAGGTCCCATTCCCTGGTCTTCACGCCTTCGTCGTCATAGCCCACCGCCCCCAGCGATCCGGGCTGGATCTTGTCGGCCACGAAGTTGACGATCGGGCTGCCGTAGCGGAACGACTTGGAGCGCCACTTGTCGAGCGTGGCGAAGCTGGTGCCGGCGTAGTTGGCCTCGTATCCCAGGACCCGGTCCAGCTCCAGCGGGTGACCTACCGATTCGTGGATGGTGAGCCACACGTGCGAAGGATCGAGCACCAGGTCCCACTTGCCGGCTTCCACCGACTTGGCCTTCTGCTTCTCCTTGGCCTGCTCGGCCCCGAGCCTGGCGTCCTCCAGCATGTCGTAGGAGCTGCTGTAGGTCAGCGCGCCGGCGGCGGTCTTCACCTTGCCCGCCGGCCGCCCGGCCAGGTACTCCCATCCCATGCCGACCGGTGCCGAGAGCGCGTCACGGGTCTCGAACTTCCCGCTGGCCTGGTCCACCACGGTAATCTGGAAGTTGGGCCAGAAGCGGTGCACGTCCTGGTCGATGTAGCTGCCGTCGGTGGAGGCGAAATACTTCTGTTCATTCACCAGGAAGAGTCCGGTGAAGATGAAGCTGGCCCCCGCCTTGAGGGCCGCGTCGCCCACGGCGGTGAGCAGGTCGGCTTTCTCCTTGATGGAGACCTCGAAGGCGTTCTTCTCGATCGGGGTGCGCCAGGTCACGTCGCCATAGCCCCGCTGTGGCGCCAGTGTCACCGGCTCGGTCTGCAGCCGGGAATTGGCCCGGGCAATCGCGACCGCCTTCTCGGCGGCCCGCTTCACCCCATCCGGGGTCACGTCCTGAGTCGCCGCGAAGCCCCAGGTGCCCTCCGCGATGACCCGGATCCCCACCCCGAACGACTCGGTGTTGGTGGTGTTCTGGATCTTGGTCTCCCGTCCGTTGATGAACTGGTTCAGCTGACGGGCGATCCGGACGTCGGCGTAGGTGGCGCCTCTGGAGCGGGCGGTGTCGAGGGCGATGTTGGCGAGCTGCTTCTTGTCTGCGGTGGGGATCGGGGTCAGGCTCCCCGACCAGGGCCGGGCGTACGGATCCCACGAGGGGATCAGCAGCGCGCCGGCGGCGAATCCGCCCAGGTGGAGGAAGTCACGGCGTTCCACGGATCACTCCGATGAGGAGAAGAATAGGGATGGGTTCCTATGGTACCCGGGATTCGGGCAATGTGCCAATCTGAAAAGTGAGGTCGGCTGGACAGGGGTGTCAGGGGCCCCCTACGCGCCTCCCCCAGTCCCGGTTCCACTCGAGAGCCGACGGAAGCGGGTCATGAACCGGCGGTCGATCCGGTCCTTGAGCCGCATGGCCCACCGCGCCGCCAGGGCCACGGGGCCGTAGAACAGGAGGGCCCTTCGGTCGCCCGCATTGAGCAGGGCCAGGTACCGGGTCTCGGGGTGATACTGCCTGCCGGTCCCGGTGCCCGCCAGAGCAACGCGGAGATTCCGCACCAGCGTCTCGCCCATTTCCAGAGCAAACACCCCCCTTGGTGTCCTGGGGGCCGAGGCGAGGGTCACCGCGTCGCCCGCCCCGAACAGGCCGGAGATGCCCTGCGCTTCCAGGGTGTCGTCTACCAGCAGGAAGCCATGGTTGTCGACCGGCAGCCCCGAGTCGCGAAACAGGCCCGGGGCGTGGGGACCGCCGGCGCACAGCACCAGGTCGGCTGGCTGCACCCGGCCATCGCTGAGCCGCACGAAGTCCGGACCGACCTCGGTCGCACCCACCCCGAGGCGCAGCGTGATGTCGTGTTCGGCCAGTACCCGCATGACCAGGTCCGACCAGGCAGGGAGGCGCCCGCCGAACAGCTCGCTGCGCGAGTCGAGCATCGTGATGATCACGTCGCTCGCCTCCTTCCGGTCCAGCCGGGCGCGGGCGCACAGCGCGAGCTCCACGCCGGCCGGGCTCGCCCCGATCACCGCGATCCGCCGCGGCTCCGGCCTGGGCTCGGCCACGCGGTCGAGCGCATCCGTCAGCTCAATGGCCCGCGCAATTGGGTGCACGGTGAAGCCATGCTTCCCAGCCCCCGGGATCTCGCTGCCCGGCGGTGCCCCGCCGATGGCCACCGCCGCGACATCATAGTACAGCTCCGAACCATCATCGAGCCGGACTCGCTTGCCGGCGGCGTCGATCCGCACCGCTCTGCCCGGGACCATCCGGCACTCGGCCGCAAGCGCCAGCCGCCGGAGGTCGACGGTGATCTCCTCCGCCCGGTATCGACCCTCGACGAACCCCGGTGCCATCCGCGAATAGACCTGGGCGGGATCGGGCGAGATGAGCACCACGTCGGCCGGAGGCAGGCGCCGCCGGGCCAGAGCCTCGAGCACCAGCAGGTTGGGGTGGCCGGGGCCGATCAGGAGGAGGCGGGGGGCTGGCATCTTGGGGTCAAGAGATCGGCTGGTGGTGGCGACCGTGAACGGTGCAGGGTGAACGGTGAAAGGGAGACCCGCTCACCGTTTACCGTTCACCGTTCACCTCTTCACAACTCCAGGATACGCCCAGACCAGGAACTCCGGCAACAGCCGCTTCCAGGTGGGGAGGTCGTGACGGCCCTCGACCGTAAGGTGCACCATGTCCAGTCCGCGGCGGTAACCCTTGCGGGAAAGCTCGGCGATGAGCTCCTCAGTGTCCTGCACCACATCGATCACCCCGTCGCCGTCGCGGTCGGCCGATTCATCCTGCAGGCCGGTCTCGAACCACATACGCAGTGCCGGATGGGTGACAGTCTCCCGGACGCGGCGATGCATGATGCGCGAGGTCTGCTTAGCCGCCGGACTGCTGTCGTCGGTGCGCCACCAGAAGGCCCCGGAAAACACCCCGACGGTGCCAAACCGCTCGGGATGCTGCCACGCCAGATCAAACGCCGAAAGCCCGCCCAGGGACCACCCCATCAGCGCGGTCGTGGCGGGGCCGCGGGCCACCCGGTAGCGGGCGTCAATCGCCGGCATCAGCTCATCGAGCAGAAACCGCTGATACCGCCCCGCCCGGGCCCCCAGCCCCTGGGCATTGGGCACGCCGGCAGTGCCGTAATCGAGGACCCGCTCGGTGGCGTGAACTGCCACCACCAGCGTCGGAGCCATTGCCCTTGCCTCCTGCAGCGAGTCCAGGATCCCCAGCAGGTCGACGGCAGTCATGTCCTGGCCGTCGTTGAGGTACAGCACCGGGAATGCGGTATCGCTGCCGTCGGCATAATCTCGCGGCAGGTACACGTCGATCGTCCGGGTCTCCCCCAGGATCCTCGATTCGAACGGCGGCAGCCGCTCGACCTCCACCCGGTCCCGGGTGCCAAACGCCAGGGCAGGGCCCAGCGCCAGCAGGCCACGCCGCCATCTCTCCCGCCAGCCGGTCATCCGCGTCCTTTCGAGTCCTGGGTTTGACGGGGCCTGTTTCCCCGGGCGGGTGGGCGCCGGTCTCCCGCTATCCTGAGCGACAAGTATACTGCGCCAGACACCCCGCAGTCTCCCCGTAGGTGAGCCCGGCTCCGGCCGGCCCAGGCGTGCCTGACTGGCGAATTCCCCTTGATGGAGAGTCCGCCCGGGACCATCCGCTGGAGGTAGGGGAATGACCGGTCCGCCACCCCTGGAAGTGCTCACGCCGTTCGAGCGGTTCGCCGTCCGGCTGGTGAGCCGGATGAACCACGGCCGGTGGCAGCGGGCGTGGTTCCAGTGTCAGCGGGAGATCGGCGCGCGCTGGATCGAGCTGGTGCTCGGCTCGCTGCTCGAAGTCCACGGGCTGGATCAGGTCGCCGCCACTTCCCGCGAGCGGCCGCTCCTGCTGGTGTCGAACCACCGGAGCTTCTTTGACCTGTACGTGGTGATGAGTACGCTGTTCCGCCGGCTCCCCGGGTGGCGGGCGATCTGTTTTCCGGTAAGGGGGAGATACTACTACCAGACCATTGGCGGGCTTTGCCTCAACGGGCTCGTGGCGTGGTGGTCGATGTACCCGCCGTTCTTTCACCAGCCCGGCCGGCGACGATTCGATCAATGGGCGCTGGAGCATCTGACCGATCTCTGCCGCGAGGGACCGGGCCGGCTGATCGGGTTCCACCCGGAAGGGACCCGCAACAAGGGCCCAGACCCGTACGCCCTCCTCCCGGCTCAGCCCGGCGTAGGGCGGTTGATCCACGAGGCCCGGCCCCAGGTGGTCCCAGCCTTCGTGCTGGGGTTGGGGAACAACCTGCCCGCGATCATTGCGCGTCGATGGCGGGGTGGCGAGCGGGTGCGGCTGTGGTTCGGACCCGCGATCGACTACGCCGCCTTCCTCGACCTGCCGCCAACCGCGCCGACCCACCGGAGGATCGCCGAGCACGTGTTGGCGAAGATCGAAGAGCTGGGAGAAATGGATCGGACGAGGGCGGAGACTGCGGCACGGCCGGCAAGCGTCTCGAAGTGAGGAGTGAGAAGTGAGAAGTGAGAAGGGGCCGGGTGGAGCGGGTGTCGCGGCGGCTCCGTCCTTCTCACTTCTCACTTCTCACTTCGAGTTCTCAGGCGCCGCCGATCGCGCCCAGGTGCGACTCCGGTTCCGGCCCGAAGCCCGGGAAGACGGCGCTCAGGTCCAGCAGTCCCAGGTGACGCGTTAGCACCTCGCCGAACAGGACCCGGAAGTCGGTGGTCACCGCGAGGTCCCGACCCTCGAACCGGCTGGATTCATCGAGCCCGGGCCAACGCCCCAGCACCTGGCCGCCGCGAACCGGCCCACCAAGCAGCAACATGGCAGTGCCATGGCCATGGTCGGTGCCGGCGCTGCCGTTCTCCCGCACGGTCCGACCGAACTCCGACATCGTGAGTACCACGACGTCCCGCATCCGCTCGCCCAGATCGGTGGCGAATGCCGCCAGGCCCTGGCCCAGCTCGCCGAGCCGCGCTCCCAGGGCCCCTTCGGCGGAGCCCTGGGCGACATGGGTATCCCACCCGCTGACGTCGGCGAACGCGATCTCCACACCCAGGTCGGACTTGATGAGTTGGGCGATCTGGGAAAGGGAACGTCCGAAGCGCCCCCGGGGGTACTCGGCCCCACCCGCCGGCTGATACTGGCCGGGGTCGAGCCCCTGGAGCATTCGGGCAGCCTCGAAGCCTTCGCTCGCGGATCCGGCGAGGAGACCGGTTCCGGCGCCCTGGTACATGGCCTCGAAGGCCCGGGTCAGTCGATCTCGCGCCGCCGGCTGCCGTGCCCGGATGCCGAAGGCCTGCAGATCGTCGATCGCGAGCGATGGCGCCGAACCGGCCAGGATGCGCGGCAGCTCGGGCCCGAACGCCACCGCGCGAAACGGAGTGGCCTCGTGCTCCGCCCGGTGGCTGCAGTACCGGTTGAGCCAGCCATCCGGCGTGGCCTTCACCCCCGGGGTGCCCGACTCCATGTAGTCCTGCGCGTCGAAATGGCTGCGGGTGCTGTCGGGAGAGCCGATGGCATGAATCGCCGCGAGGCTCCGGTTGTCCCACCATGGCCGAAGCGGCGCCAGCGCCGGGTGCAGGCCGAAGTGTCCGTCGAGGTCGATTACCTGATCCCGCGGGATGGCGATCCGCGGCCGTTCGCGGTAATAGGCGGCCTCGCCGTGCGGCACCACCATGCTGAGGCCGTCAACCGCGCCACGCTGGAACAGACACACCAGTACCGGACCCCGGGCAGAGCCGCCCTTTCGGGGCGCGGCGTAGGCCGCGCGCGCCAGGAAGAGAGGGTCGAGCCCGAGGCTCACCAGGGCCAGACTGCCCGCGCGGACGAAGACGCGTCTCGAAACGCTCATGGGCACCGTTCACCGTTCACCGTTCACCGTTCACTTCTCACTGCCTTTGAAACTCCGGACTTCCCAGTGCCAGCCCGATCGCCAGCGCCCGCGCCTCGCCCGGATCATGGACATCGGCCAACTCCCGGGCGATCGCGTCCCGGGTGGTCCGGCTCATGCCCCCGGCAAAAAAGGCATGGTCCACCGCGTCGACCAGCGCCTCGGGCCCTGCGTCTTCCGGCGTAATGGCATCGAGCTCGGGCATGGCGCCGGGTATCCTGCCTCCCGCCAGCGCCACGGCGAGATTCATCCGTTCAAGCAACGCACCGCTGTTGACCCACTCATCCTCCCGCTCGGGATATCCGGCCGGTGAGGCCTGCCGGAACAGCGGCTGCCCCAGTCGCCCAACAGCCTGGGCCAGGGCTGGAAGCGTATCGGGTTGGATCTGCAGCGCCCGCGCCGCGCTGACCAGAAACTCGAATGGCGACTTCACCTTGGTCGCCACGGACCGGGGCGACCAGAAGTCCGGGGAGTGCACAATGGCACGGAGCACGGCGAGGATCTCACCGTGCGAGGCCTGCCAGGCACGGACCGCGTCGTCCACGCAGCCGTCCGGCGGGTCGTCGGCCACGAAGCGGGCGCACAGCTTCCGGCTCACGTGGTGCATTGTGGCCGGGTGGTTGGCGAGCAGCTGGATCAGGCGCTTCCCTTCCGCCTCTCCGCCCCCCGCCGGGAAGCTCACTCCGAGGACTGTCTTGGCTCCCTCGTCGTGGGCCCAGGCGTGGTACTCGAACCCGGTGCCGCGGTTGGGTTGCCGCATGCCCCAGCCGGTGAGGATCCGCGCGACCTCGGTGACATCGTGCTGGGTGTACCCGCCATCCACCCCGAGGGTGTGGAGTTCCATCAACTCGCGGGCGTAGTTCTCGTTGATGCCCGTCGGCATCCGCTCCTGGAGCCTGGCAAGCAGCGAGTCGCGCCGCATCCCGCGGCCGACCCCGAATCCGCGGCGGCGGGACTGCTCCAGCCGGGCGAGCTGGGGCGGGGTCGCCCCGGTGCGCACGCTGCGCACGTTGTCGAGATAGAACAACATCGCGGGGCTCCGCGCCGTGGCCAGCAGCAGGTCTTCGAACCTGCCCAGCGCCTTGGGACGAATGGTCTCCTCGATGAACTCCGGCAGCAACGCCCGTTCGAGACCCTTGTCCAGGTAGATGTTGAAATGATTGGTCCAGAAATCGACCATGACCTCCCGGAGCTGGTCCCGCGCTGAGGTCGCCCGTACCACCGCCACCTGCTGGAATGCCGCGAGGGTTCGACCCGGACCATTGGTCATCCTTGGCGGCTCCCGCCCGGCCCTGCCGCTGTCCGCCTGCTGCTGCCGCCGCTGCCGGTCCCGGCGGGCTTCCTCGAGCCGTTCTGCCAGCGCGTCCGCTTCGAATTGCCGGGGCGAGAACGCCGCCTCCCTGCGGCTCAGCTCCGGGTCCGCCGGCCGGGATTCGGTCAGCAGCCGGTCAGCCCACCGGAGCGCGCCTTCGGCCACGACGGTGTCGATCTGTCCTGGTGTGGGCCCGAAGGCCAGCCGATTCAGAACGTGGCGAGCCGAGTCGGCGGCGCTGAGACTCTGGCCGCCGGCGGGTGACGCAGCGCACAGGCCAAGGAGAAGAAAGAAGAAAAGTCGCATGGATGGGTGACGTCCGCTTGCCTCGAATGTTAGTTTCCTGCGCTTAAGTTTCGACTTCCTCCTCCACCAAGGCAGGCGTGATCGAGATCATCGGCGTATGGGTGCAGCTGGGCGCTACCGTCCTGCTGCTGACCCTCTTCTATCTGCTGGCCCGCCACGCCGGGGCCCGACCCTACTTCATCCGCTGGACCGGTGCCTGGGTGGCGATGTGCGTTGCCATCCTCGCGGTGGTGTGCCGGTACGT